>SHZB01000142.1 GCA_009692485.1 Myxococcales bacterium
GCTATTGCCATGAATCAGAGCGGCTATTGCCATGAGGCCCGCGGCTATTGCCATGAATCAGAGCGGCTATTGCCATGAGGCCCGCGGCTATTGCCATGAGTCCGGTGGCTATTGCCATGAGTCCGAGCGCCACGCCCATGCGCGTCATTGACCCGCTACGCCCTGCCGAGATCGCTCGATGACCGTGCAAGCAACCGTTGCCCTCGACGAGTTGATCGTCTCTCCACGCGCTTCGATCAAGGACGCGATGATGGCCATCTCGAAGGCCGGCCTCGAGGTCGCGCTGATATGCGAGCTCGGTCCCCGCATCGTGGGGATGGTCACGGATGGGGACATCCGCCGCGCGCTCTTGCGGGGCGAGTCGCTCGAGAGCGGCATCATGGTGGCCGCAAACACGAAGTTTGCGCGCGTGGGCCCGGACGTGCACCGGAGCGAGGCGGTGCGGCTCATGCTTCAGGGCGGCTACAAATGCCTGCCCGTCGTCGCCGAGGATGGGACGCTCCTCGATCTGCACACGCTGTGGGTCGCGATGCTGAGTCAGGACACTGGCAGCTACGGCGTCATCATGGCTGGCGGCAAGGGCGAGCGGCTTGGAGAGCTCACTCAGGCGCTCCCCAAACCGATGTTGCCAGTCGGAGATCGACCGATCCTCGAGCACATCGTTCAGCTCCTCGTCAGCCACGGGATCCGGCGCATCTTCCTATCGGTCAATTACATGGCTGCCATGATTCAGGACCATTTCGGCGACGGGAGCCGCTTCTATTGCAAGCTCTCCTACCTTCACGAAGAGAACGCCCTCGGCACGGCCGGGCCACTACGGCTGTTACCGGGCATGCCCGCTCGCCCGCTCGTCGTGATGAATGGCGATCTCCTGACGAGCGTGAACGTCTCGCGAATGCTCGCTCTTCATCAAGCTGGCAAATTCGAGGCGACGGTCGCGCTCCGCGAGCACACCGTGCGCGTGCCCTATGGCGTATGCCACAAAGAGAACGGGCGGATCGTCCGCATCGAAGAGAAGCCGGAGCTCCGCTACCACATCAACGCTGGGATCTATGTGCTCGAGCCGCGCTGCCTCGAGCTCGTGCCCGCGCAAGGCTCGTACTCCATGACGACGCTGCTCGAAGAGTGCCTACGCCTCGGCCGCAACGTCGGAGCCTATGACATGCTCGAGTCGTGGCAGGACATCGGGCTTCCAGCCGAGTTCGCGAGCGCACGAGCCCCTTACGGCTAACGTGTTTGCGGCAGACAGCGGCGAGACGCCGGTGAGATGGGCACAGCGCCGCTGAGATGGGCACAGCGCCGCTGAGATGGGCACAGCGCCGCTGAGATGGGCACAGCGCCGCTGCGATGGGCACAGCGCCGGCAGACATCGGCGAGACGCCGGTGAGATGGGCAGAGCGCCGCTGCGATGGGCACAGCGCCGGCGCGTCACGGAGCTGGGCGCGCGCAGCGAAACCCGGTGGCGCTGTCGGACGCGATCTTCGCCATCGCTCGCCGGGTCGCGGTCAGCAGGCTGTTCGCCGCGTAGCCCCAGCTGCCGCCGTGTTGCACGCCTAGGGCCAAAGCGCCGACGAGGGCGCAGTCGTTGCACGGACTAGGGAGCACCGCCGCGTGGTCATCGAGCACCCACTCATAGGCACTACCAGCGAGATCGCTCTGGCCATACGCGCCATCGCCGAGAGGGCGGCTCCCGACGGCGAGGATGTCCGACGGGGTACAGCCGCTATCCATAGGATTGCCGAGACATGCATAGACCGCGTGATTCGTGGTGGGCACTCCCGCTCCCCATGGGTATGCGCGCTGTTTGCTACCCTCGGTCGCGGCAAAGCTCCACTCGGCCTCGGTCGGCAGGAAGCCTCCGTCGAAGATGCAAAAGGCTTGGGCGTGGAGCCATGACAGGCAATTGATGGGGAGATATTCCTTATCTGCCGCGGCGGGTGTCCAGGTCGCATTGGCGCTCTCTTGCGACGGACACTGAACTGCCATGTCCCACGCCACAGCGGTAGCAGGCAGTTTGGCGTTCCACGTCGCGTTCCACCCCAATTCTCCGGGGTTCCCGCCATTCGGGAGGTGGGTGTGCTTGCCATCACCCGGGTTTGGGGAATACCCATTGACGCTCGCGACCACGAATCGCCGAAAGCGCCCCACGGTGACCTCGAAACGATCGAGCGCGAAGGCGCTAATCTTCGCCGGATAGCTCGCATTGTTCAGCCGGTTGAAGGTCCCGCCAGGGATCGGAAGCGAGACACAGCAGTTCTCGTCCGTGTTGGGGCCGCAGTTCGCAGCGAGGCCATCGCAGCTCGGTGGGCCGACCGTGCCACCTCCACCGCCGTTGCCGCCCGCGCCGCCTTCTCCGCCAGTGCCGCCCGCGCCATCGCCGCCCGCGCCGCTCGCCGTGCTAGCGGGTGCGCCGCCCGAGCTCGCCTGACTGGAAGTGCCGCCAACGCCGCCGGTGCCGCCCGCGTCCATCCCACCTGCGGTCGCGGTCGAGCTGCGTGCGTCACCCCCGCTCTCGCTCGCACCCGCTTGTGCGCCGTAACCTCCGCCGCTCGCATCACCGACGTCGCGAAACGTCAGCGCATCGAGCCCGAGGCCCAGGTGGCAAGCACCCACGATGGTGAGCGCCGCGAAGAGCGAGGGAGCGCCGAGGTGTCGCAAGGGAATACTCGAATTCTAGCGTGGCCCCGCGCCCGATGGACAATCGCTGAGCCTTCGCTTGCAAACAGCTCGCGCTCGGCGACTTCGTGCGCCCTAGCTAGTTGCCGCTGAACACGGGTTCGCGCTTCTGCATCCACGCCATCGTGCCCTCGAGAAAATCTTGAGAATGAAGGCACCGGAGCTGGGCCTCTTTTTCGTGACCGAGGGCGAGCGCTACCGCCGTGAGCGACGCGCGCACCGAGCGCTTGATGCCCGTGTTGGCGATGGGCGGTCCCGCCGCGATGCGACGCGCGAGCTCGAGCGTGGTCGGCATGAGCAGCTCCGGCGCTACGAGCTTGTTGACGAGCCCAAGCTCGAGAGCGCGACGTCCCTCAACGGGCTCACCGAGAAGCATGAGCTCGAGCGCGCGCCCGACGCCGATCATCTGTGGCAGCCAGAGCGAGCCGCCGCCGTCGGGGACGAGACCGATTCGCACGAATTTCTCCTGGAAATAGGCGCGCTCGGTGCCGACGCGCAGATCGCATGCGAGCGCGAGATCGCAACCAAACCCTACCGCTGGGCCATCGACCGCCGCGAGCACGGGCTGCGGCGCACCGACGACGGCGCGGATGATGTCGTGGAATCGTTCGAGCCGCGCCTCGATGTCGCCCATCGCGCTCGGGTCCATGAGGGCAGCCTTCAGATCCGCGCCGGAACAGAACGCGTCGCCCGCCCCGGTCAACACGATGGCACCGACACCGGCGTCGTCGCCGAGCTTCGTGAGCTCATGCGCGAGCGCAGCGACGAGGGCCGGATTCAGGGCGTTTTTCGACGCGGGGCGGTTCAAGGTCACGGTCGCGACGCGGCCATCGCGGGTGACGTGCAGCACTTCTTCGCTCATGTTCTATCCGTCCGTTGTTGTTCGCTCGCCGTCGCCGCATCTCCGGCGTCGCTCGTGACCATGAGAGCGCCACGCTCGATGCCCTTGGCCTCTTCCCAATATCCATCGAGGATCTCGAGCGGCAATTTTCCGTGGCTCGCGAAGCCGCCGTGGTCGCGCTCGACCCTCTCCTCGACGTGCGCGAAGCGTCGCTCGAAGGTTCGCATCGTGCCACGCAGCGCGCCCTCGGCATCGACTCCGTGATGTCGGCCGAGGTTGCATAACGCATAGAGCGCGTCGCCGAATTCGCTCTCGATGCGCGCCGAATCGCCGCTCAACACGGCACGGTCGAGCTCGCCAAGCTCTTCATCGACCTTCGCCCTGGGCCCGCTCGCGTCAGGCCAGTCAAAGCCCACGCGCCGCACCTTCTCACCCATGCGCTGCGCCCGCACCAACGCTGGCATGCTCTTCGGGATACTGTCGAGCACGCCGCGCCGCTCGGTCTTGTGCTCGCGCTCTTTCGCCTTGAGCCGCTCCCAGTTGTCGAGGACTGCCTCGGACCCCTCGAGCTGAAGGTCGCCGAATACGTGCGGGTGGCGCCGCACGAGCTTGTCGACGATGGCAGAGATCACGTCGTCGGGACCGAAGTCACCACGTTCGCGCGCGACCTCGCCAAGAAACACGACCTGCAACAACAGATCTCCGAGCTCGTCACGAAGCTCGGCCATGTCCTCGCGATCGATCGCGTCGACGACCTCGCACGCCTCTTCGAGCACGTAGCGCCGCAGGCTCGCCATCGTCTGCTCTTTGTCCCATGGGCAACCGTCGGGCGCGAGCAGGCGCCGCATCAGCTCGACGAGACGCGGGTACGTGCTGCCCTCTTGCTCCGTCAGCGGCGGCGATTTGACAGGCGCAAAAGGTCGGGGCACAGCGCTTCCTATCACATGAATCAGGCGGCGGAGCACGTACGGCCCGAGGGATCTCGTGGCTCGGGACCGCGCCTCGCGCTCGCCCTCGCGACGCGCCTGTTCGAAGATCGTGTCGCGGTCTCGTCCTTGTCGATCACGCTCGAGCCAGGCCGCATTCATGCCCTCGTCGGTGAGAACGGCGCCGGGAAATCGACCGCGCTCAAGATGCTCGCGGGCGTCCTCGCGCCAAGCTCAGGCGGCGTGCTGGTGGATGGCGAACCGCTCGCTCCGCATGCGCAGGCTGCGCTCGATCGCAAGATCGGCCTCGTCTATCAACACTTCATGCTCGTCGATGTGTTCACCGCGCTCGACAACATCATGCTCGGCGCGGAGCCCGTTCGTCGTGGTCGGCTCGATCGCGCGACGGCGCGGGCGCGAGCGGGAGCAATCGCGACCGAGGCTGGGCTCGAGGTCAGGCTCGACTCTTCGGTCTCGGAGCTGAGCGTCGGCGAGAAGCAGCGCCTCGAGATCGTGCGGGTCTTGTTTCGCGGCGCTCGCGCGGTGCTGCTCGATGAGCCGACGGCCGTCCTCGCCCCGCTCGAGGTCGCGGAGCTGTACGGCACGCTGCGACGCCTCGCCGCCGGCGGCGCTACGATCGTGGTGGTGACCCATCGCCTCGATGAGGTGGTGCGTTTCGCGGACGAAGTGACGGTGATGCGACGCGGCAGCAAGGTTCATCATGAGTCGCTGTCGGAGGACTCGCGGAGCGGCGAAGAAGCGAGCGTGCTCCTCGAGCGACTGACCCGCGCGGTCATGGGCGATGAGCCGATGCACACGCTGACGCCGCGGCCGCTCGCGCTCGTCGCTGCGCCGTTGTTGGAGCTCGTGGGGCTCTCTGTCGATAATGCGGGCAGCGTCGATAACGCGGGCGGCGTCGATAATGCGGGCGGCGTCGATGGCGCGAGCGGGGCCGCAGACGGCTCGGATCCCTCCACGCGGAAGCAGGCGTCGACACCAAAGCGGCGCCCCGCGATCGTCGACGTGAGCTTAGCTGTCGCCGCGGGCGAGATCGTCGGCGTGGCGGGAATCGAGGGCAATGGCCAGACCGAGCTTGTGCGCGCGCTAGCCGGCCTGGTGCCGCTCGCCGCCGGAATGGTCCGCGTGAACGGTGACGTGCTGTTCACGCCCGAGCTCGCGGAAACCACGGCAGTTCGTGTGACCCGCGCCCGCGCCCGCGGCCTCGTCACCGTGCACGAAGATCGCCACGCCGAGGAGCTCGTCCTCGACGCCACGGTCAGGGACAACCTGGTCCTCGGCGAGCTCGCACAGCTCGCAGACGAAGGCGCGACCCAAGCGCGGCGACTTTCGCGATTCGCGATCGAGCCCGCAAATCCTGCGTTTCTTGCGCGGCAGCTCAGCGGCGGCAACCAGCAGAAGCTCGTCGTGGCGCGCGCGCTCGATCGTGGCGCGACGGTCCTCGTGCTCGCCCAGCCGACCCGCGGCGTTGACATCGGCACCGCGCGCGTCATCCACCAAGCGATCACGGATGCGGCCGCCAGCGGAGCCGCCGTCCTGATCGTGAGCGCCGATCTCAACGAGCTGCGCACGCTCGCTCACCGCATCGTCGTCCTGCGCCAAGGCAGCATCGTCGGTGAACTGCCACCTTCCGCGACCGACGAAGAGCTCGGCCGCGCGATGCTGGGAAGCCGTAAATTGCCCAATAGCGAATTGGCCAATAGCGCAACACCGAAGAGCGATGTTCGCCTCGGAAATTCCCCATGATCGAGCTCGAGGTTCGCGGGCCATGAGCGCAGTCGCCGCGAGGCTCGCCCGCTCGTTGACGCCGCCGCGGGTGCGCGTGCTCTTCGCGATCGCCGGCGCGCTCCTCTTGCTGAACCTTCTCAGCTGGGCCTTCGGAGCGGCTCCGCTCGAGACGCTCGCCGAGGCCTATTCCGGCACCTGGGGCACCGGCTACGGCATTGGCCAGGTGCTCTTCAAGTCAACCACGCTGCTCTTCACGGGCCTCGCGTTCGTCGTCGCGCTGCGGGTCGGTCTCTTCAACATCGGCGCAGAAGGACAGCTCGGGCTCGCGAGCCTCGGCGTCGCGGTGCTCGGCAGTCGGCTGCCCGCCAACATGCCCGCGCTCGTCGCCATACCGCTCATGCTCGCCTGTGCGATCGCGATCGGCGCGGGCTACGCGGGCCTCGCCGGCGTCCTGCGAGCGCGACTCGGCGTGCACGAGATCATCAGCGGCATCATGCTGAACCGCGTCGTCGATGTGGTGCTGCCGTGGCTGCTCGTTGCCGTCCTCGGCGCCGTCTCGCTCCGCACCGCCAATATCGCGCCCGCCGCGAGCCTCATGAAGCTGTCGGCCGTCGTGAACTCGCTCGCCGGAAGTGCCGCGAGCATCGCGTTTCCGCTCGCCGTCGTCGTGGTCTTCGCCACCTTCGCGTGGCTCGAACGCTCGCGCGTCGGCCGCGAGTTTGCGTGGGTCGGAAAGAGTCCAAGCGTGTGCACGGCGCAGGGCATCGACGTCCCGAAGCGTCGCGTGCAAGCGATGCTGCTCTCCGGCGCGCTCGCGGGTCTCGTCGCCACCGGGACGGTGCTCGGCTACGAGGGCGCGTTTGAGCTCGGCCTCGGCGCAGGTGCCGGATTTTCGGGGATCGCCGTCGCGATGCTCGGACGCACGAGCCCCGCGGCGCTCATCTTCAGCGCGCTCGTCTTCGGCACGCTCGCGCAGGCCGGGCTCGCGATCAACGCGCTCGTTCCACGCGAGGCGATGGGAGTTCTCGAGGCCGTGGTCATCTTGCTCGTCGGCGCGGTGGCGATCGCAGCCGAGCCCGAGACGCCCCTCACCGAGCCCGTCGCTCCGAAAGTGAGCGCCCCATGAGCAGCCTCTTCTCCGTCGCTCCGAAAGTGAGCGCGCCATGAGCAGCCTCTTCTCCGTCGCGATGTTGGCCGAGACCCTCCGCATCTCCGCGCCCTATGCCTGCGCCGCGGTCGGCGGGGTGTGGGCCGAGCGCGCCGGCATCGTGCAAATTGGCCTCGAGGGCGTGCTGCTCTCGGGCGCGTTCGCGGCCGTCGCGGTGGCCGTCGCATCCGGCAGCATGGCGCTCGGACTCGCCGCCGGAGTCGCGCTCGGCGTCGGCGTCAGCATGCTCCACGCGACCCTCGTCGAAAAGACCCGCATCGACGCCGTGGTGAGCGGAATCGCCCTCAATTTGCTGGCATTCTCGGCCACGCGCCTCGCCTTGCGCGCCCTCTACGACAGCGCCTCGAACTCGCCATCCATCGCTGGATTTCGCTTCGGCCCCACCGGCACGAGCGGCACCGACATGCTGCTCCGAACGCTGCTCGATCCCGTCACGGTCATCGCGGTCCTGGCGATCGCAGCGAGTCCCTTCGTCTTCGCCGAGACGCGCTTCGGACTTCGCGTTCGCGCCGTCGGTGAGAATCCAACCGCCGCCCGTGCCGCCGGCATCAACGTCAGCAGGACCCGCCTCGCCGCGCTCGCGGTCTCGGGCGCCATGACCGCGCTCGGGGGTGTTCACCTCGCCTTCGATCAACATCGCTTCGAGTCCGGCATGAGCGGCGGACGTGGCTTCATCGCGCTCGCGGCCGTCGTGCTGAGCGGCTGGCGACCCGCGCGCGCGGCGGTCCTTTGCCTCGCCTTCGGTTGGCTCGAGGCCGTGCAGCTCCGCCTCCAAGACGTGAGCCGCGGCTCCTCGCTCGCAACCCTCACGCAGCTCTTACCGTACGTCGCGACACTCCTAGTATTGGCGCTCGGCCTCGGACGCCGCGCCGCCCCCGCCGGCCTCGGACGCCACGCCGAGTGAGGACGGGCCCGTCACCAGTGATTCGCCCTCAGTGCCTAGCCATTAGCCATTAGCCATTAGCCATTAGCCATTAGCCATTAGCCATCCGCCATCAGCCATCAGCCATTAGCCATTAGCCATTAGCCATTAGCCATTAGCCATCAGCCATTAGCCATTAGCCATTAGCCATCAGCCATTAGCCACTAGCCATTAGCCATTAGCCATTAGCCATCAGCCATCAGCCATCAGCCATCAACGAACGGTGACCGGGAATGAGCGCTCCACAGCCGACCGAACCCGTGGGCTTCGATGAGTACGGCTGGCTCGTCGCGAGCGCGCTGCCGCTCTTGCCCGCGCTCGCGTGCTTCTCCGTGTTCGCGCCGGAGCCCGACAGCAACTTCGACGGTCCGCGCTGGGATCACGCCGCACGCCGGTTTTTCGGCGTTTCGCTCACGATTTCGCCGCCGAAGAGCTACCCCAGCGGCACCGCCCCGCTCGTCGATGCCGCCACGCTCGCCGTGACAGTTCTCGGCGCCGCGGCCGCGCTTGCGACCGTTCGCGTCACGACCTTGCCCATCGAGCGCGCACCCGGCCTCCGCATCGCTGCCGAACGCGCGGTCGCCGAGATGGGCGGAGCCGGCTTCGACGTCCTCTTGCGGCGGGCTCGCAGGCTCTGGCAAATAGAGTGTTCCGCCACTGCTCCTCACGCCGCGAAGGTCGCCGCCGTAGCCGTCGCCGCGGTGCTGGCCAACGTCACGCTCGGGCCGATCTTGCCGCCCGAGGGCCGCGCGATGTTCGGAGTGAAGGGAGCGCGCCTAAGGCTGGAAGCCCTTAAGCCGTGGTAGCCACCGACCGCGTCCAACCGACTCGCCGCCCGGAGGCTGCCAACGCTCTCGGGCGACGCAACACCGCGAGAGCGAGCGCGAGCGCCCACACCGTGAGACCTTCAAAGCTCTTGGGCCGTGCACCGACGCGACAGCTGCAGCCGCTGTCATCGTCATCGCCACCGCTCGAGCCGCCGGCTCCGTTCCCGCCGGACGCCGAGCCGCCCGCTCCGTTCCCGCCCGCTCCGTTGCCGCCAGATGCTGAGCCGCCGGATGCCGAGCCGCCAGATGCTGAGCCGCCGGACGCCGAGCCGCCAGCGCCGCCGCTGCCTTCCCCAACGACGTAGCTATGCGGTGCCGCGCAGCCGGTGTTGCCGCGACGATCGCTCGCGCAAGGCTCGAGGACGACCGCCGCGCCGATGGCCTCGGCCGGGATCACGGCGCGAAAGACGTCACCTCCCATGAAGCGCGCGGGCACGTCGGCGGCAGGCGCGCCATCCACGGTCAGCCGCACGAAGGCCTTCACTTGCGGCCCGGACTCGGACACGACGCGATCGACGACGGCGAAGCGAAGCGCGAATGACCCACCGGTCACTGCGCCCTCGCCGAGCGCCTCAACGGCGACGATGGCCGGCGCGCGATCGTCGATCGGTACCGACGCCGTCCCGAGGTAGAGCCGCTCGCGCCGAGGGTTGCCCTCGCCTTGCCCGGTCACGGCGTCGATGCGACCGTCGCCATCGAGATCACCGAAGTCGATCCACAGCGTCGGATCTCCCGCCGGTGAGAACGAGGCCGGAATATGCGTGAATTTGCCCGTTCCGTCGTTGAGCAAGACGCGCTCTTCGGCCGACAGCGACGGCACGACAGCGTCCATGTCGCCATCGAGATCGACGTCCACGCACACGACGCCGTTGTCATCCGCTCCGGGATTTCCGAACACGCGCGCGGCGGTCTCGTCGGCGAATTTTCCGGTGCCGTCGTTGATGAGCAGCTGCTCCCCGTAGTCGGGACCGATGTTGTCGATCCACACGTCGAGATCGCCGTCGCCGTCCACGTCGCAGGCGCTCGGGTTGTAGTGATACCCGTTTGCGCCGGCCGCGAGCTGGGTCGTCACATTCGCGAACGTGCCGCCGCCGTCGTTACGCCAGAGGCTCGATTTTCCGGCGTGCGCGTTGATGAGGACGTCGACGTCGAAGTCGCGGTCGAAGTCGAGAAGCTCTACGTCATCGGGGTCTTCGCCCGGTCCCGTCGATGGCAGCTTGGAGGTCTGGTCGCTGAAGATTCCTTTGCCGTCGTTGAGGTAAAGAAATGCGAAGGGAACGTCGGGCGCGGCGTAGCCACCGGCCACGAAGAGATCGAGATCGCCGTCGGAGTCGACGTCCACAGCGCGTGCGCCACCGGAGCGCGAGGCCGTATTCGGTGGCAGGCGGGTGGCGGCTTCGTCTTTGAATGCACCCTTGCCGTCGTTGATGAAGAGCTTGTCGGCGGTGCCCCCGGCGCTCGGCGCGTAGAGGTCGAGATCATCGTCGCCATCCAGATCGCCGACGACCGCCACGCGCACCGGCGCCGTGAACGCAAGCGTCGCGTTCGGCGTGAAATTGGCCTTGCCGTCGTTCATGAGCACGCGAAACGGCTCGGCGCCGGGTGGCCCGAAAAATCCCGTGGCGTTCGGAATCGTCACGTCGAGATCGCCGTCGCCGTCGAGATCGTCGAGCCGCAAGTAGTTGGTCCAGTCACTGGTGGTGCCGAGCGGCTGACCCGCGGTCTCCTTGAAATACTCGACGGCGTGCGCTGGCGCCGGCAACGCGAGCATGAACGAGACCGAGAGCGAGAGCAGACCGAAAGA
>SHZB01000143.1 GCA_009692485.1 Myxococcales bacterium
CCGTCCCGCATGGCCGCCGCGCCACCCGGCCGCGACACTAAAACCCGCTGCACTTCCAATGCCGGCCGTAGCCGTCGGAGTTCACGTAGTCGCTGCTCCAGTTCTTGCCAGTAGCGTCGACCGCGTGCGCCTCGGGGCAGGTGTTGTCAGGCCCGGAGGCGACGAGAATGCCAGTCTGGTAGCCGAGCGCGTTGCACAGCGCGAGCGCGTTGTTGACGTTGATGCCGTTGTTGTTGGCGTCGGGAGCATTGCAGAGCCCGAGCACCTGATTGGCTTGGCAACAGCCGCTGTAGCTAGTGGCCATTTGCTCGCCATACACATTGCCGGGATCGACCATCGCCCGCACTATGCCGGGCGAGCCGAACTCGAGCGTCTTATTCACCGCGTCGTAATTGCAAAAGAAGCTCGCCGGCGCGCAGCCGTCGCCATTGCAGCCAATGTAATGCAGCGTGCTGGCCGTCCACTTCCGCAGATCGATGCCCTTCGCCGGTTGGCCCCACATGTTCTCGGTCGTGAGCAGATCTACGCAGGTCGCATTCACCGTATTGACGACGCACGCCCCGCCGACGCACTTCTGGCCAATGGCGCACACGTTGCCGCACGCGCCGCAGTTGGCCGACGACGTCTTCGTGTCCACTTCGCAGCCCGTGCCATAGAGCTTGTCGCAGTCGAAGAAGCCCGGATTGCATTGGCCAATAGCGCACGCGGTCCCATCGCATTTCGCCGTCGCATTCACGGCCGCGCAGACGATCCCGCACGCGCCGCAGCTATTCACGTTACCGATGATCGACACCTCGCAGCCGTCGCCGCTCAGGTCGTTGCAATCCTGAAAGCCCTTGGCGCATACCTTCTCGCAGACGCCGCCGGCGCAGACCCCGGTCAGGTTGGGCCCGGCCGGACACGCCATGTCGCACGCGCCGCAGTGGCTCGGATCGAACAGCGTATTGGTGCATATCTGGCCGCACTGGGTCGTGCTGCCGCCGCACGACAGCGCGCACACGCCCTCGCTGCACACCTCGCCCGCCGGGCACGCCGTCCCGCACGCGCCGCAGTTCTTCGGATCGACGGCGACGTCGATGCACAGCTGTCCGCACGAAGTCGTGCCGCCCGCGCATGCGACGCTGCAGACGCCCGCCGCGCACACCTCGCCCTCCTCGCAAAGGACCTCGCAGTCTCCGCAGTTCTTCGGATCGAGCATCGCGTCCACGCAGAGCCCGCCACAGAGCTTGGTGCCGCCGACGCAGTCCGTGCCGCAGGTGCCTTCGCTGCACACCTCGCCCTCTTTGCACGGCGCGAAGCAGCCGCCGCAATTGTTCGGATCGAGCGCGATCGTGGCGCAGAAGTCACCGCACAGCTCTTGGCCCGCGGGGCACGTGATCGGTGCGCTCGCGCCAAAGTCCGTCTGCGCCTTGGCACAAGCCCCCACGACCACTGCCGCAGCCAGCGAACCTACCACCCAGCGAAGTGCCTTCATTCTATGCATCGCGTCTCTCTCCTTGCCGGCCCTGCACACAGCGGACATTGGCGGCCCTGCGCACATTGCCGGCCCTGCGCACAGCGCGCATTGGCGGCCCTGCACACAGCGCACAGGCCGCGACAAGGCTACTCCGGATCCGCGGCGGCGGCTCGTCCGAGTGCGCGCGCGACCACGACCTTGACCATGTCACGGCGCCACTCGGTGTCGTTGTCGAGATTCGTGAGCGGGCGGCACTGCTTGAAGGCTGCGTTCGCATAGCCCTCCACCAGCGCCTCAATGGACACTTCGCGGGCGAGCGCCCCTTGCGCCTTGATCCGCTTGGGGCGCGCCGCAAGCGCCGAGACGACGACCTCGACATTGGCAATGACGCCGGCCCGGTCGCGATCGACCCGCGCGGCGGCGTTGAGCAGCGGGTAATCGATGGCGCCGCGCCGACGCAGCTTCTCGAACGCGCTCTTGCGCCCGGATTTCAGCGGAATGCGCGCTTTCGTCACGATCTCGTCGGCCCGTCGCACGGTGTTGGTGATCCCGTCCGGCGTGTAAAACTCACTGGCCAACACGCGCCGCACGCCCCCGACGCCCGCCAGCTCTAGCTCTGCGTCTAGCACCATCAACGCCGGTCCCGAGTCGTTCGACGCCGCCGCGACGCAGTTCTTTCCGGACGCCACGACATGGCACGCCGTGCCGTCTTTCTTGAGGCAAAACCCGAGCGCCTGGCGCCAGAAATACGTCTGATTGAAATAGACGCAGCGCGTGTCGAGGCACACGTTTCCGCCGAGCGTGCCCATGCGCCGATGGTGCGGCCCGCCGACAGCCGCGGTCGCTTCCGCGAGCGCCGCCGCGTGCCGCACGACCTCGGGATGCGCGGCGATATCCGCTAATCGCGCCATCGCGCCGAGCTCGAGGTGCTCGTCCGTCAGCACGATCGTCCGCAGCTCACGCACGCCCGCGAGCGACACGAGGTGCTCCGGCTCGACCAGGCCGTGCTTCATGTTCGGCAACAGATCCGTGCCCCCCGCGATCAGCCTCGCGCCGTCGCCCAGCTCTGCCATGAGCGCCACCGCATCGGCGAGCGTCGTCGGGCTGTGGTGCTGAAAGACGGGTAAAGGCAACATGGCTCACTCAGCAGCGGCGGTCTTGGCAACAGGGCCGGTATTGGCAAGAGCGGCAGTATTGGCAAGAGCGGCGGTATTGGCAAGAGCGGCACCATTGTCATCGCCCTCGCGGCGGCGCTTCTCGCGCAGAGCTTGGAGCACGCGGGCGGGCGTAAATGGCAATCGATCGAGCCGGATCCCGACGGCATCGTAAATGGCATTCGCGATCGCGGGGATCGACGGGTGCAGCGGCCCCTCGCCAGTCTCTTTGGCGCCGAGCGGGCCCTCCGGATCGTGCGATTCCACGATGAGGGCCTCGAGATCGGGCACGTCGAGGCTCGTCGGTATGCGGTAATCGAGCAGACTCGGTCCGACATGGAGACCGTCGGGGCGAATGACGTGTTCTTCCAGCACTGCCTCGGCCGCGCCCATGTATGCGCTGCCTTCCATCTGGCCGCGAACGATGACGGGGCAGATGGCCTTACCGCAGTCGTGGGCTACCCAGATCTTCACGATGCGCGCCTCTCCGGTCGCGAGATCGACGTCTACCTCCGCGACGTGTGCCGTGAACGAATACGCGGGCGATGCGCCAATCGTGCCGCCGCGATAATCGCCGCCGACTTTGGGCGTGTTGTAATGGCCAACAGCGCCAAGCGTGCCAAATCGCGCCTCGGCTAGCTGAATGGCAGTCGTGACATCGACGCAACGTCCCGGCTCGTCTCGATGGCAAAGCGCACCGCGGGTCACGACCACGTCGCGGAGCTCGCAGCCGAGCTTGCCCGCCACGGCCTCGCGCAACTTCTGCTTCACCTCGCGCGCGGCCATCAGCGCGGCATTGCCATTCATGAACGCGCCCCGCGACGAATAGGCACCCAGATCGACCGGCGTCAGATCGGTGTCTCCGCTGACGACCCGCACCGCGCTGTAGTCGAGCCCCAGCTCGTCGGCCACGATCACCCGCAGCAGCTGATCGCAGCCCTGGCCGATCTCGCTCTGACCGCTGAAGATCGTGACGCGGCCCGAGCGGTCCACCTTGAGCTGCACCGCGCTTTGCGGCATTTCATTCGGGTAAATGGCGTAGTTCGTGCCGCTGATGTACGAGCTTCCGGCGACGCCAAGCCCCCGGCCGAATGGCAACTTGCCGCGCCGCTCGCGCCACGTGCTGGCACGCTCGACCGCGTCGAGGCACTCGAGAAACCCGTTCGACGTAACCCGAAGTCCGTTGAGCGAGGTCGTGTTGCCCCCGATCGCGTTCTTGCGCCGCAATTCGATCGGGTCGACTCCCACCTCGACGGCCAGCTTGTCGAGCGCCACCTCGAAGGCGAAGCGCGGCTGCACGCTGCCATGTCCGCGCTTGGGTCCGCACGGCGGCTTGTTCGTGAACACGCGCGTCGAGTCGAAGCGATAGGCCGGCGGAAATACCGGCAGCGTCAAGAGCTGTCCCGAATAGTAAGTCGTGACCAACCCGAAGGAAGAATACGCGCCGCCGTCGATGAGGGTTTTGGCGTCCACGGCCGTCAGCGTCCCGTCCTTCATGCAGCCCACCTTGAAGTGCAGATGCATCGGGTGGCGCCCGCGGTGCGCGTAAAACTCTTCTTCGCGCGTGTAGAGGAGTTTGACCGGTCTGCCCGTCACCTGGCTCAGCTTGGCGACGCAGAACTCCAGATCGAAGGGCTCGCTCTTGCCGCCGAAGGCACCCCCGACCGGCGGCTGAATAACCCGAATGCGCGCGGGCGAAATCTCGAGCACGCGGCTCAGCTCGCGATGCAGATAATGGGGAACCTGCGTCGCCGAGTAGACCGTGAGCAGGCCCTCGCGGTCGTAGTCGCCAATGGCACAGTGCATCTCGATCGGCACGTGCGCGCTGCCCTCGAAGTAGTAATGGCCCTCGCTCACGACGTCGCTCTTTGCGAGTGCGCCCTCGACGTCACCGAAGTCGAGCGCGACGTGCTTGCTGATGTTGTCGCGACCGCTCTTGCCAAGGCCGATCTCCGGGCGGCGGAGCGCCTCGAAAGGGTCGGTGACGTGCGGCAAGACCTCGTAATCGACGGCGATGAGCTTCAGCGCGAGCGTAGCCGTGAGTTCATCCACCGCCGCGACAGCCGCGACCCCGTCGCCCACAAACCGCGCAATTTCGAGCGCGAGCGGATACTCGTCCGGCGTCCACGGGATGATGCCGAAGCGTCGCGGCATGTCCTTGCCGGTGACGACGGCGTAAACCCCCTCGAGCGCGAGCGCGCGGCTCGGATCGATGCTGCGGATGCGCGCGTGCGGGTGGGGGCAGCGCAAGATCTTGGCGTGCAACATCCCCGGGAGCTTGATGTCGTCGGTGTAGCGAACGACCCCGAGCCGCCGCAGCACGTCGCCGTGTCGCTCGATCGGCGGCGGCAGCGCCCGCCCACCCGTCGCGTCCTCACCCGCTGTTCGGCTCGCCGCCTCGCCGCCGGAGTCGCTCACGGCTTTGGCTCCTCGGGCTGATTGGCACTTTGATTGGCAAGTTGGCTGGCGCTCTGACTGGCACTGCTGCCTGCACCGGGGGCGGTCCTCTTGTCCTTATCTTTGGCCGTGGCCCCGGTAGGGAGCGTGCCGATCGGGGGCGGGAGGTTGGCCGAACCGGGTAGTCCGATGAGCCTCGGCTCTTCGCCGCGCAGCATTTTCGCGGCCAGCTCAATGGCGTCCACGATTGCCTTGTAGCCCGTGCAGCGACACAGATTGCCGGCGATCGCCTGGCGGATTTCATCGCGGGTCGGCCGCGGAGTTTCGTCCAGGAGCGCCCAGCTTGTCATCAGGAATCCCGGCGTGCAAAAGCCACATTGCGCGGCTCCCGTGCGGTCGAAGCTATCGAGCAGCGGGTGGAGCTCTGCGCCCCCCGGGAGCCCCTCGACCGTGAGCACGCATTTTCCTTCGCACTCGAGCGCGAGCGTGAGGCAGCT
Organism: Myxococcales bacterium; assembly: GCA_009692485.1. Lineage (GTDB taxonomy): Bacteria > Myxococcota_A > Polyangia > Polyangiales > Polyangiaceae > SYFR01. Next base: position 5,505 of record SHZB01000143.1, read on the forward strand.
CAAGATGGGCGCGCCGTCCAAGCGCACCGTGCAAGCTCCGCAGTCGCCCTTGTCGCAGCCTTGCTTGGTGCCAAACAGATCGAGGTCGTAGCGCAAGAGCTCGAGCAGCGTGCGATTCGGCGGCACGGCCAGTTGCCGTCGATCCCCATTGATGGTTACGGACAGCGGCACGAGGGCGGCGCGGCGTGCGACCGGCAGGCGGACCTTTCCGTCTGTGTCAGCCGAGGTCATGGCAAGCTCGCAGTCGCCAGCAGGCCGGCGGCATTCCCGCTCGCCGAGAGCTTCGCCGAGGTCACATCCACGCTGGCTCGCTCTGCTGCTTTGCCAAATAGCGGGTGCGGATCGGGCATGGCGCCGATGCCGAGCGCGGTCGCTGCCAATTGGCAATAGCGGCGAAGGGCCTCGCGATTCGCCTTCGATTTGCTGCCTACCAAGCCGAGGTTCAGGAGCAACAACTCGAGCGGCACGTTGCCGACCCGCTCACCGATCCCGAGGGCTGTCCCGTGGATGCGCTCGACGCCGGCTTCGCTTGCCCACAACGCGGTCTGCAGGCCGAGCCCGCGATCGTTGTGAGCATGCCAGTCGAGGCCGACGTCGCTGCGGCCGTGGGCGACGAGCACATCGCGCGTGAAGCGGACCAGGCGGGCGACTCCATCGGGCGTCGCGTGCCCCACGGTGTCGCAGAGGCATAGCCGCGCGGCCCCATGCTCGAGCGCGACGCGGAACAACTGAGCCAGCACTTCGGGGCGTGCGCGGGTCGTGTCCTCGGTCACGAGCGTGAACGGAACCGTCTCACGGCGCGCGGCGTCGGCGGCCTCGGCGATGTGCTTCACGAGGAAGGCCGTGTCCCAGCCCTCGGTGTAATGGCGAATGGGCGAGCTGCCGATGAAGGCGTACGCCTCGACGGTTGTGCCCGTCTTTTGCTGCACTTCCGCTACGGCGAGCACATCCGTCTCGACCGTGCGGGCTGCAGCCGTCGGCCGCAATGGCAGGCCGCGATCGCGAATGTGCTCGACCAGCGCCACCGCCTCCGTGCGCGCACGCAAGCCCGCGGCGGGCAGCCCCACGCTCACCACATCGACGCCGATCTCCGCCATCAGCTCGAGCATCGAGCGCTTGTCGTCGAGCGACGGATCGACCGCTGTCGCATTCTGCAGGCCGTCGCGCAAGGTCTCGTCCACGACCTTCACGGCGCGCGAGCCCTGCCACTTCGGTACTGAGACCGTGTTCCAGTCGTACATACGAGTTACGCGCGAGCGGCGCCTCGAGCACAGGGCCGAACACATCCGCTCAGAAGGGTGGCAGGGAGCAATGTGCCGCGAGCATACGGTGCCGCCGCTGCGCGACCAAGCTCTGCGGAGCCCTGACTCAGGCGTCCTTCAACGCGCGGAGCTTCGTCGTGAGCTCGGGCAGGACCTTGAAGAGATCGCCGACGAGGCCGTAGTCCGCGACCTGAAAGATCGGCGCGTCACCGTCTTTGTTGATCGCGACGATGATTTTCGAGCTCTTCATGCCGGCAAGATGTTGGATAGCTCCGCTGATACCGACCGCGAAATAGAGCGCGGGCGCGACCACTTTACCGGTCTGGCCAACCTGCAAGTCCGGCGCGCAGTAGCCGTTGTCGCACGCGGCGCGGCTCGCCCCGATCGCTGCGCCAAGCACGTCGGCGAAGGGGTTCAAGAGCTCGTAGAACTGCTCTTTCAGCGCCCGGCCGCCGGACACGACCACGCGTGCCTCGGTGAGCTCGGGCCGCTCGTTCTTCACCTGCTCGAGGTTGACCCACTCGATGCGCGAGGCACCCGCACCTGCGGCCGGCACGGCGAGCCTCTCGACCGGCGAGCTCGAGCCCGTGGGCTCTGCCGCGGTGAAGGCGCTCTGGCGAACCGAGACGACCTCGACCGCGCTCTCGATGCGACAAATCCCGAACGCGTTGCCCGCAAACATCGGGCGCTTGTAGCGAAGCGAGGTGCCCTCGGACAGCAGCTCGGTCACATCCGCTGCGTAGCCTGCGTCGAGCCGAGCCGCCACGCGTGGCAGCAGATCTTTTCCGAACGCGCTGGCCGTCGCGACGAGCACGCGGAACGAGCCGGCCGCGGCCGCAACCACCGGCGCATAGTGCTCTGCCAGGTAGTGCTCGAGCGTCGGTGCCTCTGCCACGAGGACCTTGTCCGCTCCGAGCGCCGCAAGCTCGCCGAGCACCGCGCTCACATCGCTACCGAGCGCGAGAATCGAATAGCTGCCGCCGAGCAGCGCTGCTGCCTTGCGCGCGAAGGTGACCGCCGAGTGGGTCGTCTTCTTGACCTTGCCGCCCGAGATTTCCGCCAAAACGAGTACGTTTGCCATGGTCGTTTCTCCCGCGCCTCAGAGCGCCTTCGCTTCGTTCTTGAGCTTGTCCAAGAGCGCGTCGACGTCGGCGATCTTGACGCCCGCTTTGCGCTTCGGCGGCGCCTCGAAGGACACGTAGGTGACCTTGGCCCTTGCACCGGGGGCGACGTCCGCGAGCTGTTTGGTCTCGAGCGGCTTCTTGCGCGCCTGCATGATCGCGGGCAGCGGAGCGAAGCGAACGCCCTCGTTGTATTTGTGAGCCGGATCGGTGTGGAGCGAGAACACGCTGCGCGGCGCGACGATCCGCAGATCGACGCTGACGACCGCCGGAAATTTCAGCCGCACGGAGAGCACGCCGTCATCGACCTCGCGCCCCACGACCAGCCCGCCCGCCTCCTCGCGAATCGTCGCGGCGAAGGTCGCTTGCGGCCAGTCGAGCAGCTCGGCGAGCAGCTGCGCCACCTGATTCGTGTCGCCATCCACCGCCTGTTTTCCCACCAATACGAGGTCCGGCTGCTCCGTCTCGACGAGCTTCTTGAGGCCGAGCGCCACCGTCATGCCGTCGAGCTGCTCGTCGGTGGCGTTCACGCGAATGGCGCGATCCGCACCCGTCGCGAGCGCCGAGCGAAGCGTCGTCTCGGTCTCGGGCGGGCCGAAGGTAACGACCACCACCTCGCCGGCACGCACCTTTGGGGTCTTGCCGTTCTCGGTCAGGCGCAGCGCGGTCTCGAGCGCGTATTCGTCGAATGGATTGGGTTTCCACTCGAGGCCGGTGGTGTCAATTTTGCTGCCGTCGGCCGGGATCTTCACCTTGTTGGCGTTGTCCGGATCGGCGACGCGCTTGAGAGCGACAAGTACTTTCACGCGGCGTGCGAGTAGTGAGGCTCGCGCGCCGCGTCAATGAGGCTGCACCGCGTGCAACCCGAGCCCTTGCGCGGGCAGACTTCGAACGCGCGGCAATCGTCGCCCCGAAGAACCTTGCAAGTTCGGACCATACATCCGAGATTTCAACCAATGGACCGACCCGAACTCCTCGTGAACGTGGCCCGAGCGCTGCGTCGCTCCCCGGTCGTTGCGCTGGTTGGAGCGCGGCAAGTTGGCAAGACGACGCTCGCGCGCTCGATCGCCCGCGGCAAGAACGCGACCTGGTTCGATCTCGAAGACGCCATGGACCTCGCGCGACTCGAGCATCCGATGCTTGCGCTCGGACCTCTTCGCGGTCTGGTCGTGATCGATGAGATCCAGCGCCTGCCCGGATTGTTTCCGACGCTGCGCGTGCTGGTAGATAGGGGGCCCAAGTCGCGACGCTTCCTGGTGCTCGGCAGCGCCGCCGGCGACCTCTTGGGCCAGACCTCCGAGTCCTTGACCGGTCGGGTCGCGTACATCGAGCTTTCGCCATTCTCGATCGCCGAGGCCGCCAACAGCGAGCGGCTCTGGCTCCGCGGCGGCTACCCGCGCGCGTTCCTCGAGAAGAGCGACCGGCAGGCGTTTGCGTGGCTCCGCGATTACCTGTCGACTTTCCTCGAACGCGACGTGCCCTCGCTCGGGCTGCGCATCTCGGCTCCCGCGCTGCGACGCTTCTGGATGATGCTCGCGCACACCCACGGCCAGACGCTGAACGCATCCGAGCTCGGTCGTTCCCTCGAGCTGAGCGACAAGACCGTGCGGCACTACGTCGATGTGTTGGCGCAGGCGTTCATGGTGCGGCAGCTCTTGCCCTGGCACGAAAATCTGTCGAAGCGGCAGGTGAAGGCACCCAAGATCTACGTCAAGGACAGCGGCCTCCTTCACGAGCTCCTGTCCATTCACACCCGGCGCGCGCTGGATGTTCATCCAAAGCTCGGCGCGTCGTGGGAGGGTTTCGCGCTCGAGAACGTCATTCGTGCCTTGCAGCTCAGAACGGAAGAGTGCTTCTTCTGGGCCACCCACGCCGACGCCGAGCTCGATCTTCTGACTTTCATCGGTGGAAAACGCTTCGGCTTCGAGTTCAAGCGGACCGCCGCGCCGAAGGTGACCCGCTCGATGCGAATCGCGATGGCCGATCTGGGCCTCACGCATCTCTACGTGGTGATCCCCGGTTGCGCGCGCTTCCCCCTGGACCACGCGATCACCGCGATCGGGTTGGACATCGTCTCGGCGGCCGCGATTCGCAAGCGGGCGTGAGTTCGTCGCCTCCCGGTCGCGCGGCGCATTCGAGTAGGCTCCGGCCGTGCTCATCGAGACTGAGGTGCTCGTCATCGGCAGCGGGATCGCGGGCCTCACGCTCGCGCTCGATGCGGCCGACCACGTCGAGGTGACGATCATCACCAAGCGCGACCGCGAAGAGTCGAGCACCCGCTACGCACAAGGTGGCATCGCCGCGGTCCTCGCCGAAGACGACACGCCCGCGGCCCACAAGGCCGACACGCTGCTCGCTGGTGCCGGTCTATGCCACGAGGTCGTCGTCGAGAAATGCGTCACCGAGGCGCGCGACCGCATCATGGAGCTCATCGTTCGCGGCGTGCGCTTCGATCGCCACGGCGACGCGCTGAGCCTCACGCGCGAGGGTGGGCACTCCGCGCGCCGCATCGTGCACGTCGCCGATGCGACCGGCGCCGAGGTCGAGCGCGCCTTGCTCGCACGCTGCGCGGCGCACCCCAACATTCGCATCCTCGAGCACCACACGGCGATCGATCTCATCATGCTCCCGACCTTCGGCGGGCCCGATCGCTGCGTTGGCGTCCATGCGCTCGACGAGGCCACCTCGACCCAAGAGCGCGCCGTCGTGCGGACCTTTCTTGCGCGCGAGACGGTGCTTGCCACGGGCGGAGCCGGCAAGGTCTACCTCTACACCTCGAACCCCGACGTCGCGACCGGCGACGGAGTGGCGATGGCGTATCGAGCGGGAGCCGAGATCGGCAATATGGAATTCTACCAATTCCACCCGACCTGCCTCTTTCACCCGCTGGCCAAGAGCTTCCTCTTGACCGAGGCGCTGCGAGGGGAGGGCGCGATCTTGCGGCTCCCGGATGGCACACCGTTCATGGCGCGGCACGATGACCGCAAAG
>SHZB01000004.1 GCA_009692485.1 Myxococcales bacterium
CTTGGCGAGCGCAACCATCCACGAGCCGCCGCTCTTGTTTCTGGACGAGCCGACCGCGGGGGTCGATCCGGTGAGCCGCCGCGAGTTCTGGCAGCGCATCCATCGCATGTCCGCAGAGGGCACGACCGTGTTGGTGACGACGCACTACATGGACGAGGCCGAGCGGTGCCATCGGCTCGCGTTCATTTTCGGCGGCCGGCTCCTCGATGTCGGCACGCCGAGGGAGCTGGTCGAGCGACGCCACCTCGACGCGATCGAGCTCGTGGTGGATGAGCCGCTGCGTGCGACCGACGTGCTCGAAGCGAGCGGTGAGGTCGAGGATCTGGCCAATCTGGGCACGCGAATGCGCGTCATCGTCAGAGACGCCGTGGCAGAAGAGGTCGCTCGCCGGCTGCTGCATCAAGCGAACGTCACGATCCGCTCAAGTCAGCCCAGCGAGCCGACGGTCGAGGACGCGTTCGTGAGCATCGTGCGCCAAGAAGAGCGGGCACAAGGACCGAGTGAGGAGCGCTCATGACGCGCATGCTCGCCGTCGCCAAGAAGGAGCTGCATCAGCTCAAGCGCGACCGGCTCACGCTCGCGATGATGGTGGTGCTGCCGTTGATGCAGCTGCTCCTGTTCGGCTGGGCCATCAACACCGATGTCCGCAATGTCCCGGTGGTGATCTACGACCAGGATGGCTCACGGCAAGCGCGCGAGCTCGTGCGCTCGATGGAAAACACCGGCTTTTATCGCATCGTCGGCAACGTAGAGAGCTTTCACGAGATCGAGTTGGCGATGCAGAAGGGCCTCGCGCGCGCCGCTCTCGTCGTGCCATCTCGCTACGCGTCGAGCCTCACGACCGGCTCCACCGCGACCCTCGAGTTCATCGTCGACGGCTCCGATCCGATGACCGTCGGCTCGGCGATGAACACGCTCGCCTCGCTCGTCGCGGCGCGGTCCTTCGAGCTCGTGACGACGCGGATGATGCGGAGCGGCTCGTCCTTGGTGCGGGAGCCCGTCCGGCTCGAAACGAACACCTGGTACAACCCCGAGCTGAAGACCGCGGTCTACGTCGTGCCGGGACTCGTGGGCGTCATCCTCACGATGACGATGGTGATGCTCACCGCGATGGGGATCGCCCGCGAGCGCGAACGCGGCACGCTCGAGCAGCTGATCGTGTCGCCCTTGCGCCGGACCGAGCTGGTCATCGGCAAAATCCTTCCGTACGTCATCATCGGCTACGTCCAGATGTCGCTCATCTTGCTGACGGGCCACGTCGCGTTCGGCGTTCCGATCGTCGGGTCGCTGCCCTTGTTGTACTTGCTCGCGTTCGTCTTCATCTCGGCGAATCTTGCGCTCGGGCTGTTCTTCTCGACGCACGCCAAGACGCAGCAACAAGCGATGCAGATGTCGTTCTTCTTCATCCTTCCGAACATCCTCTTGAGCGGGTTCATGTTCCCCTTCGAAGGGATGCCGCGCGGCGCGCAGGTGCTCGCCCAAGGGTTGCCGCTGACTCATTTTCTGCGGATTGTGCGGGGCATTTTGCTTCGCGGCGCGAAGTTCCAAGACATCCGCATGGAGCTCGTGTGGCTGGTGGGGATCCTCGCCATGCTCATCACGATCACCACGCTCAGCTTCCGAAAAAAGCTCGTCTGATGCCACGACCACGCAGCAACATCGATCGGCGAATCCTGCACGCGGCTCGCAGGCGCTTCCTCGCCGCTGGCGTCGATGGGGCGTCGTTGCGGCGCATCGCGGCCGACGCGCGCACCAGCATCGGGATGATTTATTACTACTTTCCGACGAAGGACGAGCTCTTCCTCGCGGTCGTCGAAGAGGTGTACGGCGCGCTCATGGGGGAGCTCGAGGCGGTGCTCGCCAGGGACCTTCCGCTCGAGGAACGCCTTCGTTTGCTGGGCGGGCGGATCGCGGCGCTCAGCGAAGCGCAGCTCGACGTCGTGCGCCTCGTCGTGCGCGAGGGCGTCGGGAGCTCCAAGCGACGTGAGCGATTGTTCGAACGCTTCGCGCGCGGCCACCTCGGCCTCGTCCTCGGCGCGATCATGGGCGGGCTCGCGAAGGGCGAAGTTGACGCGCGCCATCACCCGATCGTGGCGACGATGGCGACGCTCGCCGTGACCGTCGTGCCGCAGCTGATGCGCCGCTTCGCCGCGGGAAGCGCGCTGTTCGCCGAGCTGCCTAGTGGCGATGCGCTCGCGGCGGCGCTGCAAGACGTGCTCTTTCGCGGAATCGCTAAGCAAGAAGAGACGCGACCGCGAGGGAAAACTACGCGCAAGCCACGCACGCCCGCGAAGAAACAAGCCCACACGCCGCCGCACCGCGCCCCCCGCAGAAAAACGCGCACGCCCTCGAATTAACAGCAATTCACCGCAATTCACGGCAACTCAGGCTGCCCAGAGAGACGCACATGTCGATCACCCGAAGCCCATCCACGTTTGCATTGCTCCTCGTGTTGACGACGGCGCCCATGGCGAATGCCCAGTCCGCGGAGCTTGCCGCGTCCGCCGCACCCGTGAGTGTGAGACCCGCGCCACCGAGCGCGACGGAGCTGAAGCAACGCTTCGATGCGGTGCTCGGGCGCCCCGGTGGGCTCACGGCCAAAGAGGTCGGCCTGCGCGCAAAACAAACGAGTCCGCTCGTTCGGGCCCGCGCGGCACGACGTGTCTCCGCGGCACATGACACGAGCGTCGCACGGCTTGGGTACTGGCCCAGACTTGCGCTCACGGGTCGGTATGCGCGGCTGTCCTTGGTCGAGTCCCAGAGTCTCGGCTCAGGCGACGGAAGCCTCGTGGTGACGCCAGCGCCGGCGGGCCCGATCACGCCGACGACCCCGCTCTTCGCGGCACCTGCGTCGCTGTTTTCGTTTCCGGTGCTGCTCGATAGCTTCACGCTGCAAGCGGGCGTGGCCGTGCCGGTGAGCGATCTTCCGCTGCGTATTTTCCACGCGAATCGCGCCTATTCTCACGCGGAGAAGGCGGCGGCGATCGACGAGCAGGCCACGGTGCGGAGCCAGGTCACGAACGCGAAGCTCGCCTATTACGACTGGGTGCGGCGCACGATGCAAGAGATCGTCAGCAGGCAGGGCGTCGCGCAGGCTGAAGAGGCGCTGCGGGTAGCGCGCGTCATCGAGACCGCCGGGCGCGCAACACCAGCGGACGTGGCGCTCGGAGAGGCGCAGGTCGCCGGCAGCAAATTGATGCACGCGCGTGCGGTGCATGGCGTCGAGTCGGCCGAGCGGCGCATCGCGCTCGTGATGCACAGCGGTCCGGGCGCGCCGTTCGCGATCGGCGAAGATCCGACCGAGGATTTCACGCTTCCGTCCGTGCAGCCGCTCGGCGCGCTCTACGAGGAGGCGATCGCGAAACGTCCCGAGCTTGCCCTCGTTCGCGAGCAGGCCGCGCAGCTCGATGCGCAGCGACGCGTGACGCAAGCGGGCAACTGGCCGCGCCTCGACGCGTTTGCGAACGCGACGCTCGCGAATCCAAATCCGCGGATATTTCCGCAGCTAGAAGAGTTTCGCGGGACCTGGGACGTGGGCCTTCAGCTCTCGTACAGCCCCAACGACACGGCGAGCGCGCTCGCGTCGGCCGACGCACTCGCGGCAAGGACGGACGAGCTCGACGCGCAGGCAGAGGCACTCCAAGACGCGATCAAGGACGAGGTCCGCGAGGCCGAGGTCGGTCTGCGTGAGGCGACCGCGGCGATCGACACGACCGCCGTCGGCGTCGTCGCAGCGGAAGAGGCGTATCGCGTGCGGCTCGAACGGTTCCGCGCCGGGGTCGCGACGCCGCTTGAAATGTCGGAGACGGAGGTCGCCCTCCTGCGCGCACGGCTAGAACGAATCGAAGCGCAGCTCGGCCAACGCATGGCGGCGCTCCGGCTCGTTCACGCGCTCGGTCGAAGTGTGGAGTGAGCCCTCACGCGCGCTTCGTGTCGTGCGCAGAGTCATCGGATCGCGACCGCGTGTACTCGCGCAAGACAACGGCGGCAGCGACCGAAACGCGGCCGGCGCCGAGGATGCGCTCGTCGTCGGGATGTCGCTTGAGCTGTGCAACAACGCGCAGGAATGCCGGCAAATACACGACCTCCCGCGCGAGGCCCCCGCCGCGGTGCGCGCGCGCGGCGATGCGGAGCGCGTCGGGGAGCGGAGTCTCGAGGCCCTCGAGGACAGCGACGGTATCGACGAACGACGCGGCGCCATGCACGGCTCGGCACGCGAGGTGTCGAAGTGCAAGCTCGCGCCGGCGACCAAGAACCAGAAAGCCGCAGCGTTCTTCGATCGAGAGCGCGCGGCCTTCTTGGTCGTCGGTGCCGTGCGCCGTGCCGAAGCGAAAGATTCCGAGCGGCATCGAATCGGCTCGGTGCCGCGGCAGAGCGTGTCCCTCGATTTCGTGCAGCACGGTGCGCTCTACGTCCACGCTCGCCATCCTCTTGCCGGCAGCGATGTAGACGACGCCGTCGCCCGTGGCAGCGAGCGCGCTCATCCGCTCAGAGACCTTCACCTGCACGGCGAGGCGTCGCGCACCGAGCTCGGCCCGCATCCGAACCACGAGGCTCGTCGGGTCGCTCGCGTCATCGCTTCGTGACAGCCGAGACCGGGCCGCGTCGATGGGAGCGAGCGCCGTCGCGTCCACGGGAGCGAGTGCCGTCGCGTCCACGCTCCACTCTCGGGCGAGCGCGTCGGCATCCGCATCGTAGCGGTCACGTCGCGCGTAACGCACCCGCGCCAAGGCTAAAAACGCCGGGATTCCTGGGCTTTCGCACATGCGTCGCTCGAGCGCGAGCTCACGGGCGCGCGCGGCATAGAGGTGGGCGAGAGGCTCGGCGAGGTTGTCGAGTCCGTCTGCCAGACGCTCGAGGTCGGAGGCTTCGGCGCTTGGCGGCGCGGGCTCGTAATGAAACCGGGGTTCGCGCGCACGACCCGCCCGAAACGCGGACTCGAGCGCGGCAAGCTCTGCGGCGAGATCACTCGGAGTCGCGCGTCCGACGACATGCACGAGGCCATCGGCACGCACCAAGAGGTCACGCGCCGCCCGCTCCCAGGTCGGCAAGCGCGCCTTGTCCGTCTCGCCATCGTCTCCGTGGACGCGATGCACGCGAGGCCCAGGTTCCCTAGGAGAACCGACGCACTAAAGGAGGTTCGCGGCGAGCTCGGCAAGCTCGCTGCGTTCGCCCTTCGACAAGGCGATGTGCCCGGCGAGCCGCTCGTTCTTGAAGCGCTGCGCGACGACGCTGAGCCCATTCGATGCGTGATCGACGTAGGGGTGATCGATCTGCTGGGGATCACCGGTGAGCACGACCTTGGTTCCCTCGCCGCAGCGCGTGATGATCGTCTTGACCTCGTGGGGCGAGAGATTCTGCGACTCGTCGACGATGAGAAACTGCCGCGGCAGGCTGCGCCCACGAATGTAGGTGAGCGGCTCGACCTGGATGATGCCGCTCTCGATCAGGGCCGTGTATCCGCGCGAGCTGTCACCCTTGCCGTTGGTGAAAATGAGCTCGAGGTTGTCGAAGATCGGCTGCATCCACGGGTTGAGCTTCTCTTCTACGCCACCCGGCAAAAAGCCAAGATCGCGGCCGAGCGGCATGATGGGACGGCTCACGAGCATGCGCGAGTAGGTGCGATCGATCGTGGTTCGCTGGAGCCCGGCTGCGATCGCGAGCAGCGTCTTGCCCGTACCCGCCTTGCCCATCAGGCACACGAGCGGCACGCTGTCGTCGAGCAGAAGATCGAGCGCGATGCTCTGCTCTTTGTTGCGCGGCCGGACGCCCATCACGCCCTCGCGCGGGACGCGAAGCGAACGGATGGTGCCCTTCTTGGAGTCGAAGATCCCGAGCGCGGTGTGGTTGTTCGCCTGCTCGTTTCGCAGCATCACGCCGCAGTTCGGATAGAGGTCGCCGTGCGAAAACTCTACCTCGCCGTTGGCGAAGAAAGCCTCGATCGTCGCGGGCGGGACCAGGATCTCGATGACGGCCTGGTCGAGGTTGACGTCATGGACGCGGACGTTCTCGTAGGTCTGTGAGGTCACACCTAGCGCATCGGCGCGGATGCGAAGGTTGGTGTCCATGGTCACGAACACCGTCGGGATGCTCTCCCGATCGCGAAAGTCGATCGCCGTCTCGAGAATGGCGTGGTCGAGCGAGCCGGTCTCGAGACCGACGGGAAGTTTGTGCCGCGTCTTCGGCACGGCGATGATGAGGGTGCCGCCGCCCTTCATCGGGACGGGCTTGCTCAAGCTGCCGTTTTTCGGCCGCAGATCGTCGAGCACGCGCGCGATCGCCCGGGCGTTGCGGCCCCGCTCTGACTGTTCGCGCTTGAACTTGTCGATCTCCTCGATGGCGTAGATCGGGATGATGACGTTGTTGTCCTCGAATTTCTGGACCGCGTACGGGTCGTGGAGGAGAACGTTGGCGTCGAGGACGTAGTTTTTCTTCATGGAGGGGCTTCACGAACAGTCGCGCGCGGACGGCCCCGAAGCTCGCGGAGCGCGTCACCCATCGAACGGTTCCGGCACTGGCACAAGCCGATTGTGCGCTGCCGATCAAGAGGGTTGAAATGAGCCGTGTGGCTGCGTAGAGTGCGCGCCGTTTTCAAACTGGGAGCCCCGCATGTACATCAACACCAAGACGCCGCGAAAGCTGAACCGCAACAAGTCGGCTCGCCGCAACGCCGCCAAGAAGGCGAAGCAGATGAAGCGTCGCGCTCGCGTGTATCAGCGCGCGCGCTGAGGGTTTGCGCCCAGGGCGGCCTGTGCGCCGTAGCTTTTTTTCAGGTCGCGGAAGACCAAGCGCCCGATGGCGCGCAAGGTCTCGAAGACGCCAGTGCCTTCGTGCGCGACCGCCTCGAACTCCGGTACCAAATACGGGTTCAAGACACCGCGTAGTTCTTCGACGCTGAGCGCCGATGGCAAATCGCGCTTGTTGTATTGGATGACGTACGGAATATCTGCGAGCTTGAGGTCGTACTCGAGCAAATTGAGCTTGAGGTTTTCGAGCGCCTCTTCATTCGAGTCGGCCCGCGCAAGCTGGGAGTCGGCGACGAATACGCAGCCATCGATCCCCTTGAGGATGAGCTTGCGGCTCGCGTCGTAGTAGACCTGGCCCGGCACCGTATACAGGTGCAAGCGGGTCTTGAACCCGTTGACGTCGCCGAGCTCGAAGGGCAAGAAATCGAAGTAGAGCGTCCGCTCACTGTCGGTCGCGAGCTTCACCAGTTTGCCGCGCGACTCGGCCTTGGTGTGGCCGTGGATGAACTCGAGGTTCGTCGTCTTGCCGCAGAGACCGGGACCGTAATAAACGATCTTGCAGTTGATCTCCCTCGCCATGAGGTTGATGAACGGCACCGTGTCAGTCGCCCCTTCCTGGACGGCGTTTGGTGGAGTCGCGAGTGGGGTTCATCGAGTGCGGTTCATCGAGTGCGGTTCATCGAGTGCGGTTCATCGAGTGCGGCTTCGAGCGCTTGAGGGCGCGCGGCACTGGGTCCTAGACTTTAATCGTTGAAGAGGTTGTCGATGTCATCGTCGGTGATCTCGGCAAACGGCGAGCCAGCGCGGGCGTCGACGGGCCGCTTGTTCATCGCTTCAAAGATAGCCGTGAGTTCTTCGGTCGTCTTGCGGACCCGAAGCCGCACGAGTCCGAGGCTCGACTTGGCGTCGAAGATGACGACCAAGATGACGCGTTGACTGACGAGCTGGATGTGAATGTGGGCGTTCTTGCCCTCGTGGAACTGGGTCGCGAACTCGTTTTCTCGGAGCAACTTCGCAATGCCGCCGGTGGCAGCGATGTTGCCAGCGGTCAGCGATGCGAGCGAGGTCGTGTCGAGCTGATCGACGTCGCCCGCCGCCGCCATCAGCTGGCCATTCTTGTCGACCACGAACACCACGCGCGCGTTGGCGGCACCGAGGAGCGTCTCGATCGCGCCCTGGATGCGGTGAAACTCATCCTCGTACATCACCGACTGCGGGCTGATCATGATCCCTCACTGACCGCGCAGAGCCGGCGCAAGCGATGCGCCATGCACCGCGGTCGCACACCTTCTATCCGACCGACACCGGGGTCGCAAGGCCGGCCCATCGACCGCGCGCGGCTCGCCACGCGGCGCATCGGTGGCATTCCACGACGAGCGGTGCTTACCCTGTTTTCGGTCGATGTTTGCGCTGTTCGTGATGGTCGCGCCGCTCGTCGTGGGCGGATTTCTCATCATGTTGATCGCTCGCTATGCGCCGAACGTCAACCGCGAGCCGGGAGCCGGGAACGCCGCCGAGCATGACGACCGCCCGGAGATCACGAGCGAAGAATTTCGCGATTTGATCGAAGAATTCGTCGCAGCGCGCGGGCTCCGCGTCGTGTTCTCGTCGATGGGGACGGGCGGCGTCGTCGAGCTGACGCTGCGCGATGAGAGGCCGCTCACGGGCGGACGCTTCTTGCTACAAGCATCGCCCGTGCTGGACGGTGCGGTCGAAGCGGTGGACGTGCTCGGCTTCGCAGAGGGTGTGCGTGCGGACATGGGGGCGCTGAAAGGGATCATGATGGCCGTTGCTGGCTTCACGGACGAAGCGCGGACGGCGGTCACTGCGACGCCGGCTCCGGTGGAGTTGGTCGACGGCGAGCAGCTGCTCGTGCTGGTGAGAAACGAGCTTGGCGCCGAACGTGCCGAAGAACTGGCCGCGTATCGCGGATTCGGAGCGCGGGTGCGTCCCTCCGGTTCAGAGAAGGCGAGCGCGGAGGACGACGGCGAGCCATGAAGCGTTCGCTTGTTGCCATGGGCAGCTTGGCGATCGCGGTTCTCGCTAGCGTCGAGCGCGCGAAGGCCGAGCCGCATGGGGCGCTCGACCCGCTCGTGTCGGGCCGCGCCGCCGCTGTGTCCGCGGCAAACGGCATCGAGGCCTACGCCGCGCTCCGAGGTCTGTGGCGAGCGTGGGAGCACGGCGATCCGACGCAGATCGAGGAGGCGCTTGCGGGCTTCCGGGTGGACCCCTCGCTCAGCTTGCCGGTGCGTGCCTATGCCGGGATGTTGGCTGCGTATGCGCGGCGCCGGCGCGGTGACCTCGACGGTGCAGCGCGGCGCTTTGACGAGCTTGGATTCGTGCGCGACTGGCTCGTGGTCGGCCCCTTCGAGAACGAGAACCAGACCGGCCTCGCGACACCCTTCGATCCGGAGCTCGAACTCGCCGAGCCCATCGTCTTGGACCGTGCCTACGAGGGAAAGGACCATCCAACGGGCTGGCGACGCTCGCCCGACGTGCACCGCTACGGTTGGCTCGATCTCGGCGCGCTGATACGGCCCAACCGCGATGTGTGCGCGTACGCGACGACCTTCGTGGCGAGCGACCGGGACACCGTCGCGACCTTATGGGCGGGCGCGGCCGGAGCATTTGAGGTGTTTTTCGACGGCGCCAAGGTGGTGTCGGACCCGTCTTATCGAGAGCTCGACGCGGACCGACACGCGGTGACCGTCACGCTCGAAAAAGGCGCGTTTCACCGCGTGACCGTGAAAGTGTGCAGCGATGAGAGCCCGGCCGCCGTCGCTCTCCGGATCGGTGACGCCGAGGGTGCGCCACTCGCGGTGCGGATCGCGGCGACAGAAGAAGCGAGCCAGCTGGCAGCCCGCCGGCAGCGCGACGCGAGCCGCCTCGGCGCGGTGAAATCTCGCGAAAAAACGGGGCGCGGCGACGATTCGCGACGTGACACGAGCTTGAAGACAAATGAGCGGCGGGCGGAGCTGAGCGGACCGCTCGATGCGTTCGCGGCGAGGCTCTTGAAGACGCCGAAAGATCCCGCGCTGCTCGAGGCGTACGCGCGCTACTTGATGATCACGGGCGCCGATGCCGAAGACGCGCACACCGCACGGGATCTGGCGAGCCGTGCCGCGGACACGAAGCCGACCTTGGCGCGGCTGCTTTTGGCGGCGAACCTCGCCGAGGACCGCAACGGACGGCGCGCATGGCTCGATCGCGCACAAGCGCACGCGACAGATCGGGACGGACGCGTGGAGCTCGCACTCGCACGGGCGGCGCTGGCGCGGTCGGGGCCGAACTGGCGCGATGCAGTGCCGATTTATCGGGAACTTTTGAAAGAAGAGCCGAGCCGCCCCGAGGCAGTGCTTGGCCTTGTCGATCTTTATCTGGAAGCGGGCCTTCGCCATTCGGCCCTAGCGGAGCTCACGCGCGCGCTTGCAGAACGACCGCGTTCGGTAGCGTTGTTGCGTGCGGCGATCGCCGAGCTGCGAGCGCTCGGACGCGATGTGGATGCCATCGCGATGGAGGCGCGGTACTCGGCGCTGCGCTTCGACGACGCGGGCTATCTGCGCGATCAGCTCGAGCTTGCCACCGCTCGCCGTGACGAAGCCGGTGCCCAGCGTTGGGGCGCGCGCCTGCTCGCCGCCGACCCCGCGTCCAGTTGGGCACACGACGTGGTGGCCCGCAGCGAGCGCGCCCGTGGACGTAGCGCCGACGCCGCGCTGACCTATCGCCGTGCGCTCGCGATTGCGCCCGAAGATACGCCCACGCTGCGCGCCGTCGCGGACCTCCACGGTGAGCTCGGAGAGGCCGAGAAACAGCGGGAATACCTCGCTGCCATCGTGCGGATCGCGCCCCAGGACACCGCGGCGCGCGACTATCTCGAGCATCTCGAGCCGACGCGCGGACGGCCCGACGAACAGTATGCGTGGCCCGCGGATCGGCTGCTCGCGCTCCGTACGACGAGTTCGCCAGGAGTGAACGATGCCGCGCGTCGCACGCTTCGCAAGCTCACGGTGACGACGGTATTTCCGAGCGGGCTCGCGTCGCGATTTCACCAACTCGCGTTTCAACCGTTGACGACGGAGGCCGCGCTGCGGTCGCGCCGGTTCTCGTTCACGTACCACGCCGATCGTCAGGCGGTGCAGCTGCGGGGCGCGCGGGTCTTTCGCAAGGACGGGCGCATCGACGAGACGGTGACGACCGCCGAGGGCCCGGCGAATGACCCGTCCATACATATGTACACGCTCGAGCGTACGTATCACGTGCAGCTGCCGCCGCTCGAGCCGGGAGACGTGGTCGAGCTGAAGTACCGCGTAGACGACGTCGCGGTAAGAAACGAGATGGCCGACTACTTCGGCGAGCTCGAATTTTTGCAGTCCGCCGACCCGGTCGCGAGCGCAGAATATGTCCTGATCGCGCCAAAATCTCGGCAACTTTCGGTGGCGGCGGTCGGCCTCGCAGGCGTCGTGCAGAGCGTGAAGGACGAGGGCAACAGGCGCATCCATCACTTCGAAGCGAAGGACCTCGACGGCGTCGCGCTCGAGCCCGCGATGCCGCCGCTCGCCGAGCTCCTCGGACACGTTCACGCCACGACGATGACGAGCTGGAGCGACGTTGGCCGCTGGTATTGGAACCTCGCCAAGGACAAGCTCGAGCCTGACGACGACGTTCGACGCCTGGCGCGTGAGCTCACCCGGGGAGTCGCGACCGAAGCTGAGCGCGTCGCGGCCATCTACCGATTCGCTGCCGATGAGATCCGCTACGTCGCGCTCGAGCTCGGCATCGAGGGGATCCGGCCTCGCAGCGCCGCGCTCACGCTCGCGCGCGGATGGGGCGACTGCAAAGACAAGGCGACGCTGATCGTCAGCATGCTGCGCGAGCTGGGGATCGAGGCGGAGCTGGTGCTCGTGCGAACGGCGATGCGCGGCGGAATCGACACCGGCGCCGGCGCGAGCCTGCAGCCCTTCGACCACGCGATCGCGTACGTGCCATCGCTCGATCGCTACCTCGACGGAACGGCCGAGAGCACGGGCTCGCGAGAGCTGCCCGCGATGGATCGTGGAAGTGTGGCGCTGCGCGTGACGGCGGAGGGCGGCAAGCTCGTGCGGCTGCCGGAGCTCGCTGCCCGCGACTCGATCGAAGAGCGCGAGGTGCAGCTCGAGCTCGAGCGCGAAGGAGGGCTGCGCTTCGCCGCGACGCTCTCGAAGGTAGGCGTGAACGCGGCGGAATGGCGGATGCGATACCACGACGAGGCCGCGCGCCCAGAGCGGATCGGGCGCGATCTCTCGGAGCTCTTGGGCCCGGTTGTGCTCGATGGCGACCGGGGTGCGGTCGGCGTGAGCGATCCCGATTTGGTCGAGGCGCCACTCGTCGTGAAGGCCCGCGGCAAAGCGACGGCGACGCGCGCCGGTGTTGGTTGGTCGGTCCCGATCGGCTCGGAGCCAACCCTCGTCGCGCGGCATGCGTCCCTGTCGACACGTACCCATCCGCTCGTGCTCGGACCGTTGAGAACGATGCTCGATAGCTGGACGGTCACCCTTCCTGCGGGCGCGCGCGTGCTCGCACAGCCGAAGCCGGTGCGGCTCGAGACTCCCGCGGCGACCTATTCGCTCGAGCTTGTGCAAGGCGACGCGCGACGCGTCACGGTCCGTGCGACGCTGATCTTCAAGGTGTCGCGTGTGGCACCTGCGGACTATCCGGCGTGGCGAGAGTTTTGCCGCGCGGTCGATGCGACGGGCACGCCGCGCATCGTCATCGCCCCGTGACGACGAGCCCCTATGGCGACGCGAAAACAGCTAGAATCCCAGTAAATTCCGCGAAAGTTCCGCGAGCGGGCGCGACCGCGGAACGTGAAAGAATGCGAGCTGCCCTGATGGCGAATCCCCCTGACGACCCCAAGAATCCGGCGCCGACGGTGCGCGGCTATCTCCGAGTCGCGAGCCGTGCCGTCAAGCGCGGCCGCAAGCTGCGTCCGTCGATCTTGCCGGGCGCGCCTCGCAACGCGAGCGAAGATGGCGACGCGAGCGCCGGACTCACCTCCGGGGAAAATGACGCGGACCGCGACGACGAAGAGAGCGACGACGAGCAAGGAGGGGATGCGGAGAACGACGCGGCAAGCGAGGCAGAGAACGACGCGGAGAGCGAAGCAGAGAACGAGAGCGGCGCGAGCCCGGCCCCACCTGTGCACGTGTTCGCCGGGCACGCTCGGACACCGATGACGTCCGCTGCCTTGCGTTCGACGCAACCGGCGGAATCCGGGGCGCCCGCGATCGTGCGCGGCCATTTGACGATCATCACGTCTGAGCCGGGGACGGACTTCGCGGATCCCGACCTCGAATACGAGGACCTCGATCTTCAGCGCATCTCGCAGTTGTCCCGACCATCCTTGGCGCCGTTGTTGTTCGACCGCGCCGCGCAGAAAAAACTCCCCCCTCCGCCGGACGAGCAACATCCGAATGTTTCGCGGGCGCCTTTCGAAGAGAAAACGCTCGTTTCGACCGAGCACGGGAGCGATGGAGGTCGGCGCGAAATGGCCGCGGCCATCGCGATTCTCGAAGCGGCTGGACCCACCAGCGCGGGCGCACCGATGTCGGCGCAGCCTTCGTCGGCGCAGCCTTCGTCGGCGCAGCCTTCGTCGGCATCCGCGGCGTCGCTCCGCCGAACACTCGCGGGGCTCGAGCGCAAGCCAGCCGTGCCTCCGCGCGCCTTGATGTTGTTCGGCGTCGGGGCCATCACGGCCGCATTTCTGGGAGTGCGTGCGCTCGCGACGAACGACGAACAGCCGGCCGGTAGAGCGGCCATCGAGCCACGCGTGGCGCCAGCCAATGCGATCGCGGCCGCGGCAAGGACGGCCGCCGTGAGCGTCGCGACGGGGACGGCCTCAGCGGCTCCGGCTGGCGGCGGCGTGCTCGACAGCGCGCCGGGAGCTAGCGCCGAAGCGGTGGCGAGCGCGGTGAGCGAAGAAGGTGCCCCAACCGCCGACGCATCGGCCGCGGTGAACGACCCGCTCGCGGCGACCAGCGGTGAGGCGATCAGCGAGGACTACGCGGTCGTGCTTGCGAAGACGCGCGAGTTTCTCACGGACGGCAAACACAAGGAGGCGGAGGCGTGGGCGCGGAAGCTTGTCGCGCTGCGGCCCGCGGATGCTTTCGGCTATCGCTGCCTCGGAGCGTCGCTTCAAGACCAAGGACGGCCACGCGAGGCGCTCGCGGTGTACAGCGAATGCGTGACGCACGCCAAGGTCGGCGACGCGGTCGAGTGCGCGAGGCTCGGCGGCGTGCGAAAGAAGTAGCATGCAGTCCGTGGAGCCGGAGACGCTAGCGCGCGCGTTGCTCCCATGGACGCGGCGTGTTCGCGGGCGGCTCGCCGTCAGGCTCGCGCTCAGCGGTGCGACCTTGGGTGTCGCGCTTGGCGTGCTCGGCGCGGCGGCTGCGTGGTGGTTGCGACTCGGGGCGCTGCGTCCGTGGACACTCGGCCTCGGCGTCATCGGTGCGCTCGCGGGCGCTGCGATTGCGTGGCGAAACCGGTGGAGCGACGTCGATGTCGCGCTTTTTCTCGATCGTTCGCTCGCTTCCGACGAGGCCATCGTCACCGCCGTCGAGCTGGTAGCGCAGGACGATGTCGGACCGGCTCGCGCGACGGTGATCGCCCACGCCGTGCATGCGCTCGAACGACCGCGGCCGCAGCGAATGGGTCCGCGATGGCTCTCGCCGTGGCATGTCGGCGTGCCGCTCTGCATCGCTGCGATCGCGTGGCTGAGCACGCTCGCGCTGCCCGCTGCGCCAGTGTCCGCGCCCGTCGCCGCCGGCACGGAAGATGTGATGCTCGAGGAGCTTCCTGGTCTTGACGAGGCGGCGGCGCTCTCGCGAATCGAGGGGAACGACGCGGCGCAACGCGAGCGGCTGCGGGCCTTGAGCGAGCGCGCGCGCAGCTTGAAGGAGCGTCTGCGCGAGGGCATGCCGCGGCGCGATGCACAGGCGGATCTTGCGAAATTGCGTGAGGACGTCGGCGCGGAACGGCAACGGCTGGGCAGCGGAGAAGAGCGCCGTGGACTCGAGGCTGCGCTCGGAAAGCTCGCAAAAAACGAGCGACTGGATGCGGCTCGACGCGCGCTCGGCGATCGGGATCTCACGCGCTTCGACGAAGAGATGGAGGCCCTCGCGAATCGACTCGAATCCGCCGATCGCAAGATGGCGCTCGAGCTTCTCGCGGACGCCGCCGAGGCTGCAGAGGCCGCGAAGGCGCACGATGTCGCACGCGCAATCGAAGAACAGAAGCAACTGCTCACCGAGCGCGGCAAGAAGAGCGACGCGCTGCGAGAGCTCGCGAAGGCGTTCGGGGACGACCTGAGTCCGGAAGGCAAGAAGGCACTCGAAGGGCTCGAGGGCTCGGGCTCGGGCAGCGATGCAAAAAAGCTCGCCGAAGAAATGTCGAAGGCGCTCGAGGGGCTGAGCGAGAGCGACCGAAAGAAGCTCGCCGATCGGATGCGCGAACAAGGCCGAGCGCTCGACCCGAACACCAGCGACGCGATGCCGCTCTCGAAGGAAGACCGCGAGCGTATGCAGCAACAGCTAGCCTCGCCCGAGGGTCGCGAAGAGCTCCGCGAACAGCTGAAAGAATGGGCCGCTCAGCCACCGCCGAGCCAAGGCTCCGAGCGGCAGCGAACGCTCGGCGAGGCGGAGAAACGTCTCGGCGAAGGCGAAGAATCGTTGCGAGGCGCGCCGATGCCGATGCCAATGCCGAACGGCCGCGGCGAGGGCGACGGCAAGGGCGACGGCAAGGGCGACGGCAAGGGTGACGGTGACGGTGACGGTGACGGTGACGGCAAGGGCGACGGCAAGGGCGACGGCAAGGGCGACGGCAAGGGCAAGGGCGACGGCGACGGCGACGGCAAGGGAAAGGGAAAGGGCGACGGCGACGGTGGGCCGAGTCGCGGTGGCGGCCGCGGCACCCATGGTGGAGAAACGCCGCAACTCGCGGGAGAATCGGTGCGTTCACGCGCGCGGTCGCCGCTCAATCGAGGCGCGCCGAACGCCGGCATGACGATGGGTCGCACGGCCGGGCGAGCGGGTGAAACAGCGAAGGCGAGAGGTGCGGGCGGGCTCGGCGAGGTCGGTCCAGCCGAGGTCGCGGGCGCCGAAGCGATGGAAGTGCCGCGCGAATACCGCGAGCACGTCGGCCGGTATTTCCCGGCGAAATAGCTCGGCCGCTATTTCCCGGCGAAAGAGCGAGGCTTCGCCCCGATGATTCGGCGCGGGTGCGTGCTTCAGAGGTGTCGCGCCGCGGCCGGAGCGGTATCAGAGCTGAGTGACTGAGTGACGGAGAGGCGGAGAGGCGGAGAGGCGGAGAGACTGAGCCATGGCAGATTTTGATGCGAGACTCGCAGCTGCGAAGGCCACCTGTAGCCGTCTTGGGGCGGCGATTGGCAGCGTGATCGTCGGGCAGCACGGCGTGGTCGAAGAGACGCTGTGGGCTTTGGTGGCGGGTGGTCACGTCTTGCTCGAAGGCGTGCCCGGACTCGGCAAGACGCTGCTGGTGCGGACCATTTCAAGCTGCCTCGCGCTCGACTTTTCGCGCATTCAGTTCACCCCGGATCTGATGCCGAGCGACATCACGGGAACGAACATTCTCGTGACCAACGAACATGGTCATCGCAGCTTCGCCCTGCACAAAGGGCCTATTTTCGCGAACGTCGTGCTCGCCGACGAGATCAACCGGGCGACGCCGAAGACGCAGAGCGCGCTGCTCGAGGCGATGCAAGAAGCCGCGTGCACGATCGCCGGCAAGCGCCACGGGCTCGACGCGCCGTTCATCGTCCTCGCGACGGAAAACCCGATCGAGATGGAGGGCACGTATCCGTTGCCCGAGGCGCAGCTCGATCGATTTCTTCTCAAGGTGGTCGTGCCGAGCCCGAGCGAAGATGAGCTCACCGAAATCTTGGTGCGGACCACCGGGCACGCGCACGCGCCGCCGGAGCCGGTGATGACGAAGGAAGAGGTGCTCGACCTCCGGAGCCTGTGCCGTGAGGTCGCGATCGCCGAGCCGGTGATGCGGTATTCGGCGCGGCTCGTCGGTGCGAGCGACCCCGGCTCGAAGGCCGCACCCGAGGTCGTTCGGCGCGCGTTGCGATTCGGCGCGGGAGTCCGTGGTGCCCAGTCGCTGGTCCTCGCAGCGAAGGCGTGCGCGCTCCTGGCGGGCCGCGCGCATGTCGGGTTCGCGGACATCCAGCGCGTTACGAAACCCGTGTTGCGCCATCGTCTGATCCGCTCGTTCGAGGGCGAGGCCGACGGCATTGAAGCCGATCGCATCATCGACGCGCTGCTCGAGCATGTGCCGGAACGGCCGGCGAAACTCGAGCAGGCGCGAGCGTGAGGGCGCGACGATGAATAGACGCCGGCCGCGTCGGCAGCGCACGCGCGCGTGGTGGATGGTCGCCGCGGTGCTTGGCCTCTCGTCGCCCGCTCAGGCCGCGGTGCTTGGCCTCTCGTCGCCCGCTCAGGCCGCGGTGCTGGGCACGGCATCGCCCGCGCGGGCCGCGGTGGCACGACCGCTCAAGAATGCCGGGGCGAGTTTTGCGTGGGCAGCGGACAGCGTCCCTGGTTCGCCAGCGAGCACGCCTTCCGCACTCGAGATCACCGCGGCGCCGGTGCTCGGCGATTCGAGCCTGGTGCAGGGCTACTTCGCTGAATTCTTCGTGTCGATTCGCAATCGCGGCGGTTCTCCGCGAGCGGGCGAGGTCGTCATCGTTCCCTCCGCGTACAGCGCTTCAAAGCCATCGCGAGCGAAAACACGCGCCGAATATACGGTCGCAGCGGGCGCCGCCGTGCAGCTCCATCTTCCCGTGCGACTCGAAACAAGCTCGCTGGTGCGCGTCGTCGACGAACAAGGCCGCGCAGTATTCGAGCAGTCGTTTCCGCATGCGGGACATGGCAACACGGTGCTCGTCGATGTCGATCGAGCGTCGGCCCTCGGCGACAAGATCGCGAAGAGCTTGGTCGGCTCGGCGACGAATCCCTGGGCGACGCGGCTCGCGGGTGGAACGCGCTGGCACCCACCGGGCCCGGCACCAAGAGTGGACACCGCCGTCGAGGTCGCACGTGCACTCTACGATGACGCGACCGGTGAACCGCTGTTGCCGCTTCACGCCGCGGGTTATTCGCGGATAGCCGCGGTCGTCATTCGCTCCAACGAACTGGTCCTTCTGTCGGCCGCGCGCCTCGATGCGCTCGCGTCGTGGGTGCTCTCGGGCGGGACCCTCGCCGTCGCGACGACCCGCAGCGAAGATCTCCGCCACGCGACAATCGCGGCTTTCGTCGGCGGTGCAGCGGTGCGGACGCGCGTACACGAGGACACGCTGGCGCCGGTGCTCTTGAAGTCGCCGTCGACGTACCCAGCACCAAGACCACCACCAAGAGATGTGCCGACGGACACCGCGCCGACGACCGCGCTCGTCGAGACACTCTCGGGCTACCAAGGCGGCAACCTTCAGCCATCCTCCTATGGCGCGAGCGCGAGCTACGGCCTTGGTGAGGTGCACCTCTTGGCCTTCGATCCGCAGCGATTGCCTGGCGTCGAGACCAGCTTCGTGCACGTGCGCATGATCGATATCCTCCGCCGCGCCAACGAGCGCCAGTCGAGCGTGCTGTGTCCGCCCGGCGAGCCTGAACACTTCAACGACTCGGTCGCTCGCGCACTCGATCCGAACGAGACGTCACGCTGGTCGATCCTCCTGGCGACGCTCCTCCTTTGTGTTTACGCGGGCGTCGCGGGACCGCTCAATTTCGCGCTGTGGCGGAGGAGAAATCGACCCCTGATGGCGTTGTCGACACTGCCGATCGCGTCGGCGGTGACCTTCGCCCTCATCGTCGGGATCGGCCTCGCTGCCAAGGGCTGCACGGGTCGCGCGCGCCGCCTCACGCTGGTCGAAACCGGCGCGGGAATGACGCTCGGAACTGCGCGAACCTGGCGCTCATTCTATGTCCCCGTCTCGACGAAACTCGCAGTGTGGGCAGAAGAGGCCGCTAGCGTCGTTGGCATCGCGCGTGATGACTTCAGCGACGCGCCGACGGGACTGGTCAAGCTCGAGCGCGACGGCATGGGACTAGAAGCTCTCGAGCTACGACCGTGGGAAACGACGCTGGTACGCGAGGATCGCACGGTCCAGCTCGGCGGCGGCGTCGCGCTCAGTGAGGGCACGCCGGATGAGGTCATGATCATCAACCGCAGCGGCCGCGCGCTTCGCGGAATGATCCTCGTGCGAGCGCCGTCGACGTATCTCTTTGCGGCGAGACTCGAGGATGGCGCGCGACTCTCGAGCAAGCAGATGGTGGCGCTCTCTCTGGGCCCAACGCCTGCCTCCCCGTTTGGCTTCCAGTTTCAACCGGAGGACGCGCGCGTAGAGCTCGACGAGGCGAGCGCCGGTGCCGCCGATGCTTGGAAATCGCTCGTGTCGCAGGTCGTAGATGGGCGCGCCTGGTTTCCCGGGGACGTGCCAGTTTTGCTCGCGCAGCTCGAAGGCGGCGAAGGCAAACGGCAGGACTCTGGCCTCCCGATCGAGAGCGATCGGCTGCTGGTGCGCGTGGTCGGATTCGGAGGCGCCCCGTGACGAGTCGCGCCGCGTCCGCAGATGCGAGCAGCCCGCCGGCGATCCGCGTGCGCCACTTGTGGCAGCGTTTCATCGGACGCGACGTGCTGAGGGACGTAACCTTCGATGTTCCGCGCGGTTCGATCTTCGGCTTTATCGGACCGAATGGCGCGGGCAAGACGACGACGCTGAGGGTGATGGCGACGCTGCTCGAACCGACGGCCGGGCGCGTCGAGGTCGATGGGCTCGACGTGACGATGGCGCCAGAAGAAGTCCGGCGCGTCATCGGTTACATGGCCGATCATGCCGGCGTCTACGACCGGATCACCGTGCTCGAGTATCTCGAGTTCTTCGCGGACGCCTTTCGCGTGCCATCGGTGCGCGTCGTCGACGCGGTGCTCGAGCTCACCGAGATGGGGCAGCTTCGCGATCAGCTGGTCGCGACCCTGTCGAAGGGGCAGAAGCAGCGCCTGCAGCTTGCGCGCATCTTGCTGCACGACCCCGAGATCTTGATCCTTGACGAGCCCGCGAGCGATCTCGATCCGCGCGCCCGAATCGAGATCCGCGATCTCTTGCTCGACCTCCAGAAGCTCGGCAAAACGATCATCTTGTCCTCGCACATCCTCAGCGAGCTGAGCGAAGTGTGCTCCTCGATCGGCATCATCGAGCACGGCCGCATCGTCGTCGCCGGACCGATCGACGACATCAGCGCGCAGCTCGCCGAGCGCAACGCCAGGCGGGCGCTAGGCCACGGCCCCCGCGATGCACCCGCGACCTGGCACGCTGCGCCGGGCAGGCCGCCGTCGGCGGATGCATCGGTAGCGCTACCGCCGCTGCCCTACGTTCCCGCGCCACTGCGACGCGCCATCAAGATCCGAACGCTCGGCGATCCGAGCGCGGTCGCGTTCACGTTGCAAACGACCCCCGGGATTCTCGACGTGGCGGTGGTGGGGCGCGCGGCCGAGATTGGCTTCGTGGGTGGCGACGAGAAAATCGCGGAAATCGTGGGCGTTCTGGTGCAACGCGGCGTCGGTGTCATCGCCGTCGAGCACGAGCGCAACGAGCTCGAGCGCATCTTCCTCGAGGCCACGGCTCAGCACGCGCGCGCTGGCACGAGCGGCAGCGGCGGCCCGCATCACGCAACGTGGAAAGACACAGGAGGCGGCACGTGAGCGTCCAGCTTGGCGTCGAGCGGCCGAGCGCGCCGCAATCGTCGCGGCTCAGCGATCGCGTGCGCTTTCGCTGGCAAGGCTGGTGGGCCGATCCGAATCCGCTGTGGATGCGCGAGATGCGGCAGTCCGCGCGCCTCGTACGCACGCCGGTGATCCTCTTGTTGCTCACGCTCTTGCTCACTTTGCTCATGGCCTCGATTGGCGGGCTCCTGGTCGGCGCGACGCGGCCCTCGTCGACGGGCGCCGCGCTCTTTCACACGTTCTTCTCGTTGGCGTATTTCGTGGTGATGATCGTCGGCCCTGCGCTCGCGGCGAACAGCATCGCGTCGGAGCGCGAGGGCAAGACCTGGGAATCGCTGCTCCTCACCGGCCTTCGCCCGGAGGCGATCGCGCGCGGGAAATTCCTGAGCGCGTACACCGCCATCGGGATGTACATCGTGATGCTGGCCCCGGTCGGCGCGCTCTCGTTTCTGTTCGGCGGAGTTGGGCCGCTCGAGGTGCTGCTCGCGTACCTCATGCTGTTCGTTCTCGCGGTGCTCGGCGTCGCGTTTGGCCTCGCAGTCAGCGCCAAGATGGAGAGCCTGCGCGCGGCCTTGGTCACCACGCTCTTGGTCGCGATGCCGCTCACGAGTTTCTCGTTCGGCATTTTCGGCGCGGGCTTCGCGCAGTTTGCGAACAGCCTGTGGCCCACGGTCGATCGCTACCCGGTGTGGTACCCGACCGCGCTCGTCCGCGCGCCCTTCGACTGGCGCTACCTGGTCGGCCTCATTCTGACGCCCGCGGCGCTCCTCGGGCTGCCGGCGTGGCTGCTGTATGAGATCACGAAGGCGAACCTCACGAGCGTCACGGACGACCGCACCTTCGGTCTCAAGCGCTGGTACATCGTCACAGCCGCGGTATTGATCACCCTGCCGTCGGTTGCGATCGTCGTCGGAGACCGGTCGATGATCTCCGAGTTCACGATCGCGGCGATGTCGCTCTATTCGATGTTCGTGAATTTCGGCGTGCTGTTGTTTGCCTTTGAAGAGATCGGACCGTCGCGTCGCGTACAAAAAGCGCTCGCCGCCCGAGGCAGCACGCGCCGTGCCTTCGCTCCAGGAGTGCTAGCCGCGCTGCGCCTTCAGCTCATCGTCAGCGCCCTGGGGCTGTTTGCGATCGCGGCGATCGGGGCTGTGACGCTCCAAGCCGTCGCGCCAAGCAACGCCGACGAGCAGCTCAAGCAGGTGCTCCTTTTCCTTGGTTTCGCTGCGGGATTCGCGCTCTTTCTCGTCGGCCTCGGCGCCTTCCTGCGCGCGCGCGCGACCGCAGCGGTGGGTCCGCGGGTCGCACTGCTCGCGATCCAGTTCCTGCTGTTTGCCGCGCCTTGGGTGCTCGCCGCGATCACAGGCGTGTTCACAAACGGAGACCGATCCGCGATCGCGATCGCGGCGCCATCGCCTCTCTTCGTGCTGCTCGTGGGGCTGCCCGCGCTGCGCGCTGAGCCTGCGCTCGTGTTGGCGACCGTCGCCACTGCCTCCATCTACACCGTGCTCGGAGGCGTCTTCGCGTTCATGGCGCGCCGCCGCTGCCGAGCGATCATCGCCGCACACGAACAGCTGCTTTGCGAAGCCGATCGCAGGCTCGCCGCAGAGGACGCCGAAGCCGCACTACGCCGGGCCGCTCGCGACGCCCACGAACGCGAGTCCGCCGAGCAAATCGAAGCGGCGGTGGATGCGGCTGTGGACTGACCGATCGGTCAGGCGATGCCATATGGCGTTGCGTGGTGTCCAAGACGGCGTCGCTCGCTACGACCCCGCGCCATCGAGGATGTGCTCGGTTTCGATCCCAACCCAATCTTGATCGCCGTTTCCCACACGCTCACGATGCTCAAATAGGCCTCGTTGCGGCCATCTTCAAGTCGGCGTCCCGCTCTGCGGCCAATGCGACTGGGGTCGTCGCTCAGCCACAAGTACGTGTGCGTGTCCAGCAACAGCTTCACTTGGACTTCTTCTTGGCGAGCTTCCGCCTGGCCTCGGCGACTTGTTGCTCCGTCGGCATGTACTCCTCGAATTCCGAAAGCGGATGGTCGAAATCGGGCGCGACGTACAGGACGCTGCCCGCCATCGCACCGAGGTTGCGCTGCTTGACGCTCGGCGCCTTGGCGATCGCCAGCCTCACGGCCGGTTTGTTTCTGCGCGCGATGATGATCTCTTCGCCGGCGAGCGCGGCGTCGATGAGCGCGGAGAGCTGAGCCTTGGCCTCTGCGACGTTTACCTGCCTCATCGCCAAGACATGACCCAATAAGTTGGTCAACTTGCCATTCCCACTCGCGCGGGATCGAAGCGGACAGCGCAATCTGGGCCTGTGCGTGGGCATGTTCGGCGACCGGGCGGGCCTACCCACCTTGCGCTTTGTGCGATGCGGCAGCGGCGGTGGACTGACCGATCGGTCAGTTGCTGCCATATGGCGTTATTTCCGGCCTCGGCGCTGTGCGATGAGGATCTCCGCCGCCGAGAGTTTTCGCATGCCGTCACCGCGCGCGCCACGCTCGACCACATCTCGTTGCGCCGGCAAATTCGTCGCGCCATCGCCGCGCATGCCACGGTCGGAGACGACTCGCTCCGCCGATGCGTTGCTCCATTCGCCGCGGCGCACGCCCACGTCGACCACGCCGCGCACACCTTGGTCGGGCATGGTTGGCGCGGCCGGTCCGGGTACGCGCACGGCCTCGTTCGCTTGCTTGCTCAGGACGAGCGCGTCGAGTGTCGCTGTGCCGTCGTGCTCTCGCGCATGCTCACCCTCGCGGTGGCGCGCACGCGAGCGACGTCGCCTCTCGAGCCACGCGAGCCACGCCTCGGGCATCGCGAGTCGCCGCGCCGCGACCGAGAGCAGCATGGCCGCCGCCGCGAGCAACGCGAACGAGACGGTGACATCCTCGTAGGCGAAACGTCGCGGCGGTCGATCGCCGAAAATTCCCGCGAGCGTGTCCCTACGCTTGCCGCCCGTGAGCTCCGCGATCCTCCCGAGCAGCGCATGATCGCTGCCGGTGGGACGCATCTCCTCGCCCTTGCCGAGCACGGCCCCGGTCGTCGCCACCGCCTCGGCCGACAGCTCGTCGCGCGTCACGATCACGTACGCGCCGGGGGCTTTTAGCGGGACCTTCGCCTCGTAGGTGCCCGCGCCGCTCGACTCGAGCGCGACCTCATGGGCGAAGCCGCCTGGCCCGCGCACGACCGCCGTGAGCCGGCGAAACGACGTGAGACTTCCGTCGTCATCCACCGCCGTCGCCCGTACCGCGAGCGCTCCTCCAAGGATCTCTGCCTCGAGCCGCACGCGCGCGTCATCCTCACGACGAGCAACGTGCCGCGCCACTTGCGCCACCATCTTCGCCGCGCCGTCCCACCCGGTCCACGCCCCACCCCAGCGATCTTTCAAGTCGCTCGTGAACACCGCCGTGTGGCCAAGCCCCGCCTGCCACAACGCGAGCACCGGATCGTTCTCGGGGCCGGTCAACAGCACGTCGGCGCGCGGTTTCTTGACCGTGACGACATAGCCACCGAGCGGCGGCGACGCTTCGACAAGGACGCCCGCGAGCACCGGATGCCCGCTCGTGCGCGTGACCTTGAAGGGCTCTTCTACCAGCGCCGAGCGCGAGGCGAGGATCGTCTCTTGCGTGAACACTGCCGGCAGTCGGGTCGCATCTTCGACGATGTAAAAGCGCCCGCCGCCGAGGCGCGAGAGCTGTTCGAGAGCCGGGACGTCGGAGCCCTGCCCGAGCGCGACACAGCTCGTCGTGATGCCGTCCTTCAGCGCATCCGACACCATCGCCTCGACGAGCGGCGTGATGTTCTCGGCGTCGGCGCCGTCCGCAAACAACAGCACGTGTTTCAAATTCACGCGGGTCTTGCGGAGAGGCGCGTAGGCATCGCGCAGCGCGACGTCGCAGTCGATCCCGCCGCCGCCCGGGCCCGCGAGACGGATGGCCTTCTCGACGGCCGGCTTGTCGCGCAAGGGTGCGAGCGGAACGGTCACGGTCGTGGCGGTATCGACGTGCAAGACGCCGAGCTCGTCACCCGCGCCGAGCAGCGACGCCGATCGTGCCGCGGCTTCGTTCGCGAGCTCGAGCTTGGTCTGGGCGCCGACGCGCATGCTCATCGAGCCGGAGATGTCGATGGCGATGACCTCGGCGAGGCTCGCGCGCCGTTGTTCTTGCTTGAGATCGAAGGACACGGGCGACACCTCTTCGAGCGCCGTCCCCGAGTAGCCGCCCGGGCCGAAGCTGCGATCACCGCCAAGCAAGACGAGCCCGCCGCCGAGATCACGGACGAAACTCGCGAGCGCATCGAGCTGCACCGGCGCGAGCGAGGGCGCCGCGATGTCACCGAAGACGATCACGTCGTAGCCGGCGAAGCCGCCGAGATCCGCGGGCATCATGGCAAGATCTCCCTCTTCGACGACGAAGCGCGCACCGCGAAGCGCCCCTGCGACGAATGCGGTACGGCCAGGATCTCCATCGAGTACGAGCGCCCGCGCAGGCCCACGCACACGCACGAACACACTCGCGACGTTGTCCTCCGGCGTGTGGTCGAGCGCCGGATCGCGGGCCGTCACCTCGACGTCGTAGCGGTGCAGGCCCGCCTCCATCGCACGCTCGGCGATGGGGACCACGGTCTCGCCGGACGCGACTTTGGTGGCGATGCGCCGCACGAGCTTGCCGTCGCGCAAGAGCCGCAGCTCGAGCTCGGCGTTTGCGGGGGCTGAAACCACGACGCGCATGCGCAAGGTCTCACCCTCGTGCGCCCGCGGTGGTGCCCGCAGCGAGACGAGCCGCACGTCCGGCAGTTCGCGTTGCTCGAGCACGATGACATCGACCGGAACCTCGCTGCCCACCGCCGCCGCCGCCGCCGCGAGCGTGTCTCCGCGGGTCGCAACGCCGTCCGTGATGAGGGCAATTCGCGCGGCCGAGTCCGCGGGCACATCCGCGAGCGCGCGCCGGAGCCCCGCCGCGATGTCCGTCGCATCGCGGGCGAGCTCAAGCCTCTGCGGCGAGGCGGCGCTGCTCTTCGGCCGCGGAAATTCCTCGGTTTGCGCTTCGGCGCCGAACACCACGCGCCCGATACGGTCCTCTTCGCGCATGCCATGCTCGGCCACCGTGAGCTCGCGCAGGATGCGTTGCTCGGCGTGAGGGACGAGTTCGATCGAGCGGCTGCGATCGACGAGCGCAATGACCGTCATGCGGTCGAGTGGGTGACCGAGCTCGGGCCGTGTCGCCGCGAGCGCACACGCGAGGACGGCCAACGTGGTCGCAAGATCGCTGAGCGTCGTGCGGAGCCCAACACGCTTGCCGGTCACGCTCGCCAAGCGGAGCGCCACGAACGCCATCGCGAAAAATCCCGCGACGGTGAGCCGCGGATGGCCGAAGCGTACGTACGCCTCCGGCACGAGTCGCGCCCACACGAGCGCCGCATCGAGCGGGAGCGCGGCGGCAAGGAGCACGCCCGCGAGCAACACCGGACGGCGAGAGAGCCCGCGGCGCCAACCCGCGAAGATGACGGCGACGAGCGCGACCGTGAGCACGGCCAGGGTCGCGAGCGCCGCGACGGAGCTACCGGGCATGCGCGTCTCGCGTGGCTGCGGTTTCGGGGGTGAGCTTGGTCGCGGACGATCGGCGGCGGCGCGTGAAGTACCAGATGTCGACGACGATGAAGGCGAGCACCACGAGCGCGAGATAAGGGGCGTGCTCTTCGAGGCCGAGCGCCGCGGCCGGGGTGTCGAGGACCTCCGCACCCGCTGTGGCTACGACTGAGAGTGTGCGTCGCAGATCGCTCTCGGCGGCGGAGGTGAGATTCACGGGCACGAGCACGCTCCCGGCCTTCGGCTCGCTCCAGCGCAACCGATAGTGACCGACCTTGCGTACCTCGGGCACGATCGCCACGCCCGCGCGCACGGACAGCTCGCTCACGACGCCATCGGGCCCGAGCAGCTCGAGCTTCGTGACGCCCGCTGGCACGGTCACGCGCAGCGGCTCTCCGGCTCTCGCGGACGCGGCCGCGCCACCGCGATGCTGGCGCGCGAGCTCCAGCAAATTGCGGGCGAAAACGACGAACGAGGCCTTGAAGGGCCAGTCCGTCTCGGCCACGTCGAAGCCGAGAATCGTCACGAAGCGCGCCGCGGTCGAAGCATCCACCGCGATCGTTCCCTGCTCGGTGCGGAGCAGCTCTTGACGCCGACTCTCGGGCTCGAGCGCCCGCGCCTCCTTGATGAAAACGCCATCGAGCGAGAGAAACCTGAGCCGCGCGTCGCCGTGCTCCCACGAGGAGAGCTCGGGCTCGCTCAGGGTCTTGCCGATGCCGGCGCCGAAGCAGGTGCCCTCGGGTGGATTTGCGATCACCAGATCGCCGCCCGCCGGTGCCGCTGGGCACGCTCCTTCGATGACGACGAGCGCATCGTCGGGGACGCCGCTGCCGACGACCTCGTTCAGACTCAGGCGCGAAAACTTCACGTCAGGATCGGCACGAAGCGCGCGCTCGAGCCAGCTCGAAGGCTCGCCCGCGGATGCGAGCACGACCGGCAATGAGCGCCCTAGCGGCACACGACCGTAAGCGACGTCGTCGACCGCGAGCGCATCCGGCGGCGACAGCTCGACCACGAGCGGCATGCCGCGATCTCCGGGCGTCGGACGAAACGTGAGCACGACCGGCAGCTTTTCTCCCGGATTTACCGTGAGTTTGCGCGATGCGAGGGTGTCGGACGCGCCGGCCTGCCGCAAGGTCACGTAGAGTTCGCGCGCCCGCGTGCCGAAGTTGCCGAGCAGCAGAAAAGTCTGAACCTCCTCGCGCCCCGTGGCCGCGTCGTCACCAGCGCGCACGTCGATGCGCACGATGCCGGCGTTCTCGATGGGCTTGCCGACCGTGACGATCTCGATCGGGACGGCCGCCGCGAGCGCCGTGTCCTTCGCGACGTTGCCGTCGGTGATGACGAAGATCCGCCGCGAGCCGCCCGCCTGCGCGAGCCGACTTGCCGCAAGATCGACGGCCGCGCCGATGTCGCCCTCGGCCTCGCGCACGCCCATGCGATCGATCGCCTGCAGCATCAGCCGCGTATCGCGCTCCGGCGGCAGCGCGATGACTGCGTCTCGACCAGCGTCGAGGACCAGCACGGTCGCTCCGGGCGCGAGGCTCGCGACCAGGGCGCGCGCCGCGTTCTTCGCGTGCTCGATGCGCGTGACTCCGTCGGGCTCCGTCGCGGCCATCGAGGCGCTCGTGTCGATGACGATCGCGACGTGCTCGCCAACGATGGTGTGGCCTCGCGACGCGGGGCGACTGGCGGCGAGGGCGAGGCCGATGAGCACCAGCGCCTGGATCAGCAGCGGAAACAGCGGAATGAGCCGCCGCCACGGTGCGCGCGCGAGCAGATCGCGACGGCTCTCGGCCCACAGCCACACCGATGCCACGCGCAGGCGCGGCCGCCGCACGCGCAGGATGTAGAGCACGACGAGCGGCGCGACGAGGCCGAGGAGCCAGAGACCCTTCGCACTGAGCAACTCGAGCGAGGTGCCCATCGTCAATCCACCGCCCGCGACACGACGCGCCGCACCGCCGACTCGAGCGCCTCACCGGTGACGACCCGCACGTAGGTCGCGCGGTGCTTCTTCGCGAATGCGCGCAAGCTCGCGCACAGGCCGGCGAACCTTCGCAAGTACGCCTCGATGGTGGCGACATCGAGCGTCACCTCGACGAGGGCTCCGGTCTCGGCGTCTTCGAACGCGAGATCGCCCTCGTCTTGCGGGTCGAGCTCTTCTTCTGCCACGACGTGTAAGAGCACCACATCGTGCCCGGCTTGCACCGCCCGGGAGAGCGCGCTGGAGTAGGGAGAGGCATCGAGGAAATCGCTGGCGACGACCAGCATTCCGGGCCGGCCGCTCTTGCGCACGACGGTGTCCACGGCACGCGCCAGCTCGACCGCGCCGCCCGCCTCGATCGCCTCGAGTTGCCGTAAAACACCGGGTATTCCGCCACGTCCGCGCGCCGGCAGCTGATCGCGAACGCCGCCATCACGGCACACGACGAGCTGGGTTCGCTCGGTCTGGGCCAGCGCCATGTAGGCGAGCGCCGCGGACAAGCGCACGGCGACCGCGAGCTTTGTCGGCGTGCCGAAGTCGAGCGATGCCGAGGCGTCGATGACGAGCCGCACGACGCTGTCTTCTTCGGCGCGGAAGGTCTTCACCACGGGCTCGCCCGAGCGCGCGTACGCCGCCCAGTCGATGCGTCGAAGATCATCGCCGGGTGCGTAAGGCCGATGCTCCTGAAACTCGGACGAGCCGCCTCGACGACGGCTCAGGTGTTCGCCCCCCGCGCCGGAGCGCGCCCGCTGCTCGAGCCGGCGCCGCAAGAGCTCGAGCTCACGGACGAAGGCCGCGCTGAGGAGCGTCTCTCTCGTGCGTTCGGCCGTGTCGGTCATCATGCGTCCGGCATCCTGTCTCGCCAGCGGCCCCCGAGTCTGTCACGCGCCTCGCGCAGCAACAACGCCGCCGCACGTGAGCGCCACCGTGGTCGTCACTTTGGTCATCAACGGGCGCGCAGACAGGCGGCCGCGTCGCCCACATGCCATCTGTTTTAACAATGAATATTCGACTCGTGGAGTTGATATTTCATGGTATGCAGGTGGGGTGATCGAGCGTGGGAAGGATCTCGTCGAGGTCCGGCAGCTATTGAAGAGCTTTCCTATCGTCTGCGTGATTGGACCGCGCCAGGTGGGCAAGACGACGCTCGCTCGGACTCTCGCGCAGGAACGCAAGACCGCGACGCGCTTCGATCTCGAGGATCCAGAGGATCTGGCCAGGCTCGACGAGCCGATGTTGGCGCTCGCAGGGCTTCGAGGTCTGGTCGTCATCGACGAAGTGCAGCGGCGGCCCGAGCTATTTCCGGTGTTGCGCGTGCTCGCCGACCGCCCGCGCCGCCCTGCGCGGTTCTTGATCCTCGGAAGCGCGTCGCCACAGCTGCTGCGACAGAGCTCGGAGTCGCTCGCCGGTCGTATCGCTTACCACGAGCTCGACGGCTTCGCGCTCGGCGAGGTCGGGGCTGAGCAGCTCGGCCGCCTCTGGTGTCGTGGTGGATTTCCGCGCTCGTTCTTGGCCAGGAGTGAAGCCGAGAGCATCCGCTGGCGCGAAGAGTTCTTGCGGACCTTCCTCGAGCGCGACCTCGCCCAGATCGGGATCGATCTGCCGGCGCTCACCCTGCGGCGCTTCTGGTCGATGATCGCCCACTATCACGCGCAGACATGGAACGGCTCGGAGCTCGGCCGGTCGCTCGGCGTCTCGGATACCACCGTGCGCCGTTACCTCGACGCCTTCACCGGCACCTTCGCGGTACGCCAGCTCGCGCCTTGGCACGAGAACCTGAAGAAGCGGCAGGTCAAGGCACCGAAGGTCTTCGTCGCCGACACGGGACTGCTCCACAGCTTGCTTGGAATTCGGGACCAGGCGGCGCTCGCGAGCCACCCGAAGCTCGGCGCGTCGTGGGAGGGTTTCGCGCTCGCGCAGGTGGTGCGGCGGCTCGGGGCACGGCCGAGCGAGTGTTATTTCTGGGCGACGCATCAAGGTGCCGAGCTCGATCTCCTCATCGTGCGCGGGCAGAAGCGACTCGGCTTCGAGATCAAGCGCACGTCGGCGCCGGCGGTGACGCGCTCGATGCAGATCGCGCAGGAGGATCTGAAGCTCGACAGCCTCGATCTCATTCACGCGGGAAACGCGACGTTTCCGCTCGCGGCGCGCTCCCGAGCCGTCGCCCTCGCGCGCATCGGCCAGGACCTCGCGCCACTCCGCTAGCTCGACAAAACGGTTCGCGGCACGCTCGGCAACTCGGTTCGCGGCGCGCGCAGCAACACGGTTCGCGGCGCGCGCAGCAACACGGTTCGCGGCGCGCTTCGTGGACGGATAGAGTCGCCGCAGCATGACCTACGACCTCGCTCCGATGAAGGCCCCGCGCGCCGCTGGCACGATGCTCCGCGCGCTCGTCGCACTCCTCGAGAACGGCGCCACCGGCCCGCTCTTGGCGGACAAACTCCTCGCCGACGCGGGGATCACCAAGCTGCGCGCGCTCGCGACCCACGAGCCGATGGCCGTGCGTCACCCGGTGTTCGACCACGCCGAGCCGCGCGCCGCGCCGTACTCCGAAGCGAAGGGCCGCGCCGCCCTCGTCGACCTCGATGCCGAGCTCGTGGGCTTGCGAAGCCGCGGAGCCGTGCCCGAGACCGCCGCGGATTTCACGACCGCGTACGTCGCCGGCCGCACCACGCCAGTCGCCATCGCCGAGCGCGCGCTCGCGATCATCGCCGAGTCCGACAAGCTCACTCCGAAGATGCGCTGCTTGATCGCGCACGACGCCGACGATCTCCTGGCACAGGCCCGCGCGAGCGAGACGCGCTACCACCAAAACGCAGCGCTCGGCCCGCTCGACGGCGTGCCCGTGGCGGTGAAGGACGAGCTCGATCAGGCCGGCTACGGCACCACCGTCGGAACGCGTTTCCTCGGTAAATCCCGGGCTATTTGCGATTCCGAGGTGGTCATGAGGCTGCGAGCCGCTGGCGCGCTCCTCATCGGCAAGGCGAACATGCACGAGCTCGGACTCGGCGTGACCGGGCTCAATCCGCACCATGGGTCCGCGCGCAATCCCTACGCGCCGGGGCACGCCACCGGTGGCTCCTCGAGCGGCTCGGCGGCGTCCGTCGCGCTCGGCCTCTCACCCATCGCGGTCGGCGCGGACGGAGGCGGCTCGATCCGCATTCCTGCTGCGCTCTGCGGGCAGCTCGGCCTCAAGCCCACGCTCGGGCGCATCAGCGAACACGGTGCCGCGGAGCTGTGCTGGACCGTCGCGCACATCGGGCCTATCGCCGGCACCGTCCGCGATCTCGCCCTCGCCTACGCCGCGATGGCCGGCCCCGACACGAAGGACCCGACGAGCCTCGGGCAGCCCGCCGTACGCACCGACGGCATCGCCAACGACAGTCTCGCCGGTGTGCGCGTCGGCATCTTTCGACCGTGGTTCGAGGACGCCGAGCCCGCCATCGTGCAGGCCTGCGCGCGCGCGCTCGAGTGGCTCGAGGACGCCGGCGCCGCGGTGATCGACATCGACCTTCCCGAGCTCGAGACCATGCGCGTCGCTCACCTCATCTCGATCGTCACCGAGATGGCCACGGCGCACCTCCTCTACGATCGCGCCCACCGCGGCGAGTACGGCCTCGACGTGCGGCTCAACCTCGCGCTCGCCCGCCACCTGCGCGGCTTCGACTACGTCCACGCGCAGCGCCACCGCGCCAGGGTCACGCAACACTTCGCGCGGGCGCTCGCCGGCGTCGACGCCATCGTCACGCCGACCACCGGCCGCACCGCGCCGCCGCTGCCCGAAGATGCGCTCGCAACCGGCGAGACCAACCTCCCGGTCGTCGGCCAAATCATCCGCTTCGCCGCGGCCGCCAACCTCACGGGCCTGCCCGCGATCAGCGTCCCCTGCGGCTACGACGACGCGGGCCTACCCATCGGCGTGCAGCTCATGGGCCGCGCCTGGGAAGAGCACCGCCTCCTTCACTTCGCCGCCCTCATCGAGCGCCGCCACGAACGCACCGCCCCCGCCGTGCGCTTCCGCTATCTGGGTTAACGAATATTCTTGGGACAGAAACTTCCCAACAAGCGAGCGTCGTGGTCACCGCAAATTGGGGCGCGTCATCCCCTCGTGTGGTGGTCACCGCAAATCGCGGCGCGTCATCCCCTCGTGTCGTGGTCACCGCACGGTGCGGTGCGGGGATCGCGGTCTTCTACGCTCGGGCATCGTGGAGCCGTCGGTGAAGCCAGCCAAGGTCGTAGGCAAGCGCGGGGTATCCGCTGGCTTGGCGTCCCGGCACGACAACAAGCAACATGCGCGAGAGTGGCGGCGGGCCTTTCCGACGCCGTTCGTCCCCAAAGGTGTGTACCGGTTTCTGAGCCACGAGGAGGCTGAGCATTGGCTGTGGATGATGCTGACGCGCACGTCGCCGGACGCGGCACCGGAGGCGAGTTCGAGTCCCGCGAGCCATCGGTCGAAGACCTCGTCGAGCTCTGCCGCAACCTGAATGAACTCGGCGCGGAGTACATCATCATCGGCGGTTTCGCGATGCGCGCTTGCGGCTTCGACCGCCGCACCATGGACATCGACATCCTGGTGGCGACTGGTTCCGCGAACGAACGCCGCGTCATCGCCGCGGCTGCTCTGGCGCATGAAGCGCGACAGTCTCCGCGACAAGGACCGACCGGACATTCACTTCCTGCGCCTGCTCCTTGAGCGCGCGGGCGAGCCGCTCGATTTGCCGGAATAATGGCGCTCAGACGCGTTCGCCGATGCGGACGAGCATGCCCTCGCCGAGCTCGGCCGCGCGGGCGTAGTGAGCCCCGAGCAAGCGCAGTTTGTTGAAGAGATATTCGTCGCCGCGTGCGAAACCGCCGGTGCGGGCAGCGCCGATGGGCTGCTGCGTCTCTTCGCCATCGACGAGGTAGAGCTTGCGGAATTTGCGACGGTGCATTCCCGTCAGTTCGGCAGCGATCACGGCGACGCGCGCGGGCTCGACGTAGCTCCACGCCGCACGCCCGTCCGTCTCGGGCAGCGCGTGCTCGCCCACGGTCGGCCCCACGTCCGGCAGCGTGACCCCGCCGTCGAGAAACACGCCGAGGTCGGCCCATGCGCTGCCGAGATCCAGCCCGCGCCCATCCTGAAGTGCGACGCGCGGATCGTATTTCGGCAGCAGCTCTGGGTTGTCGCGAAGCCGCTCGATCTCGGCGCGCGACAAGCGAAGGTAGATGCCGACGATCTGCTTCAACTGGGGCGCTCCGGCGGACATGTCGATATGCATATATCGATACGAGGCGCCAAGGTAGGTAAATGTAGCATTACACGCCCGAAGCGCCATCATTCGTAGGAAATTCCGGCGATTTCCACCTCCACGTCGCCCATCGGTCGCTTCACGATCACGAGCTCCCCGACGCGGCGATTGAGCAACGCGCGCCCCAGCGGTGACTCGTAGCTGATGCGTCCCGCGCTCGGATCGGTCTCATCCGTACCGACGATCATGTAGCGGCTGATAGTCCCGCTCTCGTCAGAGACAGCGACCGTCGCGCCGAAGTGAACAGCATCACCCGACTGCGATTTCGGCTCGATCACGACCACGCTCTCGAGCCGCTTCTGCAGAAAGCGCGTGCGCCGATCGATGTCGCGAAGCCGCAATTTTCCGTATTTGTACTCCGCGTTCTCGGAGCGATCACCGTGCGCGGCCGCGGTCGCCACCTCGTTCACGGTCTTCGGTCGCTCGAGCTCGACGAGCTGTTTGAGCTCGGCCTGAAGGACGGCGACTCCCCTCGGAGTCATGTAATGGCGCGGCATCGGCACGGCGCACGCAGCCTAGTCCCCCGCAGCGAGCGCGACACTCACAGCTCTTCAGCGAGCACACGCGCCTCGGCGAGCAGCGTCACGCGAGCGCGGCACTCACAGCTCTTCAGCGAGCACGCGCGCCTCGGCGAGCAGCGTCACGCGAGCGCGATGACTGGCGAGCTCGGCGTGCGTCTCTTGGACGACCTCGGGTGGCGCACGCTCGGTGAACCCGGCACTCGCGAGCTTCTTCTCCAGCGCCTCGATGCTCTTCTGCGCCTTCTTCAGCTCACGCTCGATCCGGTCGCGCTCTTTGCCAGCCTCGACGATCCCGCGCAGCAACACCAACACCTCGAGCTCGGCAGCGTGACCGAGCGCGGCGCCTCGTGGTCGCTCGCCACCACGCGCTTCGAGCACCAGCGAGCTGGTCTTCACCAAGGTCTCGATCGCGACGCGCCCCGCCTCGCACACCCGCAGCGATCCGTTGGCCTCGCCCCGCAAGACCAGCGGCACCTGCGCCCCCGGATGCACCTCGCGCTCGCTGCGGATCGTGCGCGCGGCCACGATCACGGCTTGCAAGATGGCCATCTCGCGCTCGGCCTCCGCGTCGGCGCGACCGCTCTCGGCGTCGGGCAACGCAGCGAGCGCGATCGAGCTTGGAACCCCAGCGGGCCGCGGCAGTCGCTGCCACAGCTCTTCGGTGATGAACGGCACGAAGGGGTGCAGCGCGCGCAGCGTCGTCTCGAGCACGTACCCGAGCGTGTCCCGCGTCTCGTCGCGTCGAGCCTTCGCGCTGTTCGCGTCGCTGTTCGCGTCGCTGTTCGCGTCGCTGTTCGCGTCGCTGTTCGCGTTGGTGCTCGCGAAGATGGGCTTGCAGAGCTCGAGATACCAGTCGCACAGCTCGTTCCAGAAGAAGCGGTAGAGGGCCGAGGTCGCGTCGTCGAAGCGAAATGCCGCGAGCCCTTCGCGCGCAGCCCCGCACGCCACGCCAAGCCGCGACAAGATCCAGCGGTTCTCGAGCGAGCTCACGACCGGCGCCGCATCCGTGACCCGCGCACCCTCGAGGTAGCCGAGCGCGAAGCGGGTCGCGTTCCAGATTTTGTTACAGAAATGCCGATAGCCCTCGATCTTCTTCGGCGAGAGCGCGATGCGCTTGCTCTGCGGCGAGTAGCTGCACAGCGTGAAGCGAAGCGCGTCGGTCCCGTACGCGTCGAAGCCCTTTCCCATCGAGGCCGTGGAGGGATACGCCTTCTTGAATTTCTTCAGCGCCTCGTCCGCGGGTGCACCGGGGAGTGCCTTTTCGACCACGGTCTCGAAGCTGGCGCCGGCGATGAGATCGATCGGATCGATCACGTTGCCGACCACCTTGCTCATCTTCTTGCCGGTCTCGTCCACCACCAGCGAGTGCAGCAAAATCCGCTTGAACGGCGGCTCGCCCATGAAATGGATCCCCATCATCATCATGCGCGCGACCCAGAAAAACAGGATGTCGTAACCGGTCTCGAGATCGCTCGCGGGGTAGTAGCGCAGAAGCTCCGGCGTCTTGTCCGGCCAGCCCTGGGTCGCGAAGGGCCAGAGCGCGCTCGAGAACCAGGTGTCGAGCACGTCCTCGTCTTGCCGCACCTTCACGGACGCGCACGCCTCGCACTCCCCGAGCGCCTCGACGTTTCGCACCATGGTGTGACCGCAGGCGTCACAGTAAAACGCCGGGATGCGGTGACCCCACCAGAGCTGGCGCGACACGCACCAGTCGAGGATGTTGGTCATCCAGTGCTCGTAGGTCTTCGTCCACTCTTCGGGGATGATGACGGTGCGACCCTCGCGCACGGCCTCGAGCGCGGGCTTCGCCAGCGGCTCGGTCTTCACGAACCACTGGGTCGAGAGCATCGGCTCGACCACGGTGCCGGTGCGCTCGCTGCGCGGGATCATCAGCCGGTGCTGCTTGTGCCCGCGGGCGAGGCCCTTCTCTTCGAGCGCGCGCTTGACGGCCTTGCGGGCCTCGAAGCGATCGAGCCCGCGGAAGGAGCCGCCGGCGTCGTTGATGCGCCCTTCTTCGTCGAGGATTTCGATCATCTCGAGCTGGTGGCGGCGGCCGGTCTCGAAGTCGTTGAAGTCATGCGCGGGCGTCACCTTCACCGCTCCGGTGCCAAACTTCGGATCGACCAGGACAGCATCGGTGACGATCGGGATCCGCCGCTCGAGAAACGGGTGCACGACAAACTTTCCGTGCAGCGCCGTGTAGCGTTCGTCGTCGGGATGCACCGCCACGGCCGTGTCGCCGAGCATCGTCTCGGGCCGCGTCGTCGCCACGACGATCTCGCCGCCGCCCTCGACCGGATATGCGAACTCGAACAGCTCGCCGTTCTCTTCTTCGCTGTTGACCTCGAGGTTCGAGAGCACGGTCCGCGCCGCGCAGTCCCAGTAAATGAGCCGCTTTGCGCGGTAGATGAGCCCCTCGTGATAGAGCCGCACGAAGGCCTCGCGGACGGCGCGCGAGTAGCCCGCATCCATCGTGAAGACCGAGCGGTCCCAGTCGCAGCTCAGGCCGAGCACCTTCTGCTGCTCGACGATGCGGCTGCCGCACGCCTCTTTCCAGCTCCATACGCGCCGCACGAACTCTTCGCGCCCGAGCTCTTGCCGCGTCACGCCGTCGCGCTTGAGCTGCCGCTCGACCACGACCTGAGTTGCGATCCCCGCGTGATCGGTGCCGGGCTGGTAGAGCGTGTCGAAGCCCATCATGCGGTGCGCGCGCGCGAGCACATCCTCGATGGTGCACATCATCGCGTGCCCCATGTGGAGCGAGCCGGTCACGTTCGGCAGCGGCATCGGCAAGACGTAGGTCGGGCGCGGATCACCCTCTTTGCAAGCCGCGCGAAAGACGCCCTGGTCTTGCCAATAGCGATACCAGCGCTTCTCGATCTCGGCGGGCTCGTAGCCCTTTGAAAGCTCTTCGGTCATAGGCCACCGAGCTTCTCGCGACCCCCACCACGACGCAAGCCCAGGGCAGCCCAGGACGGCCGCGGAGTCACCGCAGCGTCGCTCGAACATGGGGTCTCGGGCCCGCGCCGGCATCGTGCTCAGCGCCGCCGCGCGTCAATCTTGCCCGGGAATTGCGGGTGTTTTGCGCGATCGAGCTAGCCTGCGTGGATGCGCTTCGAGTCCATCGTCGGGTCATCGATTCGTCATGCAGCACGCGTGGGGCTCGGCTGTTTCGTCGCGAGCCTCGGCCTCGTCGGGTGTGCCGCGCGGGAGCGACACGGAGCGACGCCGCCGCACGGTCATTGGGGTGCACCGAGCCCGCACAGCGGCGAGACGCGAGGCCCCGATCCGCGCAGCCCGCACGTCGCCGAGCGCGCCGCGGCGTTCGCGCACGCGATGCAAGGCAAGCCCTATTGTTGGGGCGGCACCGGGCCGGACTGCTTCGATTGCTCGGGGCTCACCTCGACCGCGTGGCGCGTCGCGGGCCTCCCGATCCCGCGTACCTCCGACGCGCAGCACGAGCGGCTCGCGAGCGTCGGCATGCACGAGCTGGCGCCGGGAGATGTGCTGTGGCGACCCGGTCACGTCGGGCTCTACCTCGGCAACGGCTGGGCGATCCACGCGCCCGGCCGCGGAAAATTCGTTCAATACCAGGCCGCGAGCAGCTTTCGCTCGGCCCACCGTCCGCGAGGCGGGCCTTCGGGACCGGACGATCCCATCGCTCGATTCGCTCGTGCGCGTTGACGCGAGGCGCGATTTCTCGGTCGCTACGCGCTCGTGAGGCGACGGATCTCTTCGCGGATGATCGTCTCGGCGAGGGTCGGCACGACCTCCCACACGACCCGCTCGATGGCATCGCGCGAGAGAGCCACGACCTCCGCGATCTGCTCCCGCGACAAGCCCATCGCAGCGAGCCGCTCGGTGAGCTCGCCCGCCCCGCGGACAGCGGCCTCGGCGGCCGGCTGGCGTCGCGCAAGCGGCTGGCCGAAAGCGTCCGTCTCGCCGAAGGCGATCGTCGTCGAGAGCGCGTCGCGTTGACGTCCGCTGGAAGGCATCACGGCCAACGGGCCAGTCGGGCTGCCTCGCTGCGCGATTCCGGGGCTCGCTGACAATTGCGCAATTCCCAGCCCCGCGGACGATTCGCCCGACATTCCCCCGTCCATGGGCATCGAGAACGGAACCGTCTTGCGCGAGTCCGTGTGCGACGCGCGCTCATCGACGTTGCCACCCCCGTGCAGGGAAATCCCACGCAGCGTCGGTTGGCCCGCGGCGCGCAACACCGGTGGCGCGGCCTCGGCGACCGGACAGAGTTCTTTGCACTTATCGAAGAGCGCTTGCGTATCGAAGGGCTTCTCGATGTGACCGTCTGCCTGTGAGCCACGCTCGGGATCGAAGGGTCGCTGCTTGGAGCTCAACAGCAACACCGGAAGCTTCGGTGAGCCGAGCTTCAGCGTCATGCAGAGCTGGTATCCGTCCGGCTGCGGCAGAGAAATGTCCGCGATGACGAGCGCCGGTTTCACCGACTTCATTTTCGCGAGCAGCTCGGCCGCCGACTCGCACGTGATGAGGGTCAGCTCCGTTCCCTCAAACGCGATCGCGAGGCATTTTCGCATCGTGGCGCTGTCGTCGACCGCGAGAATCGTAGTCAAGGTCGTGAGCTCCTAGGGGACTGCAGCGTGCGCCGCAAGCTGGCAAATGCCGCGGAATCATCGAACTCGGCGCATACGGTGTCAAGATTCCGGCTTTTCGTGCGTCGCGTCGCGATGGCTGTGATGGCTACCTCGCCTTGCGCATCGCCAGGGTCAGCGCGGATGCGGTCGCTTCGACGAGCGTCATCATGCGGCCGTAGTCCATGCGCGTGGGCCCGAGCACGCCGACCGCGCCAGTCGTGGAGTCTGCGTCACCGAAGGGCGCGACGACGAGACTGAGGTTGGCCGCTCCGAGCTCGGCGGTGTCGCTCGACTCGTTGCCGATGTAGACGCTGACGGCGCCAGCTTCGAGCGTTCGTTCGAGCAGGGTCACGAGCTGCTCGCGCTCTTCGAGGGCACGCGCCAGCTGCCGCAGCCGCACCACGTCGTCGTACTCGGGCAGCTCGAAGAGACGCGGGCGTCCCTCGATGACGACCTCGACGCGCGCGCTCTCCGGTATTTGTGCGACCGCGCGACTTCCTAGGTCGTAGGCGCGACGGCGAATGCCATCGACGCGCATCCGCTCGTCATCGACGCGGCTGCGAAAGAGGTCGCGGAGCGAGCACAGGGTGCGGCCCTCGACGACGTCCGCGAGCAAATTGTGTACGCGCTCGAGCTCGCTGTCCGTGACGCGCGACTCCAGCGGGACGAA
Organism: Myxococcales bacterium; assembly: GCA_009692485.1. Classification (GTDB taxonomy): domain Bacteria; phylum Myxococcota_A; class Polyangia; order Polyangiales; family Polyangiaceae; genus SYFR01. The sequence goes on from SHZB01000004.1 coordinate 39,185, forward strand.
TCGATTCTCGACCGAGCCGTCGGAGAACACGAGCACGGCGAGCAGCTGATGCGGGCGCGTAACGATGAAGCGCAGCTGCGACAAAGTGCGAACGTCGATCGGCGCGGAGGTGACGACTGCGGCCGCACCCGAGAGCTCCGAGAGCAACGCGCCCGTGCGTCGCAGGGTCCCCTCGCCCGGCATCTCGCTCTCCACGATCGCGCGGATTTTGCGGCTCATTTCGCTCGCCTGCGCCTCGGGGATCTCCTCGAGCTCGGTCAAGGTCTCGACGAACGCACGGAGCCCGCGCTCGGTTGGCATGCGGCCCGCCGACGTGTGCGGCTGGTAGAGAAAGCCCGCGTCCTCGAGATCCGCGAGCATGTTGCGGATCGTCGCGGGGCTGAGGTCGGTCATGTACTTGCGCGCGAGCGTGCGGCTGCCGACGGCCTCACCCGACGCGATGTACTCGGTCACCAGCGCGAACAACGCCTTGCGCGTTCGATAGGGAAGACCGGTGGGTTTGGTCATGCGGGGTCGCGATCGGGTGCCACACCATTGTGAGCTACGCGACGGCCACCGGTCAATCCAGCTGCTGTTCCGTGCTGGGAGCTTGCCCGCGGGCGGGGGCGTTTCGTACCCTCGGGCGGTGGCGTACCGCGCGCGCAAGATCATCGGCCTCGCTGCGGCGCTCGCGCTGATGTCGTGCGTGTCGCCGTCGTTCGCGCGCCCTAAGAACAAGGTCACGTTCTCGCCCGATTTTGCGACCGCGCCCTCGTACCGTTACGCCAACCTCACGAAGGACGAATGCCTCGCGGAGCTCGAGCGCCGCGCGATACCGCACCTTCGAGTCGACATTGCGAGGGGCGTGCTCGCGCCCGTTCGGATCCCCGAGGGGGTCGGTGGCGTGCGTTATCGGACCGAGCTGCCGGCGGGCGAGCGGCCGACCACCGTATGGGAGGTGTTCGACTGCCGCCTGGTGCTCGCGCTCGACGATTTCGGGCGAATTCTTGTGGCCCACGGCGTCGTCGAGGCGATCATTTTCTCGGCGTGGCGTCCTCCCGGTAAGACCTGGCCAGAGGGCAAGACCGCGACGCGCCACCCCGGCGGGCTCGCCGTCGACATCCGCGCGCTGAAGCGGCGAGTCACCCAAACGCCCGAGAGCGGCAGCGCCAAAGAAAACCGAGCGCCCGAGAGCGACGCGCCCGTCTCGTTCGAGTGGCTCGACGTGAAACGTGATTTCGGCGGACAGATCGGCGACATGACCTGCGGCCCCGCGGCGGCTGCGCCGAGTCCCGCAACCAAAGCGGCGCTGGAGCTTCGGTCGCTCGTGTGTACCGCCGCGGCCGCGCACATCTTCACTTCGATGCTCACGCCGAATCACGACCGCGCGCACCACAACCATTTTCACCTCGAGGTGACCCCCGGCGTGAAGTGGCAGCTCGTGCGTTGAGCATACGACACGCATACGACGCGCATACGACGCGCATACGACGCGCATACGACGCGCATACGAGCCTGCGCACACGACGCTCATACGACGCGCATACGAGCCTGCGCAGAGGCGCGGCAAGCGCAGGCGCTTCGCGACTACGCCGGCGATCGTTCGAGCTCGCCGACCACGGAATCGACGAGCGCCGCTAGCCCGGGCATGAGCGCTTCCGCCCGCGGATCGACGAGCGGCTCGACCAGCTCGGTGCGGCCCCCGGACAAGAGGTGACGCACGACTCGCCGAGCAACGCCGGTGTCGAGCGGACGGACGAGGGCGCCAGGTACCTCGTCGAAAAAGCCCGCGGCGATGCGCGCGAGTTGGCCCATCGGACCGGGCATGTGGCCGGGCGTACCCAGGTAGAGACTGAGCGCGGCGAGCGCGTCGAAATACCGTTCGCGGCGATGTGGAGAGGCGAACCCGGCGGACAGGCATGCGCCTGCACGAGCGACGAACGCCGTCATCGCAGGGATATTTCCGGCGGCCTCGGCGGCGAGCGCCGCGAGGGTGTGCCCATCGGGTCGATCATCGAGGTGTGCTGCGACCTCGCGGGTGACGAGGCTGAGCTCCCGCATTCCGAGCAGCGCCTCGACGCGGCCGAGCAACGCCTCACGCGCATCTTGGCGAAGTGCGAGCGCGGCGTCGAAGGCGGCACAGGCAGCACGCGGACGATCGCACGCGAGATGAACGACACCGACGCGAACGTGGGCTGCCCAGCCGGTGCAGCCGTCGATGAATTTCTGCAGCACCGGGCGCTCTGCGAGCTCGAGGGCCCGCTCGTAGCTAGCCAGCGCCGCGTTGAACCGCAGCTCGCGAGCTTCGCGGGTGCTGGCCATGACGCCCAGCTGTTCGAGCGCGCAGCCGCGGATGAAATGAAGATCGGGCTGCGTGTCGAGCGCACCGAGGACACGTTCGATCGCATCGAGCGCGGTGAGCGGCGAGCTCGCTTGTACGCGCATCCACGCGACGGCCGACGCGAGCCTCACGATGGACAGATCCATGGCATTCGTTCCGGCGACGACGAGCTGCCAGCCACGCTCAGCGACGGCGCTTGCCTTCTTGCGCTCGCCTGCTTCGAGGAATTCGTGTGCGAGATAACCGAACGCGGTCACGTCGTCGGGCGAGGCTTCACAAGCGCGCTCGAGCAAGCGGATGTTGCGGGCCCGCTTGTCACGCGCGGCGCGAAGATCGGGGACGCCGCCAAGGTGCACGACGTTGACGTCGACGAGCATGCGCGGACGACGGTTGTTGGTAGAGAGCCACGCGCCGACGTTCTCGTGGATGATCCCGGTGAAGCGAAGGTCCAGCGTGCGGCGCATCACGCGCGGAAGGAACGCGGCCTCCGCGAAGCAGTCTTTGCCTCGGACTACGGCGTCGAGCTCCGCGTCGAGGCGACTCGCGGTGTGCAGACGCACGAAGCCGCAGTCGAAATCATCCTGCGCGAGGGCGGCATGCAATGCGCTGGCAGCGCCGGGGGCCAAGCGTTCATCGGCGTCGAGGACGAGCACCCAATCGGCGGTGGCCTCGGCGATGGCGAGGTTGCGCGGCGCCGAGAAGTCGTCGTCCCACGGGCGCTCGTACACCTTTGCGCCCGCCGCTCGCGCGATCGCGATGGTGGCGTCGCGGCTTCCGGTATCGACGACGATGAGCTCATCGATGGCGCCCGCGACCGACGCGAGGCACGCGGGCAGCATCGCCTCCTCATCGCGGACGATCATCGTGAGCGCGACGGTTGGGCGGCTCACCTTCGGCATTATTCTCCGCAATTCGCGGGGACTAGCTGCTCCGGATCGGTCGGGTCGAAGCCCGGCGCGCAGGTGTCCTCGGGGCCGTGGCCGTAGTGCTTCGTCATGAACGCAGTCACCCGCTCGCCGTCGAAGCAGCTCGCCTTGAGCATGTGGCCCCATGCCACGACCGCGAAAGGAACGTCGAGCGTTGGAGCCGGCGCGGCCAGCAGGCGGTGCTCGATCGGCGCTTCGCAAGCGGGGTCCGGCGCGAACAGAACGAGCGCGTCCTCGAGCGCGACACGCAGCTCGTCGCACGCGGCTTTGTCCGAGCTCAAGGTGCAATTGAACGCGAGCATGACGCCCCCGTGCTCGAGCGAGTGGAGCGCGTAGCCCCATGGAATGGGTTTGTCGTAGCTGCGAAAATTCGCCCAGCGCGGGTAGTGCTTTCCGCTCGTCGGCGGGTTGGTCGAGTGATCGATCGTGACGCAGTCGGTGACGTGCTGTCCAGGCGACGCCGGCGGCTCGTAGAGCATGGTGTCGCAGCCGCCAACGCCGGTCGGAACGAGCCACGATGCCTCGCCGCCGACGCCGACGCCGACGCCCGCGGGTGCGCCGCCTCCGCCGCCCGTGCCCGCAGCGACGCTGTCAGCGCTGGTTTTGCAACCGCCAAGCGAGCCGACCACGCCAAGCAAGCCAAGCAAGCCGACCACGCCACGCAAGCCACACAAGCCGACCACGCCACGCAAGCCACGCAAGCCACGCAAGCCACGCAAGCCACGCAAGCCACGCAAGCCACGCAAGCCGATCACGCCGATCAAGCCAAGCTGGCCAACCGACGCGAGCGAGCCGCGGCCGCTCGGTGTCAGTCCGCGATGCCGCCGCACTGGATCTTGACCTGAAGCTTCGCCTTGGTGTCTGCCTCGACGATTTTGCAAGCGAGCGGACAGAGCTTGATCAATTTGGCGGCTTCGTCGAGGTAGAACTTGTCGTTCGCGAGGCCGCACTCTGCCTCACTCTTGGCGAGACCAAACGTTTGGGTCATCGACATGTCCCCAGGCGTGTAGAGCACGAGCAGGGAGTTGAGGTCGAGCTGCTGGTTGTTCTGCGGCTCCGGGAAGGCGATCTCGCACGGGACCGCAGCGCCCTCGACGACGCCCGCCGCGATATCGTTGAAGATGGCGCTGTAGCCGGCAGCGTTGCACAGCGGGAATCGCAAGCCGCCTGTCCCCTTGCTAAGCCACTGGTAGGCGATGCCCGAGTTGACCGCGCCCGGCAAGCACTTGTCGGTCGTGACCGGATCGAAGGGACCGAACGCATCGAGCGCGCTGGCCGCCGGGTCGATCGGCAGCATCGTGTCCGAGGCCTTTGCGAGATCTTTCGATTGCAGGCCGACGAGGCTGTACCAGATGTAATGGCGCTTGGCCTTCGAGCCGAAGTGCAGCGGCGAGTGCGCCAAGAGCGCGCTGTCGATGTCGAGCGCCGTCTGCTTCGCGGTGAGGTAGTTGTTGTTGCCGTCATTGAATATCCAGGTCTTGCCGGCCCCGGTCCAATCGCACTGAATGCGGTCATCGGTGACCTCGACGAAGACCTTCACGGCCTCGGGGCGCAGCCACTTCGCCCAGCCCTCGGGGTGCAGGTTGAACTGGTCTTTCTTCGTGCCGTAGAGCGAGTCGAGCCCGAGGCAGACCGAGTCCCAGCTCTGGACGTTGAGGCTGTAGTGGTAGAACTTGCCTGGGTTTTCGCCGGGGGGCATCGAACCGATCCCGGCGCAGCCACCGATCGGAATCGTGCTGAGCGGAGCCTCGATGCAGACTTCTAGCGTCGATGTGGAGCCATGATCGGTCACCATGATCACGCGGTAATCGACACCGCTCGCCCCGATGATCTGGGCGAAGCTGCCGTTGATGTTCTGCTCGACGCCGTTGATCTCCTCGGTCATCGAGCCGGAGTTGTCGATGAGGAAGATGATGTCCGCGGGCTTGATCGTGATCTTCGCCTCGACGACGACATCGGCGCAGGACCCGCCGGTGCCTCCGCCCACGCCCGTCGAGATAGAGAAGCTGTCGCCACCTGCGCCGCCCTTACCTGAACTCGTCGCAGTTGCCTCGCCGCCTGCGCCGCCTGCCGCGGTCGAGCTCACGACGCTGACGGTCGATGAGGTGGGCGCCGTAGTTTCGCCCGACTGGCACGCGTAGATGGACACGGTGGCGAGGGCACCGCAGACAAGAAACAGCGGCAGGGACGAGATGGGAAGGCTCTTCATGGGTGGGCACCGCGGCGCGCGAAAGAATGGTGGGCTGCGTGCATGGCCTCGCCGAATGACCGCACGACCGCCGCTCAGTATACATGCCTGCACGCACATGCCTAACCCGCCGCGTGTTCGGCTCGTACGGGCGCTGTCGAGACTGTTCGCCCGTGCTATTTGGGTCTGCTATTTGGGTCTCGATTCGAGCGAATCAAGGCACTAGGCTACGCTGGCGCAATCGCGCACCGATCCAGTAGGGCGCACGGAGTGAGCAAGCGCGATTCTCGCAAGGATGACAGTAAGCGGTCCGCGACTGGCACGAAGTCGGCCGCGCCGCGTGCGCGCAAGAGCAAGAGCGCGAGCGATCCGAAGCCCGTTCAGCCGGCCGCCGCGGAAGCTAGCCCAGAGCCGGTCTTCGATGAGCCGGGCGACGCCGTCGAGACGCGCGATGAAGCACGCACGGACGCAGGTGCGGAGCTGCAGCCGGAGGAACGCGCGGTCGAGAGTGGCACGCCAAGGTCGCGCCGAGCCGTCCCGGTGAGCGCCGCCGCGCCGACCCCTGCGCGGACGGCTCCCGATGCGCCGCCCGATGTGCCGCCCGATGTGCCGCCCGATGTGCCGCCCGCAGCACGAAATCCTGCGCGCGCCGCTCGCGTACCGTTCGACGACATTGTTCCTCCGATGCGAGCACGCATGGCCTCGCGGGCAGCCGCGGTACGCCTGTCCGTCGCCGAAGCGAACGCGCCACCTCCTGCTGCGACGCGACCTTCACCGGCGAGCGATGCGCTGCCGCGGCCGGACGCAAGTTCGCCTGTCGGACGGACATTCGAAGGGCCGGCGGGAGGACGTGATCCGGGTGCGAACGCGCCCATCGCCGCCGCACGCCGCCGCATCGAGTCGCGCGTGGGCCGCGAAGACGGGCTCCCCGCGCCGCGCCGCAAGCAGCAGTCACTCACACCGGATGACGAGCGCCTGCCGCGCCTTCGCCTGCGCGTACCGACTCGCGTCGAGCCCGCACCGTCCGTGCGCAGCCCCGAGTTCCGGGCCCTCGGCGACTCGGTCATCGACGTTACGACCAGCATGCTGCCGGAGAGCGGGCTCGTGCACGATTCCGGTCCGCCGTCTGATGGATTCATCGCGATCGAGATGCCGCCCTCGCTCGTGGGTGAGCTCGAGGTCAACGACGAAGACGCGGCCTGGGGACTGCACCCGATCGACGCCGCCGCTGCGCTTGTCGGCAGCACGGAGGCAAGTCCCGCGTCGGACCGCGTGCCGGCCGGCGACGCGCGCCCACGCGAGCGAAGTACGATCAGCGTCAGCGACGAGGACCTCATCGACGCGAGCGACGGCGATCGCGACCTGAATGTCGAGCCAGCGGCCCCATCGATCGCAGAGCTTGTCGCACACGCCGACTCGTTCAATCACCACGAAGACGAGTTTGGTTCCGGCTTGCTCGATGAGGCCACGCTCTGGAGCGCGACCGATGGCGAGGTTGAGCCTCCCGAATTCGACTCCGTGCGCTTCGGACATGCGGGCGCCAGTGCCACCGGCGGAAGGGACACCGCCGAAAGCGACCCCGCGCAGCGCGATTTCGCTCGCGGCGAACCCGATGCGAGCGACGCGCTCGACGGCGACATGGACGCGCGGTTCACAGTCGATCGGCTCACCTCCGAACGCGTCACTTCAGACCGCCTCACGTCGGAACGCCTCACCGTCGCCAGCGCGCCCTCGGGCACAAACGACTCGGATCGCAAAGCCCTCGCAAACATGTTCGAGGCGAGCGACTTCGACGAGTTCGAAGTAGACCGTCGCATCGACGACGCGCCGCGCGACCGCTCGCGCGAAGACGCAAAAATGTTTGGCCTCGCCCCCGAAGAAGGGGACTTCGATAGCAGCGCCGACGGCGACCGACCGAGCCTCGTCGACGCAGGACGACTCAGCATGAGCGTGTCCGCGCTCACGGATTCGTCGGCACCACGAGCCGCGATTCCGTTGGGCACCGGGAACAAAATCGAAGAAGAGCGGCCCTTCGATTTTCGCTTCGCGGTCCCGAAGAACATCCCGCTCGAAGGTGATATCAGCGCCTCGAATTTTCCTGAAGCGCCAAGCAATTACACAACGCAGCGGACGCGTGACGAATTCGGCGATTCAACTTTTCCGCTAGCTGGCGGGGCGGACGTCGACTTCAGCCAGCTCGAGCCACGCGGAGCGAGCCTGCTGCCCCGCACGGGTACGCGCGGTGGAGCGTTCGGAAACGCGCCCACTCCGGAAATGCTTCGCGACGACCAAGATCAGGCCACGGCGCTCCGCGATCTCATGGGCTCGTCGGTCCCGGTGCGTACGGGGCGCACCGCGCAGCTGCAGTTCACGAACAGCCAGCCGGAGACCGACGCGGACGGCTTTCCGATGGATACGCGAAATCCGCGTCCCGGGCCCGACCGGACCTCGCCCCCGGACGACGACGACTTTGGCGAAGTGGCCGTCCGAGAGAGTGACCCGCCCGCCGCGGGTGCGGCGACACGCAGCGCCGTGCCGACCAACGACGGTTGGGATGCCTTCGTCGATGCCGCGGAGGTCGCGCCCCCACGGCGCGGTAAGGGGCGCCCGAGTGAGCGCGCAAGTGCGGAAACACCAAAGCCCGCGCCGACTCCACGCCCCGTCACCGAGTCCGCCGCGAAGACGCGCCCAGCGGCTCCGGCAGAGGCACGCTCACGACTGCCGCTCGTTCTCGGCGCACTCGCCGCGGCCGTCGTCATCGCCACGCTCCTTCCGCGTTTTCTACTTGCGCGCGCGACCGACCGCGCTGCCGCGTGCTTCGCCGATATCGCAAGGACCATGGACGGCGACCCTCAGACTTGCGTCCCGGCGGAGGCATGGCTCGCGCTTCCGAAGAGCACGCCTTGGTTCGCGGACGACGCCGTTCGGCTGGACGCGAAGACGAGGCTGGACGCAGCGCGACTCCGATACGTGCAAGCCACCGCGACCACGCCCGATGCCGCGGCTCGCAACCACGCAGGACGCGAGTTGATCGAGGTCGGCTACCACGGTCCCCTCCCGATCAAGCACAAGGTTTTGCCATCACTTCGCGGCGCATTCCGTGTTCTCGCGGACCACGGGCCCCACGCGCAAGACGGCGAAGCACGGTCCCTGGCCTTCAGCGCGGCCTTGGCGCTCAGCGACGTCAACGCCGCCAGCGCACTCGCGGAATCCGTGTATCTGGACGATCCACATCACCTCAATCTTCGACGTGGAGCGCTCTCGTGCCTTCGCGGAGAACCAGACCGAGGGGTCGTCGCCATTCAGGCCGCCGAGGCGAGTTACTCGAAGGTCACACAGAGCCTCGAGGGTCTCGGCTCGGCTCGCCTCGCGCTCATTGCATGCGGTCGGCCGAACGAAGAGCTTTCCCTGGGAAAGGGCGCCCCGCGCAACGTCGCCGCGCTGACTGCGCTCGAGGCCAATCTCGGCACGGTCGAGGGCCTCGACAGCGCCCGCACACGGCTCGACGATGCCGAGATGAAGATCGGCGATCTGAGCCGGCTTCGCATCGCGCCGTACGTGCTGAATCAGCAAAAGCCGACCGCCCTCGCGGCCCTGCGCATCCTGGTGCCAAGCTTCGGCGCCGGGGTTGGTCTCGACCCGACGCTCGCGCGCACTCCTTGGGTCTTGTTCGATATCGAGGCGCGGGTAAACGCAGTCTTCGTCAACACCGCTGCGTCAGAGGAGGCTGCCGAATACCTCGCATCGCTTGCAGCGGCGGTGAAGGCGCCGCTCGACTGCAGCGGGACCGAGTGCCCGGCACGCGAAGCCCTCAAGCTGCCGCAAGATATTCTTCGCGAAGCGGCCCGCACGATGTGGTTCGACGCGGCCTCGGAACATGCACGCCTTGGCCAC
>SHZB01000144.1 GCA_009692485.1 Myxococcales bacterium
CCGGCGAGCTCGGCGCGGCCGCGGGTGATTCAGGCACAGAAGTGATTGGGATCGGCGCATCGATGGCCGTGGCTGGCTCGCGGTTGTGCGCGCTTGGAGACGATTGAATGAACACGAAGCTGAAGGCATGGGTGAGCGGCGCGGCGGCGCTTGGCGCACTTGGGTATGGCTCACTGGCGTACGCGGACCCCATCCCCGAGACGAGCATCTGGGGCTTGCCACGGGATGCCTCCGTCGATGGTCACCGCATCGACTGGCTCATCAACGTCACGAACGTCTTCGTGGGGATCTTGTTCGTGATCATGTGCGTTTGGATGGTGTACTCCGCCGTCAAGCACAACGAAAAACACAAGGCCGAGTACGACCACGGAGATAGCAAGCACCACATCGCGGTGGCGATGGGAGTCAGCGCGGTCATCTTCTTCGTCGTCGACGGAAATCTCTGGTTCAACTCCACCATCGACGTCAACACGACTTTTTGGAATCACGCCGCCGCCGAGAAGCATCCTGAAGCGGTGCTCATCGAGCTCAACGCGCACCAGTGGGCGTGGGACGCGCGCTACGCGGGCGAAGACGGCAAGTTCAATACCGCCGACGACGTCGTCACCTTGAACGATATCCGCGTGCCCAAGGGCGTCCCCATCGTGTTTCAGATCGCATCGACCGACGTCATTCACTCTTTTTACCTGCCGAATTTCCGGGTCAAACAGGACGCGATGCCCGGCATGATCACGCGCATGTGGTTTACCGCCAAGGACGCGGGCGAGTTCGAGATCGGCTGCGCGCAGCACTGCGGCACGCACCACTACAAGATGAAGGGCCTCCTGACCGTGCTCGAGAAAGAAGACTACAAGCGGTGGTCTAGCGAGCTTGGCGCGCAGCGTGCCCGTGCCTTCGACCCCAAGAACAATGAGGCCAATTGGGGTTGGGAGTGGAAGCACGTGAATGAAGGCAACGCGACCGGGGCCGACGTGCCCGTCCTCGCGCTGGGGAGCGGCTCATGAGCTCGGTGATGACCAAGGCCGACGTCGAGGCGGCGCAGCATCTGCAACACGCACACGTCGAGCCCAAGGACTTCTTGCGGCGCTACGTCTTCTCGATCGACCACAAGTACATCGCGAAGCAGTTCTTGTGGGCTGGCCTCATCTTTCTCCTGGTCGGCGGCATCCTGGCGATGTTGATCCGCTGGCAATGGGCCTTCCCGATGAAGCCGGTGCCGGGCGTGGGCAAGATGCTCTTTCCGCATACCGGAGGGGTCATCACGCCGCCTGCGTACAACAGCATCTTCACGATGCACGGCCTGATCATGATCTTCTTCGCGATCACGCCCATCATGATCGGCTGCTTCGGAAACTTCTGCATTCCGTTGATGATCGGCGCCCGCGACATGGCGTTTCCGCGCCTCAACATGTACTCGTTCTGGGTATTTCTCCTTTCGCAGATGCTCGTCACCGCGTCGTTTTTCGTCGAGCTTGGCGCCGCCGCCGCCGGGTGGACGACCTACCCACCGCTCTCGACCAACGTCGGGACGCCGGGCCTCGGCCAATCGCTCGTCGTGCTCGCGCTGTTCGTGACGGGCATCGCCAGCATCATGGGGGCCATCAACTACATCACGACCGTGATCCGCTTCCGCGCGCCAGGCATGACCTGGATGCGGATGCCCGCGACGGTCTGGGGCTTGTGGCTCACCTCGATCTTGAACGCGCTGTTCGTGCCGGTGCTCGGCTCGGCCGGGTTGATGCTGCTCTTCGACCGCCACTTCGGCACGCAGTTTTTCGTGACCGGCGCGGCCGGCGGCATCGGCGATCCGATCCTGTTCCAGCACTTGTTTTGGATCTTTGGCCACCCCGAGGTCTACATCCTCATTCTGCCGATATGGGGGTTCGTCATCGATTTCATGTCCTTCTTCGCGAGGAAGCCGGCCTATTGGTACAAGGGCTCGGTCTTCGCGATGATCGCCGTCACCGTGCTGAGCGCCGTCGTCTACGGACATCACATGTTCGTCACCGGCATGAGCCCGCTCTTGGGTCAGGCGTTCATGCTGCTCACCCTCGTCATCAGCGTGCCGGCGGAGGTCCTGTTTTTGAACTGGCTGCACACGATGTGGAAGGGGTCCATCCGCCTCACCGTGCCGATGCTGTTCGCGCTCGGGACCGTGTTCGTCTTCGGTCTTGGCGGTCTCACCGGGATCTATCTCGGGACGATCTCGACGGACCTTTATCTGCACGACACGATGTGGGTCGTCGGACACTTTCACCTGACGATGGCGTCGGCCGCGTTCTTAGGCAGCTTCGCCGCGCTCTACTTTTGGTTTCCCAAGATGTTTGGGCGCCAGATGAACCAGAAGCTCGGAAACGTGCATTTCTGGTTCTCTGCGATCGGGGTTACAGCGGTGTTCTGCGGGCAGCTGCTCGCTGGCTACAATGGCCAACAGCGCCGCCTCTATGACCCCTTCCAGTACACGTACATCGCCCATTTGCGCGGGTTGAACCAGCTCACGAGCTACTTCGCATTTGCGCTGATGCTTGGGCAACTGGCGTTCATCGTGAATTTCTTTCATGCGATCTTTGCCGGCAAGAAGGCAGAAAAGAACGCATGGGATGTCGGCACGCTCGAGTGGACGCACTGCGACTCGCCGCCCGTCTATCACAACTTCGACGACATCCCGACGGTGCTCCGCGGTCCTCACGAGTACAACCACCCCGAGGTGCTCGAGAAGCTGGGCAAGGATTGGATTGGCCAGGCCGAGCGCATGCCCGGCGAGACCGGTGAGGTCATCGTCGCAGCTGCCGAGTGACTAGCCGCGAGCGCGCACTTGGTTTCCATAAGACTAGTTTCCAGAAGCAGAGCCCAGAAGCAGAGCCCCGAAGACTAGTTTCGAGCAGCAGAGCCCAGAAGCAGAGCCCCGAAGACTAGTTTCCAGAAGCAGAGCCCAGTTCCAGAAAGTAGAGCCAATTGAGCGCCGTCGTAGAGCTCTGTCCTCGTGAGTCCGCCGCGGCGCGGTCGCGTGCGCTTACGAGCACCATCGGGATGGTGGTGGCGCTTGGCTCTTTTGGGATTTTGTTCGCGTGCCTGCTGTTCATGTACGCGGCGCTTCGCTCGCAGGCGGTCGCGTGGCCACCGCCAGGGCTACCGGAGCTGCCATTGTTCTTGCCGCTGGTGAATACCGGCGTGATCGCCGGCTCGAGCGCGATGTTCGTGTTGGCGCTCGATGCGCTCGAGGGCGGGCGCCGGTCGCGCGCGGTGGGCTTCATCGCATCGACCTTTGCGCTCGGCTGCGTCTTCGTCGGGCTGCAGCTTTTGCTTTGGTCGCGGCTCGCAGACGCCGGGATCACGATGCGAACCGGCGCGCTCGGGACGGTCGTGTATGTCCTGACGGCGTTGCATGCCTTGCACGTCGTCGGGGGCATTCTTGCACTTGCCTATTGGCTCGCGTTCGGCCTTCGGGACGTTCTGGCGAGCGCCATCGGCGGGGCGGTTAGGGGCGGTAGTCGTGGCGGGCTCGCGGCTCACTCAACGATGTTGCGTCTCTGTGGGATGTATTGGCATTTCGTCGGTGTGGTTTGGGTCGTCATGTTTGTGACGATGTTTCTCCTTTAGGCAATCTTCGATGAAGCGATCGCAAAATCACTCTAGGCAACACAAACTCATTCTCCTCTGTGCGGCGCTCTCGGTGCTCGCCACGGCGTGCGCGGACGAAGGCCCGAAGTCGTGGGCGATGCGGCCCATCACGGCGGCGTACACGTTTCCGGTGCGCGACGGCGAGGGCACCGTCGTACCGGACGGCGAGACGTACTCGCCCGCGGAGCTCGAGCGCGGCCGGCACTCGTATGTTCATTATTGTTATGCCTGCCACGGCATGAATGGCGACGGCCGAGGCCCCGCGTCGCACGGACTCAACCCGCCGCCGCGGGATTTGCGCGCCGGCGTATACAAGTTTGGCGCAGTGCGCTCGGGCGAGACGCCCAACAACGAAGACTTCATACGCATCCTATTGGGCGGGCTGCACGGCACGGCGATGCTGAATTGGGATATCCCTCACGACGAGCTCTGGCTCATTGTCCAGTTCATCAAGACCTTTCCAAAGCCCGTATGCAATCCACTTGGTGCGGACGAAGCGTGCAAGGCGAAGCTCGCGCATTATCCCCATGACCAGCTCGCCGAGGGCCAGGCGCTCAACGCGAACGGGGCGGCGCCGAGCGGATGGGAAGAACTCGCGAAGGGCGGCAAGCACAAAGGCAAGCTGCGGCCGACGGGCGAGCCGGTGCTCGTGAAGGCAGACCCCTGGGCCGGAAAAGTAGACGAGGCCGTGTCGAAAGGGGCTCTCCTCTATCACCTCAAGGCGCAGTGCGCGAGCTGCCATCCGGGCTACCTCAGCTACCAAGAGCAGGCCGCGGCGATGCTGAAGGAGGATGCCAATGCCAAGCCCTCTTTCCGCGACGGTCTCTACCATTCGCTGGTGTTGGCGGGCGATAAGAACCCCTACGGCACGAACCTCTTGCCGCCCGATTTCACGCTCAATCCGCTGCGCTCGATTCGCAAGTCGGAGGAGATGAATGACCTCTATCGGCTCATCGCCAGCGGGGTCGGCGGTGTCATGCCGCAATGGGTGGATGCTCTCTCCACCGAAGAGATATGGGCGCTCGCGCACTACATCAAATCGCTGAAAGATCTGGCGTTGCCTGAAAATCGCGGCAAGCGCAACGCGCTGAAGGACAAGCTCGGCGAGCAGCCCGCCTACGTGCCTCCGGCTCCCGCCGTGGAGGCGAAGCCCGCGGTGGAGGAGAAGCCCGCGGTGGAGGAGAAGCCCGGCGAGGCCCCGGGTAAAGGAGCGGACGCGACGAAGCCGCCAGATGTCGAGGGCGGAGCCGCGAAAAAGCCGGCGAGCGCGGATGGCGCGGCCGCCAAGAGGCGACGCTGATTCTATTACGCCGCCTCGCGGATATGCCGACTAGCGATTGCGTTTGGCGGCTTCGATGCCGAGGCGCTGCATCATCTTGAGCAGACCGAAGCGCGAGAGGCCGAGGAGCTTGGCGGCGTGGGTTCGATTGCCGGTTACGCGATGGAGCGCGTCTTTGACCAGGCGTCGCTCGAGTTCGTCGGTGCGGGCGCGGACGTCGAGGCTGAGCTCTGGCACGACGGTCTCTTGCGCAGGTGTCGTCGATAAATGCTCGAGATCGAGGAGCTCGTCGCACATCACGAGCGCGCGCCTCAGCTCGTTCTCGAGCTGTCGCACGTTGCCGGGCCAGGGCCGTGATGCGAGCTGTCGGCGCGCCGCGGCGGTCACGGTGATGCGTCGCTTGCCAGCGTGCTTTCGCAGGATGTGATTCACGAGCAGAGGGATGTCCGTGGGGCGCTCGCGCAAGGGGGGCACGGTGAGGGTGATGACCTCGAGCCGATACAAGAGGTCTTCGCGGAAGCGCCCGTCCTGAGCGAGCTGTGCAAGGTCCTTGTTCGTGGCCGTGATGATGCGGACGTCCACGCGGCGGCTCTTCGTGGAGCCGACCGGACGCACCTCGCCGTCTTCGAGGACGCGCAGGAGCTTGGTCTGCATGCCGAGGCTCATCTCGGCCACCTCGTCGAGGAAGAGCGTGCCGCCGTCGGCCGCCTCGAGCAGACCGAGGCGTGACTCGGTTGCGCCGGTGAACGCGCCGCGCACGTGGCCGAAGAGCGTCGACTCGAGCAAGGACTCTGGCAAGGCGCCACAGTTCTCGCACACGAAGGCTCGCTGGCTGCGCCCGGAATTACGGTGAAGCGCGCGCGCGACGAGCTCTTTGCCGGTGCCCGACTCGCCGCGTACGAGCACCGTGACGTCCGTCGGGGCGACCCGATCGATGAGCTTCAAGAGCGAGGTTATCGTCTCGCTCTCGCCGATGATGTCGTCGTAGCGGTAGCGCGTCCGCCGTGAGCCGCCGTGGCGCTCGAGCTCTTCTTCGGCGCGTTCGAGTGCTGATTGTCGCTCGGCGAGGCTGCGCTCGAGACGAGTCCTCGCGATCTCGGCGCGTCGAACGGCCCTGCGAAGCGCGGCTTGCGTGCGCGCGTCGGCGATCGCCAATGCGACGAGCGGGGCGATGGCCTGCGCGAAGGTGACTTCACGCTCGCCGAAGACGGCGCGGCGGCTGCGGTCATCGAGGTAGACCACGCCCTCGACCTCGCCGCGGGCGGACAGCGGCAGCACGAGCACGCTGCGGATCGCGAGCGCGTGGATGCTCGCATGGCTGTCGGACAACTCGGCGACGGCGTCGGTGGCGACGACGTGCTTGCCCGTGTCGAGGGCCCGTCGTGCTAGCGAACGCGAAAGCTCGAGCTGCTCGCCGCGAAGGCCGCGCTTGCCGAGGTTGGAGGATGCGCGGGCCCGGAGCTCGCCGTCCCGGGAGCGCAAGAGGACGATGCCACGCTCGGCGCTCGTGGCGTTCAAGAGGACCTCGAGCGCACGATGCAGCAGGGCTTCGAGATCTTCGCGTTCACTCAGCGAGCGGCAGAGACGCCCAAGATCGAGTCCCTCGGGCGTGGAGCGCGGCGCGGCGGACGGCGTGAGCTGCAGCCATGGCGTGGAGCGTGCCGCCTCGGCGAGCTCGTCGGTGGCGTGCCGGAGGATCGTCTCTGCGGCAGAACGTCGTGATGCGGCGAGGCGTTCGTGGTTGAGGTTGTCACCGTCGCGCTCCGCGAGCAGCGCGCCGAAATGCGTCGCGCGGGCGAGCGCGGGGACGGGGCTCTCGATGCCGCCGAGGTCGATGAGAGCGCCGATGATGAGTTTCGTCGTCGCGGAGCTGAGGGTGTCGGTCGCGAGGAGGCGTTCCGCACGCGCGCCCCACCACGCGAGGGCGGCGTCGGGTCCGATCGCATGTGCGGTCGAGAGGAATTCATCGACGCGACGGACAGCGTCGCAGCCGGAAGAGTGTCCGTGGCGGAGCAGGCGCGCGTACGCGTGAACGGCGTCGTCGTCGAGCGTGTCGCCGGTGAGCGAGCGTGCGCTCATCGCCGCGGAGAGGGCGCGTGGGTCTCCGCAGGGAAGGGCGTCGGCGATCGCGAAGTGCGCGTAGAGCTCGGCCCGCGTGTCGCCCGACGCGCGCGCGAGGACGATGGCCTCATGGGCCGCGGACTCGGTCTCGTGTGCGGCCCCGAGCGCGGCGTGAAGGGCGGCGCGAGCGAGCCAGGCGCGTGCTGCGCGGGCAGGGCGATGCAAGACCTCCGTGAAGAGCAGAGTGGCCCGACGGGCGGCGCGATCGGCGAAGGAGAATTCACCGCGATCGACGGAAATCGCGGCCTCTCCGGTGCGGTAGGTGGCCTCTTCGAGCACGGCCCCGGCGAGCACGGCATGCTCGGCGGCGAAGCGAAATCCGCGCGCGGCGGCCTCGGGTTTTCGCGGGCCGAGGACGTACGCGAGGGTGGCCGAGAGCCGTGCGCGAGCCTCGTCGTCGGTGGCCCGCGCGAGCCCACGCTCCGCCAGCGAATGAGCCAACGCCGGATCGGCATCCGCGACGGCCGCGAGCGCCGCGACCTCGTGTTCGAGCGCGCTCACGGGTGAAGCTACGAGCTCTCGTGCACCGGCGAGATCACCGGCGTCGAGGCGAAGCCGCGCGAGGCAAGCGCGTGCGCGACCGTCGGGGTCGTGGCCGCTCTCGAGGACCGCGCGTGCAAGCCGCTCTGCGTGCTCGAGATCACCGGCACGCCGCAGCACCTCCGCGGCGAGCGCTCCACCGCCGGGACGCTCGATGACGAGGGCACGGGCGCGACCGAGCTCGCCCATGAGCCGCAGCGCGTCGGCTGCGCGAAACACGAGCGCATCGGGGAGCGCAGGTGCGAGGCGCTCGATCGTCTCCAGATGCTCGGGATTTACGGGCGTGCGCGCAACCGCGAGGGCGAGCGTGGCGATGGTCGCGTCGGTGGGCGGACCGCGCGTGAGGAGCGTGTCGGACCGGTACGGTGCGGCCTTTTCGCGCAGGGTCTTCTCGAGATCGGCGTACGTGAAGACGTGCGGCGGGCGGGCTTTTTCGAGCGACTCGAGCGCGTGCGCAAGCTCGATCTCCTTGACGCGGTCGAGCTCGAGCACAGGCCAGCTCGCCGCGGTCGGACCGATGAGCCGGACGAGCCATCGAAGCCGTCGCTCGCGGTCGAGCGGACCGAGGACACGGCTCGGAAGGACAACACCGTCGCCACGTCGCGTACCGCCATCGCACTCGAGTTGCATCAAGGCGCGCGCTCGCTCGGTGAGCCGGAGGGCGCCGGCGAGCCACGGCGCGGCATCGGCGCTGGCACTGTCCGCGGAGCGCAGCTCGCCACGCCGCAGCCGGAGGTAGCTGGCGCGAACGGCGCGCGCGGAATTCACCGGCAGCCGAATCGCGTTGCTGCCGAGCGAAGCCTCGCGCCCGGTGGCGAGCCGATGCACCCAGTCGGCCGACGGGCGTGCCCCCGGCTCGGGAGCGAGGAGGGCGCGAGCGACAGCTCCGATGGGACCGCGCAGCGGCTTGTTGCGGGCGAGCTCGAGCGGATGAGGCGCACGGCGCACGTCGTCGTCGAGGATCTCTGCGAGCACCAGCCCCAGCGCGAGCATGTCGCGGGTGCGGGCGTCGCCGAGCTCGCGATCGCCGCCGCCGAGGTAGCGAGGACTGCCGCCGCGCAGCTCGCGCGTGAATGCGTCGGTGGCGAGTCCCAGATCGATGAGCCCCACATTCGCGCCGTCGCACAGGATGTTCTCGGGCTTCACGTCGCCGTGCGCGAGCCCGAGGTCGTGCAGCTCTCCGAGCGCCAGTCCAAGCCCGGCGGCCACACTCGCGGCGAGCGCGTCGGTCGCGGCCCGGCCCCGTCCGTCGAGCACCGTGTCGAGCGTGCGCCCGGGTCGCAGCGTGAAGGCGAGGAAGGGACGCGCGTCCTTCGAGGCCGCAGCCCCCAACGGCACGGAGCGTGCGCGGCGACGGCCCTCGTCGAGCTCGAGCAGCCCCGCGTCGAGCAGCTCCGGCAGGCGCGGAGAGATCGCCAGCGCGCCGTGGCTGGCCTCCTCGCCGAGCAGTGTTGCGGTCGCGAGCGTGTGCCCGACCTTGAGCAACACGCTGCGCCCCGAGGGATCTTGCGCGCGCCAGGCCACGGCCGTGGCACCCCGGCCAAGCACTTCGATGAGTTTGAAGGAACACGTCGTCGTCACTGCCAACTCCAGTTGCATCCTATCGCGCTGATACGGTGCAGTGAATCGCGATGTTTTCAGCGACGATGACAACTTATTTGTCGGTGTCTTGGACCGCTGATGTTGGGTCATCTGACGGTTCGTGCGGGCCCTCTGTGTACCGAACTGGCAGTGTCCCTAACTGGCGCTTGCGTTCGCCGTGGGCGCGGCGCTATCAACCGAGAGTGGCGGAGAGTATTTACGGAGTCGGCGTCTCGCCGGACGAGGCCCGCGTCGTGTTGATCCCGATCCCGTGGGAGGCGACGACGTCGTATGGGCGCGGCACGGGACGCGGGCCGGAGGCGATCCTGCGGGCGAGCGCGCAGGTCGATCTCTTCGACCTCGAGCTCGAGTCGTTCGGCGTGCCGGAGCCTTACCGCGCGGGGATAGCGATGCTGCCGGTCGATGACGAGGTGCGGCGCCACGCGCTCGATGCGGCAGAGCTCGCGACGCAGGTGCTCGAGGCTTACGCCGATCCATCCGGCGACGATCGCGCCGGCCGCGAGCCTTCACCTCACGACCACTCGCCCGCCGAGCACGCCGCGGATGAGGCTCCGCAGACCGAGATCGCGCTCGCGCGGGTGAACGCGCACTCGCGGTGGCTCGATGCGTGGCTCGCTCGCACGACCGCACAGTGGCTCGATCGCGGTAAAATCGTCGGTGTCGTCGGCGGGGATCACAGCGTGCCGTTCGGCAGCATCGCGACGCAGATCCTCCGTCGCCCGAGCCTCGGCCTCTTGCACTTCGACGCGCACGCCGACCTGCGCGTGGCCTACCAAGGCTTCATCGGCTCGCACGCTTCCATCATGCATCGCGTCGTGAGCGAGACGGCGGTGGCAAAACTCGTGAGCGTCGGTGTTCGCGACTTCTGCCGTGAGGAGCACACGGCGGCGCTCGACTCGGGTGGGCGGATCGTGCCGTTCTACGACGCGCGCATGCAGCGACGGCTCATGGGCGGCGAGAGCTTCGATGTGATCGTCGCCGAGATCGTCGGGGCGCTGCCGCAGGAGGTGTACGTGTCTTTCGACATCGACGGACTCGAGCCGGGACTCTGTCCACACACGGGTACGCCAGTGCCGGGCGGGCTCTCGTTTCGGCAGGCGACGCGCGTCCTCGAAGCCGTGGTCGAGAGCGGCCGCAAGATCGTCGGCTTCGATTTGTGCGAGGTCGCGCCCGGGCCCGACGGCGACGAGTGGGACGCCAACGTCGGCGCACGGCTGCTCTACAAACTCATCGGCTACGCGCTCGTCGGCTGAGCGCTCACGATCCGAGCGCGTGCCGATACGTCTCGATGGCGAGGTGCACGTCGAGGGTGCCGCACAGCTCGCGGCACGAGTGCATGCTGAGCATCGGAGCTCCGACGTCCACGGTCGCGAGGCCGAGCTGCGCGCTCGCGATAGGTCCAATGGTCGAGCCGCACGGGAGATCGCTGCGCACGACGAACTTCTGCGGGGAAAAGCCGGTTTTTCGGCACAGTTCGGTGAAGGTGGCCGCGCTCGCGCCGGTGGTCGCGTAGGACTGGTTCGCGTTCGATTTCAGGACCAGGCCGGCGTTCAAGAGCGGGGCGTGCTCCGGATCGTGGCGATCCGCGTAGTTGGGATGAAGGGCGTGCGCCATGTCCGCGCTGATGAGCAGCGAGTG
>SHZB01000145.1 GCA_009692485.1 Myxococcales bacterium
GAGTCCGAGATCGTGCTCGAGCTTGGGTCGCTGCTCGAGCTGTGGAAGCTCAAGGTGACGAGCCGCATCTTCACGGACAAGACGACTCCAGAGATCCTCGCCATCATCGCCGGCGAGTGGAAGATGGAGCACGAGCACCGCTTGAGTCGGGCCTATGACCGGCGTGCGTACACGACGCAATTTCGCGAGAGCGACCTCGAATTCATCACGCGCATCACGGCGCGCGACGGCATTGGTTTCTTCCTCGAGCATCCCACTGCCGCGCGTGGCGACGAGGCGGAGCTCGGCCAGGACACGCTCGAGAAGCTGGTGTTTTACGATCACGCCGGTGGCTACGCATCGCTCCCCGACGGTGGCGACAGTCGCCAAGGCGGCACTCTGTTTCACCGGCCACAGCGCACGACCGCGACCGAGCATGACGTCACGGACTTTCGGCTCACGCACAGGGTAAGACCCGAGCTCGTACGCCTTGGCGACTTCGACTTTCGCAAGCCGGCCTTGAAGCTCCGCGCGCGCGCCGCGATCGATGCGAAAGCGCGGTCCCCCATCGGCGCGTCGCTTGGCGGTCAGCTGTCCGTCTACACGCACAACGACCGCGCGGAGCTCGAGCCGGCAGGCAAGCCCGGCGCGGAAATCGGCGATGGCGTCGCGCGCGTGCGGCTCGAGCAGGCTCGCCGTGATGCCGAGGTCGGTCGTGGTCGAAGTCGCTGTCCGCGCCTCGCACCGGGCATCACCTTCACGCTCGAAGATCACCCGGGCGGCGCCGCAACGAATCGCAGCTGGCTCGTCACGCGCGTCGAGCACACGGGCAAGATCCCCGAGCGCGGAGGCGCTGAAACGGACGCCCCCATCGAGACCTACTCGAATGAATTTCACTGCGTCCCGGCCGAGCTCGTCCATCGACACGCCTTGGTGCCGGCACGGGCGCAGCACGCGGTCGAGACGGCCACGGTGATCGGTCCCAAGGGCGCAGAACTCTCCACGGATCAGCACGGTCGCGTGCAGGTAGAGTTCCATTGGGAGCTCGACGGCGACGGTGACTCTGCGGCCAAGCGGACGTGGCTGCGGGTGAGTCAGCTGTGGTCGGGCACCAACTGGGGCGCGCAGTTTCTGCCGCGCATCGGCACCGAGGTGATCGTCGGATTTCTCGGGGGCGACACCGATCGGCCGGTGGTCCTCGGCTCGGTCTACAACGGCACCCATCCCTATCCGTTTCGATTGCCGCTCGAGGCGCACAAGAGCGGGATCCGCTCGCAGAGCACTCCCGGTGGTGAGGGCTATAGCGAGCTCATCTTCGACGACGAGAAGGGCAAAGAGAAGCTGTCGATCCGAGCCGAGAAAGACCTCGTTCAGCTCGTCGAGAACGACTACGAGCTGGTCGTTGGCAACGCCGAGAACGTCCGCGTCGATGGCTCGAGCGCGCGCACGATCGCCGTCGACGCGACGGAGACGGTGCTCGGTGACAAGAACGACACTGTCGGTCTCGACTACCAACTGGCCATCAAGGGAAGCCACGTCTTGTCGGTGAGCGGAAACTCCGATCTTCGCGTCGCGGGCGCGCGCGTCACCCGCATCGAGGGACAGGACAACGCCGAGCACTTCCTTGAAACTGACCACATCTACCGGAGTGATCGCACCGAGCGGGTGCTCGGTCATCTCGTCACCATCGTGGGCGCGAACGACGCGCGGCGGTCGGCCACGCTGCACGTAGAGGGTAGCGTCTCGCAGTACTCGACCGGCACGGCAGAGATCGTGTCCGACAAGGCGCTCGTATTGCGCTCCGGAAAAAGCGAAGTGCGCATCGGACCCGAGGGGGTCGAGATCAACACTCCAAAGCTCACGTTCAAGAGCGATTCGCTGACCATTCAAGGCAAGGACGAGATCACTCTCTTCTCGAGCAAGCAAGTCGCGATCGTCAGTGAGAAGCTCGACGTCGTGACCAAAAAGACCGTGGTGCTCAAGAGCGAAGGCGCGCAGCTTCGGCTCGATCGCAATGCGAGAATCGACGGCGAACAGGTGAAGCTGAACTGTTCGCCCGAGCCGGTCGACGAAAAGAAAGAGCCCGATTACGAGCCGCCGAAGCCCACGATCATCAAGCTCGCCGACGAAGATGGGAAACCGCTAGCGCATCGCCGATTCGTGGTCGTCCTCGCGGACGGCAGCGAACGTGGTGGCATGCTCGATGGCGACGGCAAGGCGGAGCTTTTCCTCGACGAGTCCGCAGAAGTCGTGTTTCCCGATGTCGATCAAGCACGCAAAGGCTGAAGGATGAAGCCCTACGTCATCAAGCAAGGCGACTACCTCACCAAGCTCGCGCACACGCGCGGCTTCTCTGCCGACGCGGTCTGGAGCGATGGCAAGAATGCCGAGCTGAAGGCTGCGCGCAAGAATCCCAACATGCTGCGCGCGGGCGACGTGCTCTTCCTGCCCGACCTTCCGAAGAAGAAGCTCACGCTCACGAAAGAGACGGAGAACAAGTTCATCGCGAAGGTCCCCAAGGTGACCGTGAGCGTGGTGCTCGCCGAGGACGACGAGCCACTGAAAGATACTAAGTATAAATTCGAGGGGATCGGCGACGACTCCGAGCGCATCACCGATGGTGAGGGTCGCGTGACCGTCGAGGTGGCAGTGAACGTGCGCGAGGTCGTGGTCCATTTGCTCGAAAGGGACGTGCGCATTCGCGTCGGCGTCGGTGATCTCGACCCTGCCGACACGCCGTCGGGGGCGAGGATGCGCCTCAGCGCGCTCGGATTTTATGGTGGTCGCGTGGCGGGCGAAGAGAAGTACGTTGCCCACGAAGACGCCGCTTTCCAGGCCGCAGTCCGCGCCTTCCAGAAGTCCCAAGGTCTCGACGCCACCGGCGAGGTCGATGACCGGACGCGCGACAGCCTCGTCACGGCGCACGGGTCGTGACCGAAGCGCTCGACTGCAACAGGTCGTGACCGAAGCGCTCGACTGCAACAGGTCGTGATCGAAGCGCTCGACTGCAACAGGTCGTGACCGAAGCGCTCGTGTCGTCCGTCCTGTCGTCCTGTCGTCCGTCGTGTCGTGAGTCCTCGCTTCGCGGCGAGGGTCCGCGCACCCGGAGCGGGGGAGGGTCGGGTGTCAGCCCTGCTGAGTGCGGTAGGCGTGGTAGCGAGCATAGGCCTCGTCCCATCGCACGCTCATCGACCGGTCGCTTCGCCGCTGCTGCTCGAGCTCCGCGAAGGCCGTGCGCGCACCATCCAGCGTGAGCCCGTACATTTGATAGATCGACTCCGCGCGACTGGGCATGAGCGTGACCTCCACCGCGACTGCGGCGAGCTGTTCCAGGCTCAGCGCAACGCTCGCGCGGCTCGAATCGGGCGGCTCTTCAAAAGGGAGAGCGTCGATCAGCGCGGCAGCGAAGTCCGCGTCCAAAAATGCGGTGTTCCCCGCAACGTCATCCGAATCGGTCTCGGTGCTGACCGGTATTGCCGTCGCGCCTTCGATGAAAGGCAAGGGATCATCGAACAAGAAAACGCTCATCTCGCCAGTCTCGTCGATGCTGCCCTCGCGCTCCGCGGCGGAGGGTCGCGAGTCATCCACCGGACGAGCGAGGCCTACCGCCGGGAGGTCCGGACGAGCGAGGCCCAGCGCCGGGAGGTCCGGACGAGCGAGGCCCAGCGCCGGAAGGACGACGGCGGGGCGGTGCTCCGGTGCCAGGTTCGCTGCGCTCGCGACGCTGTTCACGGGCGGGCCCGACTCGGCTGCCTTCTTTGCGTCCGCCGCCGCTCTGCGTGCCGTGTCGAGTCGTGCGCGATGGTGCGCCACCAGACGACGGTGATCCGCAGCGAGCTGCGCGTTGGCCGCGAGCGCTGCGTTCCAGCGCAGCTCCAATGCCTTGTGCGTGTGCAGGTCGAGACCGTGGCTCTTGAGCACCTGCGCGCGCGCGGCCGGAAGGGCAGCGAGCTCGGCGCACAACCGAGCATAGCGATCGACCGGAAAGTCCTCCACGAGCGGCGCCGCAGGACCCGCCACTTGATTCGCGCGCGGAGCCTCCGCAGCCCGTTTCGACCACGAGTAGCGGCGCAACACGGCGGGCGCGATCTCGAGTCGTGGCAAGGGCTTCGGTCCTTGCGTTGCCAACTTGGCGGCTAGGATGGCGAGCTCCGTGTCCTCCTCGATGCGTTTGCCCCAGCGACGTCGAAGGCGCGACACATCGTTGCCATTCAGCTGCAACGTTTGCTTGAGCCATACGCTCGGATCTTTGGACGACGACCAGGCGCCCAAGAAACCGAGCCATGCTTCGAGATCGTCATCGAGCGGCTTGATGGTTCGCGCGAGCCAATCTTCTGAATCCGCGAGGGCGGCCTGATACGCGAGAAACAAGGCCCCACCTTTGGCGCCGTCCTCGGCGAGCCGTTGCTTCCACCAGACGTCGGCTGCCGGCCAAGCCTCGCCATCGAGCCTCTGGGTCTCGAGGACCTTCGCCAACGGAAAGCCCTCCGCGAGCGCCGCAGCCACACCCGCAAAATCTGCGACGCCGATGCCCCCCGGATCTGCCGCGCCCGCCATGCCGCGGAGTCTCGCACGCTCGCGACCCGCCTGGTGGCGTATCCATTCACGAGAGCCGTCGTGACTTAGGCCGTGATTCTCTGAGTTATGGCACTACCCTAGCCGTGATTCTCTGAGTTATGGCACTACCCTATTGGGACTATGGGAAAACCGGCGGCAAAACAGGGTGACAAGGTCGTCGGGATCGACACGCACGTGCTGATGGTGCCCTCTCCGGCGGGACCGGTGCCGACGCCGACGCCGACGCCCTTCAACGGGATTTTGTGCGACGGATTGAGCTCGAACGTGCTGATCGAGAACATGCCCGCCGCGATGAAGGGAAGCACCGCGCAGAATATCCCTCCGCATTTACCGATCCCCGGACCCTTCCAATCTCCGCCGAACAACAAAGCGACGGTGGACGAGGGGAGCGCATCGGTGCTCATCAATGACAAGCCGGCCGCGAGGATGGGCGACAAGGCCAAGACCTGCGACGATCTCGACCCCTCGCCACACGGAACGGTGATCGCAGCCGGCGCACGCGTCTTGGTGGGTTGACGCCCGAGCCGCGTCGAGCCGCGTGCTCAAACCGCCCGAGCCGCGTCGAGCCGCGTGCTCAAACCGCCCGAGCCGCGTCGAGCCGCGTGCTCAAACCGCCCGAGCCGCGTCGAGCCGCCTGCTCAAACCGCCCGACTACAACAGCGTCGTCACGGGTGTGCTCGCGTTGGTCGTCGTCGCGTTGCCGAGCTGGCCGTTGACGTTGTAGCCCCAGCACTTCACGCCGCCTTCCCACACCGCGCAGGTGTGGTCCGCCCCCGCCTTGATCGAGGTCGCTTCCGTGAGATTCAATACTGGAACGGGGATGTTCTTGTTCACTGCCGCGCCATCGCCGAGCTTGCCGTAGGAGTTCTGGCCCCAGCAGGTCGCCGTGCCCGTGGCGAGCACCGCGCACGAATGAAAGTCGCCGGCTGCGATCGCGACCGCACCCGTGAGCCCGGACACGCTCACCGGTGAGTGCTGCACCAGGGTCGTCCCGTTGCCGAGCTGGCCGGAAACGTTGTAGCCCCAGCACAAAGCCGTGGTGTCCTCGAGGAGCGCACAGGTGTGATACTGGCCGGCCGCGATGGCCTTGACGTTGGCCACGCCCGGGACCGCGACTGGCATTAGCTGGGTCGTCGTATTGCCAATTCCGATCTGCCCATAATTGTTGCGGCCCCAGCACTTCATGGTCTTGTCGGTGAGGAGCGCGCATGAGTGCCCGTCGCCGAGCGCGAGACTGACGACATTGGTGATCGAAGGCAGGGTGTCCACCGGGACGGTTTGCGCGGTCGTATTGCCCGTTCCGAGCTGGCCATACGCGTTGCCTCCCCAGCATTTCACGTTGCCGGCAGTCAGGTGTGCACATGAATACGAGAGGCCGGCGGCGACGCCAACGACCCCCGTGAGATTGGTCACGGGGACGGGGAGCAAGAAGCTCGTTTGAGTGCCATTGCCGAGCTGCCCGGAGCCGTTGTTGCCCCAGCATTTGGCGGTTCCGTCGGCGAGCCCGGCGCAGGTATGCGTGGTCGCCGCACGGCCAACGGCCACCGTCACGACGCCGGCCACGGTCGCCGGCACCGGCACGTTGCTGTGGTTGGTCGAGCCGTTGCCCAATTGGCCATATTGGTTGTTTCCGAAGCAGAGCAATTGGCCATTGCTTCTGCCCACGCAGCTCGTGTGGCGGCCAAGCGAGAGCACCATGCTGCAGTCATCGTCCGTGAGCCCGGTGCAGCCGACGGGGCAGCAACCATCGCCGTTTTTGCACGCGCTCGTCTTGGTCCCGCCGCCGCAGACATTGCCGGCTTGGCAGGTCTCGCCAGCGGTGCAGTGATTCACGTCGTCGCACTTGCTGCCAAGCATGACGGGCACGCCTTTGCATTGGCCCGTCGCCCCGTCGCACTCTCCGACGTTGCACCCCACGCTCAGCGATTGGCAGTTTTTCGGGGCACCGCCGACGCAGAGGCCCGCGTTGCAGATGTTGCCGTTCGAGCACAGATCTCCGAGCACGCTGCAGCTGAGCGTGTCGTTACCGGGCTCGGGCTCGCATTTGCCCGTCTTCGGATTGCACACCGCGATGTGGCAATCATCCGGCACCGGCGCGAAGAAGCAATCGTTCGGGTAGCCCGTGCACAGGCCGTTTTTGCACTTTCCTCCGGTGAGGCAGAGGTCGTTCGGATCGGCGCAGGTCGCGCCGTCGGGTTCGAGCACGGTCGCGCAGGACTGCGTCATCTCGGTGCAGACGATGTCGTAGCAATCTGGCGCGGTCATCCCGCATTCGGTCGCGGGCCCGCCCACACACGCGCCGTCTTGGCAGCTATCGGACAAGGTACAGAAGAGTTGGTCGTCGCAGGGCGTGCCGGCCTTGGCATTCACGACCTCGCACTGCTTGGTCGCCAGGTTGCAAGTGGCGACGTGGCACGCGTCGACGCCGATGGTCGCGCAGTCGATGCCGCACGGATGCTCGACCGGCGCGCCGCCCTCGCCGCCCTCGCCCGCGCCTGCGGTACCCCCGGTGGACGCGGAGTTCTGCACCAAAGCGGGCAGCGTACGTTCGCGCTTCGTCGCGCAACCTTCCGTGAAGACCGGCACCACGAAGAGCGTGGCCAACGCGGCGAAAAACACGCGGCCCGAACGGGCACGCCACTGTGCAAGTGGGCTCGTCATCGAATGGCGATCATGGCACGCGCCGCGCCGCTTCAGTGCGGCAAGTTGGCGTTCGCGCGGCGGCATGCTCCTCGATTCAGGTGCTTCATGGCATTAGAGTGAGCGCGTCGTGCGGACCCTAGCGACATCCCTCGCCGCTCTCGCATTCGTGAGCTGTGCGGCAGCGTGCGCTCCCGAAGCGGACCTGCCGAGCGCGTCTTCGAGCTCGCCGACGACCGGCACCGGGACACCCGAGATCGACGTGTGCCCTAGCTATCGAGCGTGCACGGAACCCGGAGGCTCTGCTCCCGCTCCCGCTCCCGCTCCCGCTCCCGCTCCCGCTCCCGCTCCCGTGCTCGCGCTCGGAACGGGGCGAACCTGCTTTGCACCCATGATCGCGGGCGAGACCTTGCCAATTATTTTTGGGCCACAGGGAGGATTTCACGTCGAGCTTGCGCTTCGTTTCGCTGGGCTCGCGTCCGCGTCCGCGCGAGTGACCTTCCGTATGCTGGATGACGAAGGCCATGCGCTCGGACTCGAAGATCCCTATGAACCCTTCATTCGGCCATGCGACGCCGGGGGCGGCTACAGCGATGCCGTGCCGATCTACGGCTATCTCGACGCGACCTTTCCAGGCGAGGCCGATGCCTTCGTCGGCGAGACGATGAACATCGCGGCGCGCGTTGAGGACGCTCTCGGAGCTGCGGTCGAGACGAGCGGTGTTGTCATCCTCGGCGCGATTCTGTACCCGGGTTCATCGTGATCGGGACCACTTCGGTGAGCTTCGAGCGGCGCTGCTCCACGCTGCTCGCCACGCCGCCGCTGTTTGCCACGGCGATGCTGCTCGCCGCGGCGATGCTGCTCGCGTGTGGAGACGGCAAGGGCAAGGTCGGGCTCGCGGGCTCGGACACGCACGCGTCCGGCACGCCGGCCGGAACTACGAGCGCAGCAACCGCCGGCTCCGCGGCATCGCTCGACGAGGCGCCGCTGCCCGTGCCCGCCGAGCCGCTCGTCGATCTCGCGGGGGTCGTGCACTCGCCGCCGGCCATCCCCGAGGGGGTGCCGCGCATGGGTGTCATCGGCTGGAATGCGCCAGTCTATGTGCGGGCCGACCGCGAGAGCCGCATGCTCGGCGCGCTGCGTGGTGGGGCCGTCGTCCTGAGCCGAGATGCAGCGACGGGGCCCACGCGCGAGTGCAAGGCGGGTTGGCAAGGCGTCGTGCCCTCGGGCTTCGTGTGCAAGGACGCGCTCACGGCCGATCTCGCGCACCCCATCTTGCGCGCCGCGAGCCGGGGCCCCGACTTCACGCGGGCGCTGCCTTACATGTACGGGACGGTGACGCGTGGCGGTCCGGTCTATGCGCGCATCCCGACCGAGGCCGATCTCCGCGCGCACGAGCCGAGCCTCGATGCCCACCTCGCAAAATGGGAGGCCGATACCGTGAGCGGCGCGCGCTATGGCCTCGACGTGTGGCACCGGCACAAGCCCACACCGGGCGCACAAGACGCCGTCCTCGCCCTCGCCGAGCGCGTGACGGACCCCGATATTCCGGCCTATTTGCGTGACCACGCGGTCTTGCCGAATCTATCGGGGCTCGTCGATTCCACGACGGCGAGCCGCGTCGAGCAAGTCGATCGTCGCCAGGGTCGCTCGTTCACCGAGTCTTACTTGTTCGAGGGTCGCCGCTACAACGTGACGCCGGATCTGCTCGTCATTCCGGCGGATCGTTTTCGGCCGATTCGTGGCTCGGCGTTTCACGGCTTCGAGATCGCGAAAGAGAAAGTTCCGTTTCCGTTTGCGATCATCCGGCGCGCCGGCGGCAAGCGGTGGGCATGGGACGCGAACAAGAAACGCCTCGCCAGCAAGGGTGAGCTCGAGTTTCGCTCGCTCGTGCGGCTCACCGGAAAACAGCAGTTTTTCGGCGGCAAATTGCATTTCGAGACCGCCGATGGCGACTACGTCGATGACCGGCATGCGAGCCGCATCGAGCAGGCGAAGCGCTGGCCGAAGTGGGCGAAGGACGGCCAAAAGTGGCTCGACATCAACCTCACCAAGCAGGTGCTCGTCGCCTATGAGGGCATGACCATGGTCTACGCCACGCTCATTTCGAGCGGCGAAGATGGCCTCGCCGATCCCGATACGAGCAAGCGCGCGACCATTCGGGGGATCTACCGCGTCCACACGAAATGGGTGACGAGCACAATGGATTCGCGCGCCGTCGGTGAAGAGTTCGAGCTCAGGGACGTGCCCTACGTGCAGTACTTCGAAGAGGGCTACGCACTTCACGGCGCCTATTGGCACGACGGCTTCGGCACGCCGAAGAGCCACGGCTGCATCAACCTCGCGCCCGAAGACGCGCGGCGGATTTTCTCGTGGACGGAGCCCGCGGTGCCGCCCGGATGGCATGGCGCGATGAAGCCGCTCACGGGCACGATCGTGTTCATCCATCCGTGACCCGCTCGCTCGCGCTTGCGGCGGGAGTCGTTGACCGATAACGCTAAGCGCATGCGAATCGCCATCATTGGCACCGGATACGTCGGGCTCGTCACCGGCGCGTGTCTCGCCGATTTCGGCAACGACGTCGTCCAGGTGGAGCTCGACGGGGCGCGGCTCGCGCGGCTCGAAGCGGGGGAGCTACCGATCTACGAGCCTGGGCTCGAGCCCGTGATCGCGTCGAACCGCGCGGCCGGGCGCTACCGCTTCACCGGCGAACTCGAGGCGGCGGTGCGTGACGCCGAGGTCGTCTACATCGCGATGCGCGTCAACGTGAAGCCCAGCGGCGAGCCGCAGGTCGGCGAGATCCTCGAGGTGGGAGATCGCATCGGCAAGGTCATCGGCTCCGGGGACGCCGGCGACTACAAAGTCATCGCGGCGCGCACCACCGTGCCGATCGGTACGGTCGACAGGCTTCGGGTCCGCATCGGTGTGCATGCGAGCGTGCCCTTTGGAGTGGTGTCGAACCCGTCGTTCTTGAAAGAGGGCAACGCGGTCGAAGATTTCATGAAGCCCGATCGGATCGTGATCGGCACGAGCGATGTGCGTGCGGCCGAGATCCTTCGTCGCGTCTACTCGCCGCTCTTGCGGGCGCGCGACTGCATCTTCGTGACCGACTCACGCTCGGCGGAGCTGGCGAAATATGCGACGAGCGCGCTGCTCGCCACCCGCGTCTCGTTCATGAACGATCTGGCGATGCTCGCCGAAGAGGTCGGCGCGGATATCGAAACCATCCGCAAGGTGATGGGCGCCGATCCGCGCATCGGTCACAAGTACCTGTTCGTCGGCCCTGGCTTTGGCGGGCGCCTGCTGCAAAACGACATCGGCTCGCTGCTTCATGCGGCGCGCGAGGCCGGGCGCGATCTGGCCATCGTGCGGGCGACCCACGAGATCAACGTGCGGCAAAAACGCGTCCTCGCCGAGAAGCTCGAGCGTGCGCTGCAGGGCTCGCTGGACGCCAAGCGCATCGGGATCTGGGGCGTGTCCTTCAAGCCGAAGAGCGCAGATCTCGGCGAGGCACCGGCGTTGACACTCATCGATCTCTTGCTCGAAAAGGGCGCAAAACCCGTGGTGCACGACCCACGCGCGCTCGACAAC
>SHZB01000146.1 GCA_009692485.1 Myxococcales bacterium
GCCGGTCGCGTTGGTCAGACTAAAGTGCCGAGTCGTAAGTGCCAGTCGGGCGGGTCAATCGATGGGGCGTTTTTCGGGCTCGCCCTCGGCGTCGAGACCCAATAGCTCCTCCACGCGACGCTCGGCGCGGTCGAGACGGTGCTGTGCCGCGCGTGCAACCCGCACGCCTTCTTCGAAGAGCCGGAGCGACTCCTCGAGCGAGATCTCCCCAGATTCGAGGACTTTCACGATGTCGGTGAGTCGCTCGGCCGAGGCCTCGAACGACACGCTCGGCTCCGTGCTCGCAGCGCTCGAGCCGGCCCCGCTCGCGTCGCCCGCGCCCGACGCGCTGCCAGCCCCAGCCGCCTCCGCCAAGCCGCCTTCACCATCGGACTGCCGCGCCTTCGATCCGCTCGCCATCGAGCGCACCGTTATCCGTCGCGTTCCTGACCGCAAGCGTGCTGGATTGAGGGCATGCCGGCACTGGCGGCCCGCCAGCATTCCGCCGGCGGCCGCCACCCGTATTGCGCGTTTTTCTCAATGATTACCGGTGGCGCGGCGATTGCTTTTGGTCAGGGCATGACGACAACCATGGTGTTGAACTGCGTGGATGAAGAGGACGTGCGGTGGCGGGCTTTGGACGATGGGTTCGAGCAGCTCGATGACCGCACACTGCTCGGAGTGGTGATTGGCAAAGGAGCGCGCGGGCAGTCTCCCTTGCTGTTGGCCGATCTCGTATTGCGTGAGCTTGGCGGCTTCGAGGCGCTTGCGGTTCACGGCGCCGAGGCATTCGCCGAGCTGCCGGGGATCGGCACCGCCCGCGCGCTACGCCTCGCGGCGACGGTCGAGGTGAGCCGCCGCATGGCCCGCCGTCGCGCGAGCCCGCGGGAGCCGCTCGCCACGCCACCGGCCGTAGCGGCCTATCTCACTCCGCGACTCGGCGCGCTCGAGCACGAAGAGATGTGGGTGCTGGCGCTCGATGGCAACAACGGCCTCGTGGGCGTGCGCCGGGTCGCTCACGGCGGCGCGCATTCAATCCTCGTCGAGCCGGCTGAGCTCCTCCGGGCCGCGCTCCGCATCGGTGGGTGCAGTTTCTTGCTCGCGCACAACCACCCAAGCGGCTGCCCCGAGCCATCGGCTGAGGACGTCGCGACAACGCGCTCGGTCGCACGCGCCGCCAAGGTCGCCGGTCTCACGCTGGTCGATCACGTGGTCGTCACCCGCTCCGGAGCGTTCACCTCTCTTGCAGAGCGCGGAGTGCTGGGCACGTCCTTTGACTAGTCCCTCGATGCGAGGCCATGGACTCGGGCGCTGCTGTTCTTTGACCCGTTGACCCTCATGAATCGAGGTATCGAGAGCGGCGCGACTGCCGCGTGAAATCCTGCTATTTGCGGGCGGCGATGAAGCTTCTCGTCACCGGTATCGCCGGGTTCATTGGCAGCCACGTCGCCGAGCGCCTCGTCGGCCGCGGCGACACCGTGGTCGGGCTCGACAATTTCGACGCCTTCTACGCGCGCTCGATGAAAGAACGCAATGTCAGCTCGTTGCGCGGGCACGTCGAGATCGTCGACGGGGACATCGGGGATCGGGCGTGCCTCGATGCGCTGTTGCAGCGTGGCGGCTTCGACGCGGTGCTGCACCTCGCTGCGCTGGCCGGCGTGCGGCCCAGCTTGCGTGCGCCGTGGCGTTACCAGCTCGTGAACGTGGTCGGCACTTCGCACGTCGCAGAGGCGATGGTGGCGCACGGCGTCGGACGGCTCGTGTTTGCCTCGAGCTCGTCGGTCTATGGCAACAACACGGACGTGCCTTATGAAGAGTCGCAGCGTGTCGATCTGCCAGCCAGTCCGTACGCGGTGAGCAAACGCGCCTGCGAGCTTTTGCTAGCGACACTGTGCGATTTGTTCGGCCTGAGCGCTTCGTGCCTGCGCTACTTCACCGTGTACGGTCCGCGGCAGCGCCCGGAGATGGCAATCCACAAGTTCGCTCGCTCGATCACGCGGGACGAGCCCGTTACCCTTTTCGGCGACGGCACCTCGAGCCGTGACTACACGTACATCGATGACATCGTCGATGGGACGGTGGCGGCGCTCGACCGCGCCCCGAACGGGTTCTCGCTCTACAACCTTGGCGGCACGCGCCCCGTCGCATTGGCCGAGCTGGTGGTACGAATCGGCCGTGCACTCGCAAGAGAGCCGCGCATCGTTCATGAGCCCATGCAACCGGGCGACGTACTGCGCACTTGGGCCAACACGGCGCGTGCCGAGCGCGATCTCGGCTACTGCCCGCGCGTGAACATGGACGAAGGTCTCACCCGCTTCGCCGAGTGGCTCCAGCACAACGCCGTAGACTGAGTGCGGTCGTTCACGAGACGAATCCTCGCGACGGGTTTTCGCCGGAATTTCTGTATGCTCCGCGCCATGCTTCGCAACTCGCGCCGAACGACTCTTCTTCGCTCTCTCGCCTGGCTGTCCCTCGTGGCCGTGGCTGTCAGCTGCGCGACCGGCGCACGCTTGGACGATGCCACGGGCACGTCGTTGAGCGCGACGACAGGCGGATCGTCCTGTTTGACGGGGCTCCTATGCGGCGAAGAGTGCGTGGACACCGCGACGGACCGCGACCACTGCGGGGCGTGCGACGCAGCGTGCGGGGCGAGCGAGTTTTGCGTCGCTGGCAAGTGCACGCTCGTTTGCGAAAAGGACTTCACGGAGTGCGATGGAGCCTGCGTCGCGCTCGGGTCCGACGCTAGCAACTGCGGCGCTTGCGGCACGGCGTGCGAGCCGGGCTTCGTGTGCGACGGCAAAGGCAGCTGCGCGCTCTCATGCCAGGCCGAATTGAGCGACTGCAGCGGCAAATGCGTAGAGCTCTCGACGAACAATCAGAACTGTGGCGTCTGCGGCCTCGCCTGCGAACCCGGCTTTGTGTGTAACGGAATGGGTAGTTGCGCGCTGTCGTGCCAAAGTGGTCTGGTTGCCTGCGATGGTAAATGCATCGACCCGACGACGGACGAGCAACACTGCGGCGCCAGCTCCAACTGCCTCGGCCCGAACGCCGGCAGCGCGTGCGTGGCGGGTGAATTCTGCATCGGCGCCGGGGTATGCGATGCCCCCTGCCCGGCCGGCCAGCTTTTCTGCGGCGCCCAATGCGTCGAGCCGATGTCGAGCAATCTGTTCTGCGGTGCAAGCGGCAATTGCCAAGGCATGAACGCCGGCAAATTGTGCGTCCCCGGCGAGGCTTGCCTCGGCGGTATTTGCCAGACCGGACCCTCGAGCTGCAAAGCGGCAAACGGCCTGTTGTGGTGTTTCCATCCGACGGAATGCGGACATGCCTGCACGTCGACATGCGCCGCGGTCGGCAAGACGCTCTATGCCGACAAGGTCGGTTGGTTTCAGGCCCAAGACACCGTGGCCGAGTGCCAAGCCATCAGCGTCGCGTTCGGGATGGGAACCGCCGTCGCCATGAACGGCTTCACCTATGCGTGCCTCGAGGACTCGGGCGGCGCCCACACTGGCAACGGGGGCCTGCTCGGCCCGATCTTGTGCTCGACGGAATCGGCGTGCCCGCAAGATCACGCCTTCAACGCCGATCAACTAGGCCTCCCCTGCGGGGCGAACTCACGCCGCTCGATCTGCCCCTGCCAGTGATTAGCCATTAGCCATTAGGCCGTAGCCATTAGCCATTAGGCAGCAGCCATTCGCCATTAGGCAGCAGCCATTGGCCATTAGGCAGCAGCCATTGGCCATTAGGCAGCAGCCATTCGCCATTAGGCAGCAGCCATTCGCCATTAGGCAGCAGCCATTGGCCATTAGGCAGCAGCCATTGGCCATTAGGCAGCAGCCATTGGCCATCAGGCGTGGGCCATTCGCCGTTGCGCGTTAGAGGTCCGCGGCCAAGGTCGCGCGGGCCACGGCGCTTTCGTCCTCCCTGTCGGCCGCCATTTCGGCCGCGTGGCTCGGGAGCGCCCGCGAGCCGGCCTCGGCGTGCGCGTAGGCGGCCTCGCCGTGATGGCTGAGGTCGAGCCCCTCTTGCTCATCGTCCTTGGCGGCGCGAAGGCCGATGGTCCGGTCGAGCAGTTTGAGAATGGCGATGCTCCCGATGACCGCCCATCCCGCAGCCGCCGCGATCGCGACGAGCTGCTCGAAGGCGAGGCTCGCGTTGCCGAGCAAGAGACCGTCTTGACCGGCCGCGTTCCACGCCTTCGCTGCGAGGAGGCCCGTGAGCGCGGCTCCGAGCGCACCGCCCACACCGTGGACGCCGAAGGCATCGAGCGCGTCGTCGAAGCCGAACCTGCCCTTGAGCTGCACGCCCCCGTAACACACGACTCCAGCGGCGAGGCCAATGCCGATGGCCGCCATCGGTCCAACGAAGCCCGCAGCCGGCGTCACTGCGACGAGGCCCGCGACGAGGCCCGACGCAAGCCCAAGACTCGAGGGTTTGCCGTGGCGGATCCACTCGACCGCGGCCCAGGCGAGCGCACCCGCGGCGGCCGCAACATGGGTATTGACGAAGGCGAGCGCCGCGACCTGATTGGCAGCTAGCGCCGAGCCGGCATTGAAGCCGAACCACCCAAACCACAAGAGGCCCGCGCCGAGCATCGTCATCGTGAGATTGTGCGGCGGGGCCTTGCGCCCAGGCCAGCCAAGCCGCGGCCCCAGCATCTTTGCGAGCACGAGCGCGCTGGCTCCACTGGTCAGATGCACGACCGTGCCGCCCGCGAAATCGAGCGCGCCCCGCGAGGCGAGCCACCCGCCCGGCCCCCACACCCAATGCGCGACTGGGCAATAGACGAGCAAGGACCACAACAACGTGAAGAGCGCGTAAGTGGAAAACTTCATGCGCTCGGCGAACGCGCCGCTGATGAGCGCGGGCGTGATGATCGCGAACATCAGCTGATAGGCCATGAACAAGAGGTGCGGGATAGTCCCTTTGGCCTCGAGACCCACGCCCCGCAAAAACAAGTGGTCAAAGCCGCCGATGAACCCGCCGCGCGTGGGCGCGAACGCGAGCGAGTAGCCCACGACGACCCAGGCGATCGTCACGACGCCGATCGCGAAGAAGCTGTGCATGAAGGTCGAGAGCACGTTCTTTGCGCGCACCATGCCGCCGTAGAACAGCGCGAGCGCGGGCGTCATCAAGAGGACGAGCGCCGTGCACGCGAGCACCCAAGCCGTATCGCCGGTATCGAACTTCACAATGGTCACTCCTCGACCCGCGACCGGCGAGCCGACGTAGCCGTACCGTTATCCATGTTTCGCGGTTGTTTCGGCGCGGTCACGGGCGCGATGGACGACGTTGGCCTTGGCGCCAATAGGTGCCCAGTTTTCGCGGCTGTTTCGGCGCGGTCACGGGCAGGCTGGGCGGCGGATGAATCGATTCGCCGCGTGGCGCGACAGGCACGGCCGTGCGGTGTAGGTTCCTCGGCCGTGGACTCCAATCTTCTGCTCTCTGGTACCGAGCTCGGCACCCTCATTCGAAGCCGAAGAGTCAGCTCGCGCGAGGTCGTGGAGGCGCACATCCGCCAGATCGAGCGCGTCAATCCTCAGCTCAACGCGGTCGTGTGCACACGCTTCGAGGAGGCGCGGCGCGAGGCAGACGACGCCGATCGGATGATCGCGGCGGGCGATGGCGAGGACCGTCCATTTCTTGGCGTCCCGTGCAGCATCAAAGAGTGCTTCGCGCTCGAAGGCATGCCCAACACCTCGGGGCTCGTCGCGCGACGAGGCACGCTGGCGACGAGTGACGCAGGCGCGGTGCGACGCCTCCGCGCGGCCGGCGCGATCCCGCTCGGTGTGACGAATCTGTCCGAGCTGTGCATGTGGATGGAGTCGAACAACCGGGTCTACGGCCGCACCAACAACCCCTACGACCTCAAGCGGATCCCCGGCGGCAGCTCGGGCGGCGAGGGCGCGATCATCGGCGCGGGCGGCGTACCCTTCGGACTCGGCTCGGATGTCGGCGGCTCGATTCGCATGCCGGCCTTCTTCAATGGCATCTTCGGGCACAAGCCAACGGGCGGTCTCGTCGATAATTCCGGGCAATTTCCTGCGACCCACGGAGTCGGAGATCGCTACCTCACCTCCGGTCCGCTCGCTCGCCGCGCGGCCGATCTCGCGCCGCTTTTGTCGGTGCTCGCATCCGCAGACATCGGAATACCGGCGGAGGTCTCGCTCGCCGATCTCGATGTCGTGTGCATCGAGACGGATGGCCGCACACCCGTCGACGATGAGCTTTGCGAGGCCCAGCGTAGCGCCGCCCGTGCGCTCGAACGGCGGGGGGCGCGCACCCGCACGGCCAAGCTTCCGAGGCTGAAGAAAGCTCTCGAAATCTGGTCGGCGATGATGGAGGCCGCGGGCGGGCCGACCTTCCGCGAGCTGCTCGGCAATGGCAAAGCGATCATGCCTGCGCTCGAGCTGTTGGCGTGGGCCTTCGGGCGCTCCGCACACACCCTGCCGGCGCTCGGTCTCGCACTCGTAGAACGCGTGCCAAAACTCTTCCCCAGATCGAGCGCGCGCGCGATCGAGGAAGGCAAGCTCCTCAAACATGAGCTCAACGAGCTGGTCGGCCCGCGCGGCGTGTTGCTCTATCCGCCTTATTCATCGACGGCTCCGCGGCACAACGAGCCGCTGCGCTCTCCCTTGCGTTGGGTCTACGCCGCAGTCTTCAACGTGATGGAGATGCCGGTCACCGCGGTGCCGCTCGGCCTCTCCGCTTCCGGAATGCCGCTCGGTGTGCAGGTGGCGGCGACGCCTGGCAACGACCACGTCACCATCGCCGTCGCCCTCGCCCTCGAAGCCGAACTTGGCGGCTGGGTCCCACCGCCGCTCGCGCAACTTTGACCAGCCAACCCGCGCGCGCGTGCTGATGGTGCCGTGCTCATGGTGGCGCCATTCGCTGGCTTGGGGTAAAGCGCGCCGCATGTGGAACCGAATTGGTCGCACTCTTGCGCCGGCGACCATGGCGCTCGGCTCGCTTGCGGGGCTCGCGTTCGCTTGGTCTTCGACGCTCGACTACAGCCGCCACCTCGATCGCAAGGTGCATGATCTCAGCTGTGGCTTCGTGCCAGGCATGGCCGCAGCGGCCGGCGCCGACGAAGGCTGCCGCACTGCGCTGTACAGCCCGTACGCGGCCCTCATGCGCGACCGCATCTGGGGCGGAGTGCCGATTTCATCCTTCGCGCTCGGTGCGTTTTCATTCTTCGCCGCGTTCTCGCTCTACGTGCTGATCGCCCGGCGGGGAGCGTCACGTCGCGCGGTCGGGTTCCTCGGCGCCGCGTCCATCACGCCCCTCCTCGTGTCGCTCTTCATGGCCTACCTCTCGGCGACGCGTCTCGGCACTTTCTGCAAGACTTGCATTGGCATTTACATCGCGGCCGGCGTGCTCGCGCTGGGAGGTCTCTTTGCCATGCTCGCCCTCGGTCGCGAGACGAGCGAGCCCCCCCCGACCACACCCTCTGGCATGCCCCCAAGGCCGCTGCGGGACGCCGAACGCCCGATTGGCAACTTGGCATTTGTGCCGCCATGGCTGCTCTTGCTCGCGCTCTTCGCGTCGAGCCCGGCCTTCGCGTACGCCAAAACTGCGCCAAGCCAGGACGCGCGCATCCTCGCGTGCGGCGCACTCGAAAAGCCGCTTTCGGAGAAGAGCGAACTGGCCATGAAGATGAGCTTCGGCACAGCGGCGACAACGCAAAAACGCCTGCCCGTGACCCTGCTCGTGGACCCGCTTTGTCCAAGCTGCAAGGCGCTCCATCAGCGTCTCGCCACGGAAGAATTCCTCGGTCAAATGGATATCGGCGTGCTCGTCTTCCCGCTCGATGACGCCTGCAATTGGATGGTGGACCGGCCCGTCCATCCGGGCGCCTGCGAAGTCTCCAAGGCTTTGTTGTGCGCGCACAAGAAAGGGCAAGGAGCACAATTCTTGGAGTACGCGTACGAGCACCAGAGTGCCCTGCTCAATCTCACGGCGAAGGGCAAAGAGGCAGGCAAGGAGGCAGGCAAGGCCGTACTTGGCATGATCGAGACGGACTTCCCGGGGCTCGGCGCGTGCATCGCCGAAAAGGCAACAGGCAAGCAGCTCGATGAAATGCTCCGTTTCGCGGTCGACAACCACCTTCCGGTCTCGACGCCGCAGCTCTTCCTCGGGGCGCAGCGATTGTGCGAAGAGGACTCGGACATGGGTCTCGTCTATTCGCTGAAGAAGCTCGCACCCGAGCTCGTGGCCCCAAAGTTTTGAGCCGGAGAGAATGACCATGAACATCGCAGCGCTCATCGTCGGAGGCGTCGCCGGACTCGGCTTGCTTGGGGGCGCGACGCTCAGCATGCGCGCCGAAGTACAAGCGGCCACGCTGCGACTCCAGACCGGTTCAGAAGAACCAAAGCTCAAGGTTGCGACGGCCGACGACGCCGAGGTTGGCTATTGCACCGCCAATTTCAAGGCGGTGCTCGCCCGCGTGATCCACGCCTGCGGCTTGTCAGGCTCGGGCGGTGGGCGCGGCTGCCAGCCCGCCGACGTGAAGACGCTCGCTTCCATCGACGACGCAGATTTCAACGCCCTGTTTCAGCCGCTCAAAGAGCGCGCCGCGGTCGTCATGTTTGCCGACGGCTCCGACCAACTCGACGAAGAGGGCAAGAAGCTGATCGAAGCCAAGTGGGAAGACCGCAAAGGCGCACGCTATTTCTTCGTCGTGGCGCGCGCGTCGAAGACCGGCGGGGTAGAGATGAACCGCAAGCTCTCGCACCGGCGCGCAAACTCGGTGAGATTTCACGTCGGCGACGAATTTCAAGACCCCGATATCGACAAGAAGGTTGGTCTCTTGTGGCTTGGCAAAGAGTTCGCCCAACTCGACAAAGATTTCTGCACGTGGGGCGTGTCGCATCCAGAAAAGTGCGACGCCGAGGCCATCAATCGCAGCGCGTTCGTGACGTGGGTCGATTGCCGACTATGAGCGTAGGGCGCGCGAGCCTCTGCGCGGCGCTCCTCATGCTCGCGCAGTGCGAAGAGACGACGAGCACGGCTCAGGGCTCGGCGGCGGTGCGCGAGCGCAGCCAGGCGATCACCGGAAGCACGAGTCTAGTGGGGCCTGGGAGTGCGCCGTCCACGACCCTTCCGCCGCGCGTGAAGAGCGCACGCAAGCTCTGTCTCGATGGCCCGGAAAGACGGCACCCCGAAGGGCGCATCGAGGTCGTGAGCGCGATCGGGGCGGCCACGCTGCCGACGCCGATCGCCTTCGGAGCCGGAAAGTGGCTCTGGCTAAACCTCTGGGCAGCGTGGTGCGGCCCATGCAAAGAAGAGATGCCTCGCCTCATGTCCTGGCGACGTGCGCTAGAGAAGGACGGCGTGCGCGTGACGCTCGCGTTCGTTTCGCTCGACGACGACGAGCGCGAGATGCGTCGCTTTCTCTCGAGTCAGCCCGAGACCGGGGTGCGCGCGACGTACTGGTTACGCGAGGGCAAGCGCGAAGATTGGCTCACGCCGCTGGGTCTCACCGTGGCTCCTCGCCTGCCCGTCCACGCGCTCGTGTCGCCGCGCGGGGATGTCGCGTGCGTGATTGACGGTGCGCTCGAAGAAGCGGATTTCCCGCAATTCAAGGCGCTCTTCAAGCCAGCGGGCTAGCAGCAACGGCGCGCGCGGCGATATCGGCGAGGACGCGTTTCTTCGCGAGCAGCCAATAGATGAGCGCGGCGAGGCCGAACCCTACGAACCACGCATAGTCGTAGATGCTCATCGAAATGCCGGCAAACGAAGCAAGCGTCTCGCCCTTGCGCGTTGCGAGCCCGGCGAGATACTCGGCACGGCCGCGAACGCCGCCCGCATAAAGGGTAAACGCGAAGCCGGGCACATTGGGCAACATGCCGAGCAGGGTCGCCACGATGGCCGCGCGATGCACTCCTCCGTCGTACTCGTAGGCGCCGCCGCGACGATAGAGGTCGTCGACGATGAGCACCTTCTTTCGCAATACATAATAGTCGACGATCAACACGCCGCCGATTGGGCCGAGCAAAGCGGAATACCCAATGAGCCAGATGAAGAGGTAAGTGCCCGCTGCCGCCAGGAGCTTCCAAGGCATGATGAGAATGCCAATGACCGCGGTGATGTAGCCGCCCATCTTGTAAGAGATCTTGTTGGGTCGCAGATTCGAGAAATCATTCGCCGGCGAGACCACGTTGGCGGCGATGTTGGTCGACAAGGTCGCGAGCGAGAGCGCCACCATGGCCACGAGCGTCGTCACGAGCCCTCCGACCCGCGCAAGCAGCGCCACCGGATCGGTGATGATCTCTCCGAACATGTGCGGCGTGGCTGCCGTCACCGCGACGCCGATGAACGCGAAGAGCGCCATCGTCGGCGGCAGGCCGATCGCCTGACCGAGCACCTGCTCGCGTTGACTCTTCGCAAAGCGAGCAAAATCCGGGATGTTCAAGGACAGGGTCGCCCAGAAACCGACGTTCGCGGTCAGGCTCGGGAAGAACACGCGCCAGAACTCAGCGTTGGTCGCAAAGCTGGACTTGGCCGACAAGATCGTCGCGAGCGAGCCGACGCGCAGGATCGCCCACGCGAGCAAGACGAGGCCGGCGACGATGAGAAAGGGCGCGGCCAGGGCCTCCATCCATTTGATCGACTCGGTGCCCTTCCAGATGAAGAAGACGTTGATCAACCAGAACACGAAGAAGCACAAAAGCTCGCCGGGGGAGATCCCGAGCGAGAACCAAATCTGCCAGCCGGGTTCGAGCGCCGCGCTGGAACC
The DNA here is from genome assembly GCA_009692485.1 of Myxococcales bacterium. GTDB lineage: Bacteria > Myxococcota_A > Polyangia > Polyangiales > Polyangiaceae > SYFR01. The sequence continues at coordinate 10,715 of SHZB01000146.1, forward strand.
AGCAGCCGGAAGCGACTCGAGCAGCGGCCCACTCTTGCCGAGCACGTT
>SHZB01000147.1 GCA_009692485.1 Myxococcales bacterium
GGGAAAATGAGTGGGAAGGGGCAGCCATGAGACTGGCAACGAGACTGGCAATGAGATTGGCAAACAGACTGGCAATGAGATTGGCAAACAGACTGGCAATGAGATTGGCAAACAGACTGGCAATTAGACTGGCAATGAGATTGGCAAACAGACTGGCAATGAGACTGGCAATGAGATTGGCAATGGCGTTCGGGAGCGGCAGCCTAATCGCATGCGGTCGGGTCAGCTCGCGGTCTTTTCTGACACGGCTTGGCCGTCGGTGAGGTCTTTCGGCGGCTCGCGCACGACCCGCGTCTTCGGAGGCGGACCGCTCTCGAGCACGAAGCCCTGGCCGAGCGGCGCGCCGACGACGACCGGCGTGAGTCGCACCTTGCCGTTCTCGAGGACGAACACCGCCTTGCCCCCGGCTTGCTCGACGAGCGCCGTCCGCGGCACGACCACCTTGTCGGGCTCTTTGAGCTGCGCCTCGTCGAGCGCTTTGTCGAGGAAGCTCACGCGCGCGCTCATCTCGGGGCGCAGGCTCGCGGGCGGCGCCGTGAACTTTACCTTCACGATGCCCGTTGCCTTGGCGCGGTTGAGTCGCGGCCCCAGCTCTGCCACCTCGCCGAGGAAGCGCTCGCTGCCGAACGCGTCCAGCGAAATGGTGCAGGGCGCGCCCGGCTTCACGCGCCCGAGCCGCGCCTCTGGCACATCGACCTCGACGAGCAGCGACGCAAAATCCGCGAGCTCGACCAGCGCCACCCCGGGGCTCGCGACGTCGCCCACGCTCGCCGGCTTCGAGACCGCGGTGCCGTCGATCGGCGCCAAAATCCGCAGGTTTTTCAGCCCCGTCGTGAGGCTCGTGACCTCGGCGGCGGCAGCGTTCGCCTCCGCCCGCGCCGCTGCGATCTGGGCCGTGAGCACCTTGAGCCGCGCCTCCAACACCTCTACGCCCGAGCGCGCCGCCGCCCCCGCCGCGAGGAGCTTCTGCTCGCGCTCGTGTTCGACCGTGAACTCGACCCGGCTCGCGAGCGAGGTCGCGATGCGCGCACCCGCCGCGGCTTGTCGTGCCCGCGCGGCTGCGACGGCCGCGGCCTGGTCCTCGACATCGAGCTCGAAGACCACCTCGCCCGCCTTGACGCTGCCGCCCTCGCGCACGCCGCTCTTCGAGATGCGGCCGACGATCTTCGCGGCGAGCTTCGCGGTCGACTGCGCGATCACGTAGCCGGTGGCGGTGAGCTCGACGTCCCCCTGAGCGGGCGCGACGCTCGTGATCTCGGTCACGGACACCTCGAGCTTGAACAATCGCGACTCCACGTAGGCGCGACCCTTCACGAGCGCGAGACCACCCGCAGCCGTCACCGCCAGCGCCCCGGCGAGCATGGCCGGCCACCGCCGAGGAGCGCGCGGCGTGCGATCGATCCGCAGCGACGCGAGATCCGAAGCGAGGTGACTCGTCATGGGCGCCGACGCCTCCGTAGCGCAATCGCGGCACTGGTCGTAGCGCAATCGCGGGCCTGTTCGTAGCGCAATTTGGCCGTCCGCATCCAGCCGCCATGTGAGCTCGAAGCGCCGGGCGACTCCGCGGGGACTGGCGATACAGCGCCCCCAACCGCGGACTCTGGCGCCGCGGCGAGCGATGGACTGACCGATGGGAAGGTGTGCGGCTGCGGCGCGCTCCTCGTGCGGAAAGGCTCAACCGCCCATCGTTGGCTCGGTCGGCTCTTCGCCCTCTCGATGCCCGCCGCTATCTTGAGCCCGATCCTGATGCCCGTCGCCTTGGCGCTGTTGAGCCGCGGGCACTTCCGTTGCGTAGTCGCGGGCACTTCCGTTGCGCAGTCGCGGGCACTTCCGTCGCGCAATCCCGGGCGTTTTCGTAGCGCAGTCGCGGACGCGCGGCTCGCCGAGCGCCTCGACCCATCGCGCCGGCGTGTCGCGCCACCACGCCGCGTGCCGGAGGGCAGGCGATCGCGACGAGGGCGGGCGATCGCGTTGACGGCGCGTCTCGGTCCGGTTATTGACCGCGCAGTCAAGAATGGCCCGACCGCCCGACAAGACCGCCCGCGCCGAGCTGCTCCTGGCGGCTTCCGAAGAGTTCGCCGCGCACGGCGTCGAGGGCACCACGATCCAGGCGATCACGGTGCGGGCAGGGCGCTCGAAGGGTGCCTTCTATCTGCACTTCGACAGCAAGGACACCGCCTTCCGCGCGCTCGTAGAGTCGGTGTTCGACGGGCTCGCGTCGTTCCTGGGCGACGTCGTGCCCACGCCGAAGCTCGGCTGGGGGCTCGCCGAGGTGCGGGCGCATTGGCTCGCCACGGACGTGCGCGCGTTCGAGTACGTGTGGCGGCACCGCGACGTCTTTCGCCTCGTGCTCAGCGGCGGCATGTGCGAGCGGTTTGCGTTCCTCACGGACGCCTTCGCGCTCGCGGCTTCCGAGAGCATCGCGCGTTGGCTTCGCTACGGGGTCGCGCAGGGATTTTACCGCGCCGACCTCGACGTGGAGATCGCCAGCATGATGATCGGCGGAGCCTACGACGGGCTTGCGCGTGAGCTCGTGGGGCGCAAACGCAAGCCTCGGCTCACGCAGTGGCTCGCGCAGTTTCAGGGCGTATTCGTCGGCGGGCTCGGCGCGCAAGTCCGGCCGCGCAGGCAGGACGCGAACGGGGCCACCACCACGCCTGTACCGAGGGTCGCGCGGCGCAATCGTGGGGTCGCTTCGCGCCGCTGAATCCGTTGCGCAGTAGCCCTTTCGCAGAATCCGTTCCGCAGCGCCTGTCCCGCAGAATTATGGCGATCCCTATGCCCCTCCAAGAGCCCTCCCACATGCCGCCGACGCACGGCGTCGCGCCGCCCCACGCCGGCCTCGGGAGTGAGCCGTTGCCCGGAATTACCGGCTCGCGCGCCATCCAATCGCAGGCGGGCGTGCCCCACCCGGGCGTCTCTCGCACGGTGAAGTGGGTGGGCGTCGTGCTGCTTTTGTTGGTGCTCGTGCCGCTCGGGCTGCGCGTGAACGCCGCCTTGAAAAAGCAAGCGCTGCTCGCCACCGAGCGCACGCACGCGGCGGCCTCGGCGAGGTCTGCGGCCGGGGCTCCTCCGGTCGTCGAGGTGGTGAGGCCCGCGGCGCGCAGCTGGCAGGCGACGGTCACGCTCGAGGGCACGGTCTACGCCGCCGAGGATGCGGACCTCGCCTTCAAGGCCACCGGCAACCTCAGCGCGGTCCATGTCAAGCTCGGCGACTCCGTGAAGAAGGGCCGCATCCTCGCGGTGCTCGACGCGACCGAGACCGTGGCGCAGCAGCGCGCGGCGGCCGCTCAATTGAAGAGTGCGCAGGCACAGCTCAACCTCGTCGAGGACAGCGAGCGGCGCACGAAGCTTCTCTTCGATCGGGGTGCCGCCGCCGAGGCGCAGGCGATCGCTGCCGCCGGCCAATTGGCCTTGACCCGGGCGCAGCTCGACGCCGCGCGCGCGCAGCTCGGACTCACTGCCGCGCTCTTGCAAAATCACACGCTGGTCGCGCCATTCGCGGGCGTCGTGACCCGCGCCCCCTCCACCGCGGCCGGGCTCGTCGCCGCTGGAATACCCCTATTTCACCTGCAAAATACCGCGCGCCTGCGCCTCGTCGGCACCGTCGGTGAGGCCGACGCCGCACTCGTGTCGGTGGGTGCGGTGGCGAGCCTCGCGGATGGGCGCGCCGTCACCATCACGGCTGTGCTGCCGTCGGTCGATCCGGCGACGCGGCGCGTTCCGCTCGAGGCCGTGCTCGACAACGACGCTCGCAAGGGCATGCGTCCCCTGCGCTCGGGCGAGTTCGTCCGCGCCACGATCGCGACCCGCGAGCCGGTGGCCGTCCTCGCCGTGCCTGGCAGCGCGTTGCGACCCGGCTCACAGGACGAGCTCGTCCTCGTGCGCGACGGCAAGATCGCGATCGTCCGCGTGGTGTTCGCACGCGACCGAGACGGCACGCTGCTCGTTCGGCAGGGGCTCACCGCGGACGCCGCCGTCGTCCTCGCGCCGACCACCGAGCTCAGCGAGGGCGCACCGATCACCGCGCACTCTGCCGCCGCCGCGGTCAGCGAGGGCGCACCGATCACCGCGCACTCTGCCGCCGCCGCGGTCAGCGAGGGCGCACCGATCACCGCGCACTCTGCCGCCGCCGACGGAGGCGCACCGTGAACCTCGCGAGCGTCGCGATCGCGCGGCCGGTCTTCACGACCATGCTCGCGGTCGGGCTCTTGGTGCTCGGCTTCGTCGGCCTCGCGGGCCTCGGCACCGACCTCTTTCCGGACGTGGCCTTTCCGGTCGTGGCCGTGAACGTCCCTTATCCGGGCGCGAGCCCCGACGAGGTCGAGACGCTCGTGACGCAGCCGGTCGAGGACGCGGTCATCGGGCTCAACGACATCGATCGCGTCCGCAGCTTCACACGCGAGGGCCTCTCGACGACGCTCGTCATCTTCAAGCTCGGCGTCGACATCTCGGACGCGGCGACCCAGGTTCGCGAGCGCGTCGCGGGCGTGCGGGCGCGCCTTCCGCGGGAGGTGCTCGAGCCCAGCATCACGCGCTTCGACGTCTCGGCCGCGCCGATCTTGACCTACACCCTCGCCAGCCGCCGGTCGCTCTCCGAGGCCCGGAATTATGCGGACGACGTACTCAAGCCCGCGCTCGAACAAGTGCAGGGCGTCGCGCTCGTGGACGTCAAGGGCGGCACCAAGCGCGAGATCCGCGTCGCCTTGAATCGCCATCGGCTCGACGCCCTCAGGCTCGACGCACCGGCCATCGTCCTGCGCCTGCGCGCCGCGAATCTCAACGTGCCGGCGGGTCGCTACGACGAGGGCACACGCGAGGTGAGCGTCCGCACGGTGGGTGCTTTCGCCAACGTCGAGGCCATCCGCGAGCTCATCGTCGCGGCCGCGCCCGACGGCTCCGCGGTGCGCCTGCGCGATGTCGCGACGATCGACGACGGCTTCGAAGATCGCCTCACGATCGTGCGCAGCAATGGCGCCGACACCGTGTCGTTCGAGGTCAAGAAGCAGTCGGGTCAGAACACCGTCGAGGTGGCCGACGCCGTGAACGCCAAGCTCGCCGAGCTCGAGAAGTCCCTGCCGCCCGAGCTGAGCGTGACGCGCATCATCGACCAGTCGCGGATCGTGAAAGAGAACCTCCACGAGGTGCAAGTCTCGATCGTCTTCGGCGGTGCGATGGCCATCTTGATCATCCTCATTTTCATGCTCGATCTGCGCTCGACGCTCATCAGCGCCGTGGCTCTGCCGACCAGCGTCATCGGCACCTTCTTCTTCATGTACGTGCTCGGCTACACGCTCAACATGATGACGCTCCTCGGCCTTTCGCTGGCGATCGGTCTGCTCATCGACGACGCGGTGGTCGTGCGCGAGAACATCTTCAAGCACCTCGAGATGGGCAAAGAGCCGGCCCGCGCGGCGCTCGACGGCACCCAGGAGATCGCCCTCAGCGTCTTGGCCACGACGCTCACGATCGTCGCGGTCTTCCTTCCGGTCGCATTCGTGAAAGGTATGGTCGGGCAATTTTTTCGGCAGTTCGGAATCACGATCTCGGTCGCCGTGACGCTCTCGATGCTCGTCGCCTTCACCCTCGATCCGATGCTCTCGTCGCGCTTCGCCACCAACCTCGAGGGGCACGGCATCGATCGATTTGAGCCTATTAAACGGCCATTTCGGCGCTTTTTCGCCGGGCTAGATGCTGGCTACGAGGCGCTCTTGCGGTGGGCGGTGGGGCACCGCAAATCGGTGCTCGCGTTGGCGGGCGCGAGCCTCGCGATGATGGTCGTGTTCGCCAAGCTCGCCGGCTCGGACTTCGTGAACGCCGAAGATCGCGGGCAGTTCTTGGTCGAGCTTGAGCTGCCGGCCGGGACCGCGCTCGCCGAGACTGCGCTCCAGTCGCGCGCCGTCGAAGAGGCCATCCGGGCCCACCCGGAGGTCAAGAGCGTGTTCGCGACCATCGGGCCAAGCGGAGACAGCAGCCGCGCTATTTACCGCGTCGTCACGAGTCGCAAGAGCGAGCGCACGGTCCCGCTCGAGGCCATCAAGGATGCTGCACGCAAGGCGGCCACGTTGATTCCAAACGTGAAGGTGTCCGTCGCCGATCCGCCCTTCATCGAGGGGGCCGCGGCCGAGGCACCGATCATGATCGGCGTGCGCGGCAAGAGCTACGACGAAGTCGTGCCGATGGCCGAACAGCTCGAGAACATCCTGCGCACGACCCCCGGCGTCACCGACGTGCGCATGAAATATTCGCCCGGTCGCCCCGAGCTCGAGGTCGCGCCCGATCGCCACAAGCTCGCGGAGCTGGGCGTTCCGGTGGCCGCCGTGGCGATGGCGTTACGCACCGCCGTCGAAGGCGAAGAGGCCGGCCGCCTCAGGCTCGGCGACGACGAGATCCCGATCAAGGTGCGGCTCGCGTCGGAAGAGCGCGGCTCCGAGCAGGCCCTCGCTGCGCTGACCTTGGCGACGCCCCGCGGCCCGGTGAAGCTCAGCGACGTCGCCAGCTTCTCGCGCGCCGACGGGCCGCAGGTGATCGAGCGCGAGGGGCGCGCCCGGCAGATCCAGATTTGGGCCGCGCCCAAGGGCCGGCCGCTCGGGGACATCGTCGCGGAAATCACGCCGCGCATCGACGCGATCCCAAGGCCCTCGGGCGCGGGCGTTTTCTACGACGGCCAGATCCGCATGATGGGCGAGACCAATCAGAACATGGGTCTCGCGCTCTTGCTCGGCGTCGCGTTCATCTACATCGTGCTCGCGTCGCAGTTCGAGTCGTTCATCCACCCGCTCACGATCATGGTGACCTTGCCGCTGGCCCTCGTCGGCGCGATCACGGGGCTCTTTCTCTCGGGCAACTCGCTCGCGATGGGCGCGATCATCGGCATCATCTTGCTGATGGGGCTCGTCACCAAGAACGCCATTTTGCTGGTCGACCGCGCGCTCGTCCGCGTTCGCGATCGCGGTGAATCCCCGCTCGATGCTGTGCTCGCCGCCGGTCCTGAGCGCCTGCGACCCATCCTCATGACCAGCGCCGCGATGGTGCTCGGCATGCTCCCGACCGCGCTCGGCCAGGGGGAGGGCAGCGAGTTTCGCGCACCGATGGCGATCGCGGTGATCGGCGGCGTCGTCAGCTCGACCTTGCTCTCGCTCCTCGTCGTGCCCGTCGTCTACCTGGCGGTGGAGTCGCTGAAGGCCACCATCGCCCGACGTCTCGACGCCTACGCCGCAACTCCGGCGCTGCACGGTGGGCCATGAAGGACTTGAACCTTCAGCCAATGGATTAAGAATCCACTGCTCTACCAATTGAGCTAATGACCCGAGCGGGCCAGGCTATTACCGAAGGGGCGCGGCCCGTGCAACGTCATTTTTCACGCGAGATCCCTCGTCCTGCAGCTCCATAGCCGTAGCCTCAACCGACGCGCCGCTCGGCTTCAAAGCCGTAGTCGCAGCCGACGAGTCTGCTCGGCTTGAAAGCCGCTCGGCTCCATAGCCGTAGTGGCAGCCGACGACGGACGCGAGCTCGGCGTGTCAGCCGATGAGGGACGCGAACGGGTGGGCGGATGCACGGGGCCCGGACACGGTACGCCCCGCGCTGCCATGGCTGCGAAGCTTCGTCGTAGCGCGCGGACGCGGCCGCAGCCACCGTGCCAGCGCGCGGCGCTCGGCGGCACCGAGATCGAGGAAGCGCACCGCGACGCCGGACGCACTATCGCCGCGGCGCCGTCCGTTCACGCTGCGGGCGATCTCGCCGAATAGCATCAACTCCGGCAACTGCCAGCCGCTCGCGGGCTGCAAGCACACGACGACCCCATCGCCGAGAACGAGCGGTTGCGTGGCCTCGAGCAGGATGCCGCTCTCGGAGAGATCGACGCCCCAGGAGAGCTCGGGCGCGTCGCAGGTCTTGGTGACGAGCTCGCACGCAAGCTCGATCGAGCGGCGAACATATCCGCGGCTCTGGTGAAGGGATTCGCGACGAGGTGTGAGTGCCATGGCTAAGGGCATTGTAAAGGCGGCTCGAGGCGCGGCCCAATTCCACGCAATCCAAGCTGTCGGTGATGCGCGTAACGACGCCGAAGGGCGGGGCAATCCAAGCTGTCGGTGATGCGCGTAACGACGCCGAAGGGCGGGCGCGGTCGTGGCGGGGTTGGGGCGTGTGCGCGGGCGAATTCTGCCGTTGACGCCCTCGCTACGTAGCGGAACGTTGGCGGCCTCATGGCCATTCTGAAAGAACCTGTCTCTCTCAAGGTGATGCTGACGGGCGCGAGCGGATTCGTGGGCGGCAGGTTGCGGGACGCGCTGCTCGATGCCGGCGCAGACGTCGTGGCGATCGTTCGCAAGAGCTCGCCGAAGCCCACGCGGGGCCGCTCTGTCATGGCCGAATACGAGCGCCCGGACGAGCTTGCGGAGCTCTTGCTGCGAGAGAAGCCGGAGCTGCTCATTCACGTCGCCGGCGCGACCAAGGGCGTCAGCTACGAGGACTTCGCGCGCGCCAACGTCACCCCTACGCGCAGCCTCATCGTCGCGGCCGAGCGAGCGCACCCGGAGCTGCGGCGCTTCGTGCTCGTGTCGTCGTTGGCGGCTTACGGTCCATCGACGGCGGCGCGGCCCTGCACGGAAACGGACGAGCCTGCGCCCATCGAATATTACGGCAAGAGCAAGCTCGAGGCCGAGCGCGTGCTCGCCACCGAGGCCAAGCGCGTCCCGTTCACGATCCTCCGTCCGAGCGGTGTCTACGGCCCCGGGGACGCGGATTATTTCAATCTGTTTCGTGAGGTCGCGCGCGGCCGCAATGTCTACTTTGGCAATCGCCGCCGCTGGTTCAGCGCCCTCTATGTCGATGACTGCGTTCGCGCCATCGTCGCGGCCGCGCTGTCAGAAAAGACCAAAAATCAGGGCTATTTCCTCTGCGACGGCCGGCCCATCACTTGGCAGACCTTTCAAGAAGAGATCGTTCGCACGAGTGGCAAATCCGTTCGCACGCTCGACTTGCCCGAGGCGCTCGTCGGCATGGCAGCGGTAGGCGGCGAGCTGCTCAGTCGCATCGACCACAAGCCGCGACTCTTCAATCGCCAGAAGGCCCTGATGAGCAAAGCAGAGGCATGGACTTGCCGTCACGACAAGGCGCAGCACGACTTTGGCTATCAGCCCGCCGTCCCGCTCGAAGACGGAGTCCGCCTCGCGTGGCTCTGGTATCAACAGCAAGGCTGGATGTAGTCCGCCGCTGTCCTGTCTTCACGCGCGAGCCGCGACCGGCGTGGACACTCTGCGGGCGCAGGTGCCCACGCCAGCCGGAAAAGCGGCGGCCGGTGCGGGTGCTTGGCAGGCCGAGCATGCTGCCGTAGGAAGGGCGTGGCTCGGGCGTTGCCGAGCTGGGTCTTGGTGGTCTACTCTCCCTCGCCGACGCCATCCCCGAGCTGGGTGGCCGAAGCCGGCACGACAACCGACACGGCGAGCGAGACGACGAGATCCCGAAGAGCAACAAGTTACGAAAATCAGAAAACAACGCGCCTGTAGCTCAGCTGGATAGAGCGTCAGACTTCGAATCTGAGGGTCGGGGGTTCGAATCCCTCCGGGCGCGCCAAGCAAATTACCGAGGATCCTGCGATCCCGACGCTTGAGGTCGTGGGCCGACGTGGGCAGAAGACGGCCCCCTGCGAAGACCTCGTGACGGAGGCGCGGAGGATCCTCCTCGACGTGGCCGGCGGCCGTGTGCCCGAGGTCGAGGCCGCCCATCGACTGGCTCGCGGCTGGCTCGAGCGGCAGCGGGGCGGTCTCGCCGCACACACGGTGCTCGCCGGTGAGGGCACCCGCATCGCGCGTCTCGTCGAGCTGTGCGGCGCGGTACTCGAAGCGGGCGAGGACGACTCGGCGGGGCGGGGCGGCGGTGGCGGTACGAACTCGGCGTCGGCGAGGGAGAAGAGCGGCCCGTAAGCGAATGACCTCACCTAAGGCGCGCCAACACGCGAAGGCAGCAGACGCGCGGGCGGCTGGGACCGCTTGTTCGAAGAAGTTCCAACAACACGAGGCATGTTCGCGGGCGAGGCGGCCACCCTCTCGAGCGTGGATGTCGCGGACTGGATGGAGGTCCCGCGGCGACGGCGCACAGGCGGCCTGTGCCCACTCTCAGGTGATGAGCCCGTCGATTTCTGCGAAGTCAATTGCCAGCACTATGAGCGCGGCTCAATGGACGCCTCCAGGCGTGGCATGATCTCGGAGCTGTCCTACGACGTCACGACGGTGGTCACCGTCGAGCGGGTTGCGGCGTGGCACGGCGGGCGGGTTTCGTGTGTTTCGCGGTTGTTTTCGTGATGTTTCGCGCATCGCGGGCGCAGCCCGTCACAACGGACACGGTGGATTCGAACTCCCCTCACCCACGTATCGAATGTCCTCGACGTACCACGTCTTGTCGCTCCCCCTTCGAAAGCAAGCCTCGCCTCCGTACCATCCGCGATAGTCGCCCGCGTCGCTGAAGCGCGCGAATCCGACGTGCAGAGCGCCTCGATCCGCACCACTGGTGAGCGCGCCAAAGCTAAACCCACCGAGGGTCGCTCCGCTATATCCGTCCCACCCGTGCTCGAGGATGTAAGCCTCGGCCAGCGCGCACGCGACCCAATCGTCGAGGCCATTCCATTTCGACGCGGCCTTCACTTGCGCTTGAAGCTGAGCGATGCGCCCTCGCGTTGCGACTG
>SHZB01000005.1 GCA_009692485.1 Myxococcales bacterium
GCCGCAGCCGCAGCCGCAGACGCAGCCGCAGACGCAACCGCCGGGTGACGCGTGACGCGAACAACGTCGATGTGTGCACCAACACGCAGTTCGATCCCGCAAACTGCGGCGCGTGCGGCAAGGCGTGCGGCATCCAGCAGGCCTGCGTCGCCGGAAGCTGCACGCCCCTGGCGTCCGCGGTCACCGCCATCGCCGCCGGCGGGCTCCACACGTGCGCGCTCCTGAATGACGACACCGTCAAATGTTGGGGACGCAACCATTACGGCCAGCTCGGGCTCGGCGACGTTCAGTGGCGCGGCGACGGCCCGAACGAGACGGGCGATTTCCTCAAGGCGGTCTTGCTCACCGGGCCTTAGCGCAGCCGTCGCGGCTCACCGGGACCGGGCCTTCGCGCAGCCGTCGCAGCTCACAGTCCGCATCGCAGCGGCGCTAGCAGCGGTTACGCCGCGGACGCAGCGCACGTTGGTCCTCGCTAGTTGGTTCTCGATTCGTTCGCTTCGGCGCACTAGAATCCGGCGACCATGAACTCTTCCTGTCTTCGCTTCGCCGCTCCGCTCGCGCTCTTTGTGATGGTCGTGGCCTGCGCCAAGGATCGCTTCCCCGATGAAGAGGCGGCCGCAACGGCGGGCTCCGGCGGCACCGCCCCAGCGACGACGAGCGCCACGATGAGTACGGCGAGCGGCTCGGGCGTCGAGAACACCGACCTGCTCTGCGGCGACGGCGACGACAACGACAGCGACGGCTTCACCGACTGCAAGGACTTCGACTGCAAGCCGGAGTCCAATCCGCTGCTCAAGACCGCATGCAAGGGCGACGGCAGCGCGGAAGCAGACGACGCGAAGTGTGATGACGGCATCGACAACGACAACAACGGCTACACCGACTGCGAAGACTTCAGTTGCTCGCAGAGCGCCAACGTCACCGTGTGCCATCCCGAGAACACCGACGCCCTCTGCTCGGACATGATCGACAACGACGAGAACGGCTTCACCGACTGCGACGATTTCAGCTGCTCGAAGAACCCCGGCGTCACCGTCTGCAAGTGACAGAGCATGCGGCCGCACTCGAAGCGCCGGCCCTGAACCATGGTAGTCGTGCGCCCGCATGCGCCCGTAGCTCAGCTGGATAGAGCAGCGGCCTTCTAAGCCGCGGGTCGCAGGTTCGAATCCTGCCGGGCGTGCCAGATTTGCCGCGGGAACCTGCGATTCGGGTATCCGACCTGAGCCATCCCCGACCGCCCGAGTGCCCACCGCTCTGCTACCGTAGCGGCATGCGTCTCAGCGCGGTCATTGCGGCGGTCATCTCAGTGTCTGTTTATGCGGCGTGCGCGGCGACGCGCGACTCCACCTTCGGGGATGCCGCGGCGGACGCGAGCAGCGTGAGCAGCGGCGCAACGATGCCGGGAGCAGGCGGCAGCGGACAGGGCGGCGGGTTCAGCTTCGGCGGCAGCGGCCAAGGTGGCAGCGTGGCGTGCGAGCAGCCGTGCTCGACGGATTTTCACCACGTCATCGACTGCGACGGCAACATCCTCGAGACCTGCACCGGCACCGAAGGCTGCAATCCGTCGACCGGGACCTGCGAGAACGCCTGCAAGGTCGCCGAGGACAATAAATTCTCGGTCGGCTGCGGCTACCTCTCGACGTACATGGAAAATTTACACGGTGAGTGCTTCGCCGCATTCGTGGCAAACACCTGGAATCAGCCCGCGCACATCACGGTAGAATACGCCGGCAAGCAGCTCGCGCCGGGTACCTTTGGGTATATCCCCGTGGGCGCCGGGCCGGGCCTCAGCTATCAGCCATTCAACGCCGCAGCGGGCATTCCGCCGGGTGAGGTCGTCATTCTGTTTCTCTCGGGCCAGCTTGGTACGCCCGGGCCGGGACAGGCCTTCTGTCCGAAATCTCCCGCGACGCCGAACTCCCAAATGATGGGGACCGGTATTGGCAATAGCTTTCGCATCGACTCCGATGTCCCGGTCGTCGCCTATCAGATCAACCCTTATGGCGGTGGCAGCGCGGCGGTGACGGGCGCGTCGTTGCTATTGCCCACGAGCGTGTGGAGTGACAACTACGTCGCAGTGAGCGCCTATCATGGCAATATGCCCGCGAATCCGTCCTTCAACATCGTCGCCGAACAGGACAATACGGTTGTGACCATGCTGCCGTCGGCGCAGCTTGCGGGCGCCGGAGGGATCCCGGGCGGACCTGCGAACTCGCCTGTCAGCTTCACGCTCCAGCGCGGTCAGAACGCGCAAATTAGTCAGAGCATCGACCTGACCGGGAGCGTCATTCAGGCCACGAAGCGGGTCGGCTTCATGGCGGGACACCGGTGCGCGTTCATCCCATCCGGCGTGCTCTATTGCGATCACGGCGAGCAGATGATTCCGCCCGTGAAGGCGCTTGGAAGCGAGTACGCCGGAGTCATGTATCGACCCCGGATGGGAGAGCCGGCCGTGTGGCGCGCGATCGGCGTCATCGACGGGACGGTGCTCACCTGGTCCAAGCCCGTAGGCGGTCCCGCTTCGCTGAACAGGGGCCAAATTGGAGAGTTTTTCACCGGCGAGCCCTTCCTTGTGTCGAGCCAGGACGCCGATCATCCCTTTGTCTTGTTTCAGCACATGAGCGGCTCGACGTGGAAGCCCGGCATGGATGGATATGGCGACTCGGACTCGGTCATCAGCGTGCCTACCAAACAGTATATGAACTCCTATGTCTTCTTTGCGGACCCCACCTATCCAGAGACGAATCTGGTCTTGGTGCGCGCGAAAGGAAAGGACGACAAGTTTCACGACGTGACGCTCGACTGCGCCGGAGTCATCGGCGGATTTGCGCCGGTCGACGCCGCAGGAGCCTTCGAGTGGGCGCGGGCCGATCTCATCGTTGGCAATTTCCAGAACGTCGGCAATTGCTCGACGGGACGCCATGAGATCAAGAGTGATGCTCCGTTCGGGCTGTGGGTATGGGGTTGGGGCACGCCGCTCACGAGCACCTTCACCAAGAATGTCTCTTACGGTTATCCGGGCGGGATGAACGTGGTGCCGATCAACAACGTCGTCATCGTGCCCGACCCGAACTGAGCTACGCGCCGGCGTGCGCGGGAAGGTACGGTAGCGCCACCATGAATGACGTTTTTCGCCTCGATGGGTCGGTGCTGCGGGCGTCCGCGTTCTTGTTCGCGTGGGGAGCTACGGGTTCGCTCGTAGGCTGTGTGCCGCAGCTTGGGCCGCCGCCGATCGTCACCAAGGCGCGGCTCGGCACCGTGATCGTTTACCGCAACGGCGTCGCGTATTTCGAGCGGCATGCGAGCCCCGAAGAGCGTGAGCTGAAGCTGCGCGTTCCGGGCGAGAGGATCGACGATTTCCTCAAATCGCTCACGATCGCGGACGAACGGACCGGCGAGGCGCTGCCGATTTCGTACCCGACGATGCGGCACGATGGCGGCAGCGTGGACATGACGATCGCCCTGCCCGAGCGCTCGACCGGACTGCGGATCACCTACGTGACCGAGAGCCCTTCGTGGAAGCCGAGCTATCGGCTCGCGCTCTCCGAAGGTGGAGCCGCGGCGCTGCAAGCGTGGGCCGTCGTCGACAACGTGTCGGGTGAAGACTGGAAGGACGTGCGCGTGGGGGTCGGCTCGACGTCGGCGCTGTCGTTCCGCTTCGATTTGCACAGCGTGCGGCTGGTCGAGCGGCAGACCTTGATGACGGAGGACATGCTCGCGGTGGCGCCCCCAACGGGAGGCTCGCCGCACGCGGTCGAGCCACGCGATCTGCGCGAAGCTGCGGCGCTCGCGGCAGAGGCGATGGCAGCGCTGGGGGATGAAGAGCTCGAGCGGGCGCAGCAGGATGGGACGCTGATGCCGGGCGAGCCGATGGCTGGCGCTTGGAGGGACGGGGCAAAAGACGAGGAGTACGACGCGGGCGAGCGAGTCCTCGACGCGGGGGGCTACGGCAAGAGCTCCCGCAGTCGCGCTGGCCGCGGGCACACCGCAGGGCTGCCACGGCCGGAGGCGAACAACGCACCGGGGCCGATGAAGAAGGACGGCAAGGGCTGGGCGTCGCCGCGCACGAGCGCGAGCAGCAACGTCGACAAAAGCGGGGTCGTTTCGGCGGGGACGCGGGCGCGCGAGCTGGCGCTGAAGACGGCGCAGATGCTCGGCAAGAACCAGCGGCTGCGGGTCGAGGGCTACGCGCAAAAGGGCGATGCTGAGCCAGGTCCGGCGGCGCTTGCTCGCGCGAATCGCGTAAGAAATGGGCTGATCGCGAACGGTGTTCCGGCCGAGCGCATCGACGCCATCGGCATGACCGAGCTTGGCACCGAGGCGGTGCGGATGGTGGTGGCCGAGACTGGCGACGTAACGAAATCGGGAGCGGATGCTGGCGGCACACCCACCGAGACGGCGACGACCGAGCCCCTCGGCCACGCGCACTTCGTGTCGAGCGAGGCGATGACGATCGCGAGCGGCTACTCGGCCATGCTGAGCATGCTGCAAACGGGGACGAAGGCCGAGCGGGTCTACTATTACGACCCGATCTCGAAGCGCGGCAGCAAGGACTTTGCTTTCAACGCGATCCGCCTGACGAATCCAAGCCAATACACGCTCGACGGTGGACCTTTCACGATCTATTCGGGCGGGCAATTTCTCGGCGAGGGACTCTCGGACGCGGTCCTGCCCGGCGCCGTTGCGTTCATCCCGTACGCGCTCGATCGCGCCATTTTGGTCGTGACGGAGACGGATTCGCGGGACGAAATCGAGCGACTGTTGACGCTCGACCGCGGAGTCGCAAAGGCCGCCGCGCGCCGCGTTCGCACGACAAGGCTGTCCCTGTCGAATCGCGGGACGGAAGCCGCGACCGTGTTTTTGCGCCACGAGCCGGCGCCCGGGCACACGCTCGTCGACGCCAAACCAGTAGAGAAACTCGGCGGCGCCTACCTCTTCACGATCGCGATCCCGGCGGGGACGACGGTGCCCTTCGTGCTCGAAGAGAAGACGCCGGTCGATCGCATCTTGGATCTGCGCGGCGACGCGGGTGTCGCGGAACTCGCGGTGTTTCTGAAGCGCGAGAAGGTCGAGCCGGCACTCGCCGCGGGGCTCGCGCGCATCGTCGGCCAGCACGAAGAAGCGGTCGCGACGACGCGCAGAATCGAAGTCGTGGACGAGCAGCTTCGGGTGTTTCGGCAGCGCGTGTACGAGATCAACGTGCAGCTCGTGGCGCTCAGAAAGGTCCCTCAGGGCGAGCGCTTGCGACGGCACCTCGCGACGCGCATGGATGAAATCAGCGCGCGGATCCAGACCTCGAGCCTCGAGCGCGCGGAGCTCGAGGGCAAGCTGCTCTCGGCACGCATCGAGTTCCAGGATGCCGTGGCGGAGCTGACGCTCGCGGACGCAGACACGAAGAAAGAGTCCGCCCTCGGAGCAGGGGCGACGACGCCGAAGAGCGACAAAGGAGCTAGCCGATGAAGCGCACGCATTGGTCCACGAGCGCGGTTCGAGGCCCGTTTTTAGGCGGTTTCCGCGCTGGGTTGGCCGCCCTGGGTGCGCTGCTGGCGCTGGGCTGCCAAGGTGCGCGGCCGGTGCTGGCCGACGCGACCAAGCTTGGAAATGTGATCGTGTATCGCAACGGCGTCGCGTATTTCGAACGCTATGCCGAGCCCGGTGAAGAGCACATTGAGCTGCGGGTACCAAGCGAGCGCGTCGATGATTTTCTGAAATCGCTGAGCATCATTGACGAGGCGAGCGGCAAGGCGCTGCCGGTGAGCTATCCGACGATGGCGAGCATCGATGGCTACGTCGCGATGCGGATCACGCTCGGGCCGCACAACGGACGGCTGCGGATCACCTACGTGACAGAGAGCCCCGCGTGGAAGCCGAGCTACCGCATCGTCTTGGGCGAGGACGGCAAGGCAAGTCTGCAAGGCTGGGCCGTCGTGGACAACGTCTCGGGAGAAGACTGGGACCAGGTGCGCATCGGCGTGGGTTCGACCTCGGCCTTGTCGTTTCGCTTCGATCTGCACAGCGTGCGCTTGGTCGAGCGCGAGACCCTCGGCGGCGGCGGCGAGCTCGCCCTGGCGCCACCCACCGGAGGCGCGGCCTATGCGGTTGCGGCCAGCAAGGTGCGGATGCTCTCGAGCCTTGGCGCGAGCGACGTGGCGAACTTGACACCGAGCGGCGTTGCCGTCGCGGCGCAGACTCAGAGCTTCTCGGGCGATGACATGAAGACCGCGCAGAAAGAGGCTCCGCGGCGCCCCGATCTGCGAGCGCTCTCGCAGCAGATCAAGAGCGGAAAACAGCGGGTGCGGATCGAGGGCTACGCGCAGGCGGGCGACGGCGATTTGCAGGCGTCCTCGATGTTTCGCGCCAACCTCGTGCGGCAAGAGCTGCTCGACAACGGGGTGTCCGCCGAGCAGCTCGAGGTGGTCGCGACCGGCAAGCTGAGCTCGGGCGATGCCGTGCGGGTGCTCGCGAGTGACGACGCCGATGTGCGCGCGAGTCACTCCGACGCCGTGGTTGCGGCCGCAGACTCGCAGCCAGCGGGGCTCGCGCACTTCGTGTCGAAGAATCCGATGACCATCGCCGCCGAGCACTCCGCGATGGTGAACATCTTCGACCGGCCGACGAGCGCGCGGCGCGTCTACTACTACGACCCGGTCTCGGAGCGCGGCTCGAAGACCTACGCTTTCAACGCGGTGCGGGTCGAGAACCCCACGCAATACACGCTCGATGGCGGGCCGGTGACGGTCTACGCGTCGCATCAGTTCTTGGGCGAGGGACTCTCCGATTCGGTGCTGCCGAGTGCGGTAGCGTTCGTGCCCTACGCGCTCGATCGGAGCGTCGTGGTGGAGACGAGCGAGGACTCGCGCGAAGAGATCGAGAAGCTCGTGACGCTGCAACGTGGCGTCGCGACGGCCGAGACGCGGCGGATTCGGCGACGGCGGCTCACGGTCGCCAATCGCGGCAACACCGAGGCGGAGATCTACCTTCGCCATCAGGTCGCGAAGGGCTACCAGCTCATCGTGGACAAGGCGATGCCGCACGAAAAACTGGGCTCCGCGTACTTGTTCGCGCTGCGACTCGCGCCCGGCAAGGCGACCGAGCTCGCGATCGAGGAGACGACGCCGCTCATGCGCACGGTCGACGTGCGGACCGACGACGGCGTCAGCGACGTCGCGGTGTTCCTCGAGAAGCGCAGCCCCGATGCCGAGCTTGCGCGCCGATTGCGTGAGATCGTGGAGGCGCACCGGGCCACGCAGAACCTGCGCGACAAGATCCGCGTGCTCCACGAGCAGGTGGCGGTGTACCGCGCGCGCACGGACGAGCTCACGGTGCAGCTGTTTTCGCTGAAGAAGGTGCGCGAGGCGGACAAGCTGCGAGCGAGCCTCGCGCGCAAGATGGAAGAGATCACCGACAAGATGCAGAAGGCGACGATCGAACAAAGCTATCGCGAAGGCGAGCTGATGACGGTCCGCATCGGCCTCGAGGACAAGATCGCGGAGCTATCGCTGGAGCCGACGGTCAAGGCTGCTCTGGCGATCAAGGCAATTACGGCGCTCACGCCTGCTCTGCTGAAAGCCGCACCCGCCGCAACGAAACGAAAACCCGCGTCGCCTCGCTGAGAGATCTTGCTGAGGCTCTTCGCGGAAGTACCGTGCGGAGGCTCTTCGCAGAAGTACGAGGGGCCAGTCCGCCCGGCGGATGCACGCGCTCCTATCGCGATTGACGGGCGCGCACGGCGGGGGCAAATGCGGGGCGTCATGGGACGCTCCTATTCAATCGTGCTGCTGCCCGGCGACGGGACTGGTGATGAAGTTGCTGCCTCTGCGCGGCGCGTGCTCGATGCGGTGGCGGCCCACACCGGCGTGGAGTTTGCGATTGAGGAGATCGCGTGCGGCGGGCGCTATTTTCTGGAGCACGGACGTGATTGGCCGGTCGGCTCGGAAGAAAAGTGCAAGGCCGCCGACGTCGTCTTGCTTGGTGCGGTGGGCTGGCCGGCGCCGAGCGGCAATGGCCCGGTGACGATGGCCAATGGCAAGATGGCGGGCTGGTCGCCGGTGATCGGCAATCGCCTGAAGCTGAATCTCTACGCGAACATTCGCCCGGTGAAGCTCTTTCCCGGGGTGCGCGCGCGCATCAGCGGCAAGCATGTTTCGATCTGGGAGCCGAAGAACGTCAACATGGTGTTCATCCGCGAGAACACCGAAGGGCTCTATGCCGGCATGGGCGGAACGCTCGCTCCCGGCGGAAGGGCCATCGTCGCCACCGACACGCGCGTCATCACCCGCGCCGCGTCCGAGCGCGTGATTCGGCTGGCGTTCGAGCTGTCACGCAAGCGCGGTCACGGCGCGCCCAAGGACGGCAAGAAGCGAGTCACCTGCATCGTGAAGAACAACGTGCTCGAAGGCTGCCGCTTCTTCGCGAGCGTGTTCGAGGAGATTGGGGCCGAGTACCCGGACGTCGAGAAGGACGTCGCGATCGTGGACGCGTTCACGCAATGGCTCATGGGCCAACCTGAATTTTACGACGTGCTCGTGACGACCAACATGTTTGGCGACATCGTGACCGATCTCGCGAGCGTGCTTCAAGGCGGAATGGGCATGGCGGTGGGATGCAACGTCGGTGACGACCACGCGATGTTCGAGCCCATCCACGGCTCGGCGCCGAAGCACGCCGGCCAAGACAAGGTCAACCCGATGGCCATGATCCTCGCGACCGGCGAAGCGCTCCGGTGGCTCGGCAACAAGCGCGGCGACGCGACCCTCGTCAAAGCCGGCGACGCGGTAGAGGCATCGGTCCGACGGGTCCTCGCCAAGGGGCAGACGCTCACGTACGACCTCGCCGATGCAGGCCGCGCCGCAAAGCTGAGCGAAGTCACCGACGCCATCCTCGGCGAGCTCGCCGAGCTGCTTACTCTTCACTGAAAGCGGAGCAACTCACGCTTCCATGAAATCGAATTTCGCGGAGCGGGTTCAGGTTCACTCGTGATGTTCTGGCGTGAGGTTCTGTTTTACGGGCTCGCTTCGATCGAGATAAGCTTGAGGCCCGCGCTAGCGCCGAGTTGATCGAGCGCCGCACCAAGGTCTGCGTAACGGCGATCGAGTTGAGATGGAATGCCTTGAAGAAGCCTGAGCAAGAACCCCGGCTTGGCTTTCAGCCCGGGATGGTGATCGGTGGCAAGTTCGCGTTGCTCGAGCAGGTGGGCAAGGGCGCGATGGGCTGCGTCTTTCTCGCGACGGATACTCGGCTCAATCGTCAGGTGGCCATCAAGCTCGTGTTGCCGCGCTTTGCGCGCGAGCCTGAGGTGATGCGCCGGTTCTTGCGAGAAGCGCAGGCCACAGCCGCGATCGTGCATCCCAACGTGGTCGGCGTATACGAGATGGGCGAGCACTCGGACGGCTCGTACTTCATCGTGCATGAGCTGCTCCGCGGTCCATCCTTGCGCGAAGAGCTGAACAGGAGCGGCCGCATGTCGCCGGAGAGCGCGCTCGACGTCGTGCTGCCCGTGATCAGCGCGCTCGAGCGTGCCCACCGCATGGGGATCGTCCATCGCGACGTGAAGCCGGAGAACATCGTGTTGACGCGCGGCGATGGCGGCGCGGTGATCCCCAAGCTCATCGACTTCGGTGTCGCGAAGGCGCCGCGCTTGGTGCGGGGCACGCCGACCTACGACGGAGAACAACTCGGCACGCCGGCCTACATGTCGCCCGAGCAAGTCCACGGAGACCGCAGCATCGATGCGCGCACCGACATCTGGGCCATCAGCGCGGTCCTCGCCGAGATGATCACGGGCGAGCGCGTGTTTCCAGGGCCGAGCGACGCGGTGACCTTCGTGCAGATCCTCACCGAGACCGCAGACCGCGTCGCCAAGGCGGTAGGACGACTACCGAGCGGCATCGCGCCCGTCGTCCTTCGGGCGCTCGCCATCGCGCCGACGCAACGATTCTCGGGCATGGATGAGCTGCGCATTGCGCTGCAAAATGGCGCGGGTCGCTCGCCGCTCGCGACCTATCCGACGAGCTCCGACGATGCGCGGCGCGCGGCCGAGCTGGCGACGTTTCTGCAGACGCCGCTCGTCTTCGACGAAGGGCGGATCTCGCGCTATCGCGAGGCCACGCGCGAGCCGAGCGACGATAAGGACGCCGATGATCGCGCCGTTGTAGATCCGACGCAGGCAGCGACGCATGCGCTCGAGCAGAACCAGCTTCGCGAGGCCGTAGCGCTCGCCAAGCGCGTCCTCGAGGGCGCCCCGGAGCCGACCGTCGCCGGGCGCATGCTGCTCGTGGTCGCGATCGCGCAGCTGTGGCTCGGCGAGTTCGTCGAGTGCCGAGACGCAGCGCGCCGCGCGATGGAATTGTTCGACGCCGGCACCACCGGTTGGTTCGTGGCCGCGGGCCAGCTCGCCACTGCGCTCGGAAATCTGAGCCGCGCCAACGAGCTCGATCAATTGCTGCATGACCTTCGCGAGAACGTGCCGAACCCGCGGGACAGCGCCGCGCACACGGTGGCAGCGAGCCGCCTCGGAGTCGCGCTCCTGCAGTCCGGTCGAATGGAGGACGCAGAGCAGCTGTTCGAGAAATTCATTCGCCATGCGAGCAGCGAGACGGACAGGCTCGTCGGCGCTTGGCAAGACGTGATGCGCTCGACCTTCGCGCAGCAGCTCGGCGATCCGAGCGGGTATCTCACGTACGCAGAGCGCGCCGTGGAGCAATTCACGCTGAAGGGCGACGTGCGCAACGCTTGCCACCAGCGCGTGAATCTCGGCGACGCGTACATGCAGCTTGGCGCCTACGCGCGTGCCGAGCAGACCTTTCGCGAGCTGTTGGTCGTGGCCGAGCCGATGCAGCTCATGCTGACGGCGCCCGCGCGCGTGAACCTTGGCTTCGCGCTCGCACGCTGCGGACGTCTCGACGCGGCGCACGACGTGCTCGAGTTGGGCCTGAGTCAGGCGGTCGCCCATGGCATGCAGCGCTTTGCTGCGGCGGGCAGCAGCTACCTGGCCGTGGTGCTCGCCGCCGCGGGCAAGCTCGAGCGAGCGGAGGCCGTGGCGCGACGAGGCGTGCTCGATGCAAGCGTCTCGCGATCGCTGTCCGCCGCGGCGCACGCGATCCTCGCCGGTACTTTGTTGATGCAGAACCGCTTCGCCGAGGCGCTCGAGCCGGCGACCATCGCGGCCCGCACGCTCGAAAGCCTGGGCACGGTCGAGGAAGGTGAGATGTTGATCCGGCTCGTTCACACGACGGCGCTGGCGACCAACGGACGTGAAGACGAGGCCCGCGAGGCCATCATGCTGGCGAGCCGCCGGCTGCGCTCTCGCACGCGCAGAATCGCAGATGCCGGATGGCGCAAGAGCTTCCTCCGCAACGTGCTCGAGAACTCGCGCACCCTCGCGCTCGCCCGTTATTGGCTCGAGCAACCGACTGAAGCGCGACACGCCGCGAGGCGCCTGGCAGGCAGCATTCTCGGGGTCGGCAGCCGCGTGAACTCCGATGGCGGCTCGCGCCCACTGATCGACGACGACGCGAGCGACTAGCTACCAGAGCGCCGCTGACTCAGGTCCCGATTCTTCGGATCAGGACGCGCTCGAATCGACGGGTATTCCGACGCCCCGAGCTGGCGACGGCATCGCATGAGGCTCAAACTTCGGTGCGATTGACGCGGCACTCGCGACATTTGGTCCGCGGCATTTGGTCCTCGATTCGAGCGAATCAAAGCACTAACGTCCGCGCCCGAGGAACCACATGGCCAGCGACGTACCCGGGTTTCAGCTTCGTGCTTACGTGTTCATCGATTCGCTGCAGCCGCAGCTCGCGCAGTACATGGCGAAGACCAATCGCGTGTACGACCCGCGCGAGTACGACGCCGCGCTGTTCCTCGAGATCGCGCCGGCGATGGAGATCCACGCGAAGATCGATCAGGCGCTGAAGGCCACGCGCGTGAAGCTTGGCTCGATGGTGACCGAGCGTGTCTTCGGGATGATGCAGGTGCACCACGAAGATCAGGGTGAGGTGCGCGCCGCGGGCGAGGCGGTGCTGTCGGCGTCGGGGCTGAAGGTCACTCACCGGGCGCCGTGCAAGATTCTTCAGAACAAGATCATCCGCGCGGTCGAGCAAGATCACGCGATCGCCTTCACGGGACTCTCGTCGGGCAACATGGTGCACGCGGGCGAGTCGGTCCTCATCATGGAGGCCGAGCCCGCCGCCTATTTGTCGATCGCCTGCAACGAGGCGCTCAAGGCCGCCGAGGTGAAGCTCATCGACATCATCGTGTGGGGCGCGTCCGGGCGGCTCATCCTCGCCGGCACCGAGGCGCACATCGACTTTGCGGCCGCAGCGGCGACCTCCGCGCTCGAGCAGCTTAACCGCGGGCTCTGAAGTGGGGCCCGGGACGTGGCTCGTTCAAGATCCAGTCACGGCTCACGAAGTGTGAGCGCAGCCTACGCAGATTCCGCCCTCGGTCGCCGCTTCGGCGCGCGTCGATGCCCGTAATTATGCGGAATTCGTGCGGAACGCGGAGCGCCGCGACCGCCAGCGGTCCGAAGCCTCGCCTCGCATGCGACGGCCTCACGCTGGCGCGGTTCCTGCCATGCCCAAGGCATGTCACCTCGCTCGCACGACCACTCCCTGCGGCACGCCCTCGGCGCACCTGGCTCGGTCCTTCGCGCAACCGCTGCGCTCCTTCTCGCCACAGCGCCGCTCCTTCGCGCCACAGCGCCGCTCCTTCTCGCCACAGCGTCGATAGGCGCGTGCTCGGGCGAGATCGGCTCACGGCTGAGCCTTAACGTTACCGACGCGAGCGGGGCGGGCGGGCAGCAAGATGCATCCGGCGCGGGCGGCTTCGAGCCCGGCGACGACGCGGGCACGGGCGGCACGCAGCAGTGCGCGGGAGTGGAGAACGAGGCCACGAAGATCCCGGTCTCGATGTTCATCGCTGTCGACAAGAGCGGCTCGATGGAGGACTCCAACAAGTGGAACAACGCGAAGAGCGCGTTCTCGAAATTCTTCGTCGATCCGGCCGCCGACTCGCTCAACGTAGCGCTGCGCTTCTGGCCGGACGCGGGCTGCGACACGAGCTGCAACGTGGCCACTTGCGCCATGCCACAAGCTCCCCTTGGCTCGCTCGCGGATCAGGCCCACGAGCAGGCCCTCGTGAATCTCTTCAACGCGAAAACTCCCGGCGGCCCAACCCCGATGGATGCCGCGCTCGCCGGCGCGACAGAGTGGGCCATCGAGCAGCAGGCGCAAGCCGGGACGAGCGAGAAGGTGGTGGTCGTGCTCGTGACCGACGGCGAGCCCAACGGCTGCAACGAGAACATCAACGCGATCGCCAAGCACGCGGAGAACGCGTACGCCAAGGCGCAAATTCTCACCTTCGCCGTCGGGATGCAGGGCTCGAACGAGGCGCAGATGGACGTCATCGCGAAGGCGGGCATGACCACCGCAGGGTTCTTCATCGGCAATGGCAACGCCGAGGCGGAGCTGCTCTTGGCGCTGAAGGCGATTCAAGAGAGCATCGTCGCGTGCTCGTACACGATGCCGATAAGCGACGACCCGGACCAGGTGGTCGATCCGGCGCAGGTGAACCTCAGCTACACGCCCGGCGACGGCGGCGCGACGGTCGACTTCACGCAGGTTGCGAGCGAGAACGCATGCGCGGGAGGCCAAGAGGCCTGGTACTACGACGATCCCAACGCGCCGACCGCCATCGTGTTGTGCCCCGCGGCATGCGAGAAGGTCCAGGCCGACGACGCCGCGAAGATCAAGGTCGTGCTCGGCTGCGCCACCAAGGTGAAGTGAGCGGCAAGCAAGCACGCTGAGCGCCGCACGCTGGCCGAGTGGCGGGCTCACGCTATTGGCAAGTCGCTATTGGCTTTGCGCTATTGGCAAGTCGCTATTGGCAATTCGCTATTGGCAAGTCGCTATTGGCATTGCGCTATTGGCAATTCGCTATTGGCAATTCGCTATTTGCTTTGCGCTGGGCCTCGTACTCGGCGCGGAGCACGCGGCGCATGACCTTGTTCGAGGCCGTGCGCGGCAGTGACGGGACCGAGATGACCTCGTGGGGCTTGAAGAGTGGATTGAGATTTTCCGCGATCGCCCGAGAAAACTGGCGTTTTCGCTCCTCGGGGCTCGCCGCATCCGGCTGTCCCTCGACGCAATAAATGACGAGCAGGCTGGGGCCGCCGCCCTCCGGTGGCACGGCGACCGCGGCGGTCTCGAACACGCCGGAGACGGCATTGCAGACGCGCTCGAGCTCGGCGCTGCTGGTCTTGATGCCGCCGAGATTCATGGTGTCATCCACCCGTCCGAGCGCGCGGAAGTAACCGCCCGGGAGCCGCTCTATCTGGTCGCCGTGGCGCCGGAGCACCTCGCCATCGGGGCCCGCCGGCATCCCCGCGAAGTAAATCTCGTGATGATCCCGGTTCTTCAGCCGATTCGAGCTGCCGCAGAGCGGGGCGACGAGCGCGAGCTCGCCGGTGTCGGCGGGGCTACCGGCCTCATCGAGGAGGACGAACGCGCAGCCCATCGCCGGCGTGCTGAAGCAGCTTGGCGCCTGCGGCTGGAGCACGCTGCCGGTGAGGTAGCCGCCGCCGATCTCGGTACCGCCGCAGTACTCGATGATGGGCAGATACCCGTGCTTGGCCGCGAGCCAGTGCATCTCGAGCGGAGTCGATGCCTCCCCGGTCGAGCTGAAGGCGCGCAGGCTCGACCAGTCGAGGCCCCGCATGCAGTCCGTCGCCTTCCAGGTCTTCACGAGGCTCGGAACGACCCCGAGCAAGGTCACGCGCGCGTCCGCGACGAACTCTCCGAACTCGCGGCCGAGCGGACTGCCATCGTAGAGAGCGAGCGTCGCGTCGTTGAGCAGGCTTGCGTAGATGAGCCAGGGCCCCATCATCCAGCCTAGATTCGTGGGCCAACAGACGACGTCGCCCGGTCGGACGTCGTGATGGACGTGCGCGTCGGCGGCGGCCTTGATGGGAGTGACTTGCGTCCATGGGATCGCCTTCGGATCGCCCGTCGTGCCCGAAGAAAACAGCAGGTTGGTATCGGCCTCGACGTCGGCTCGCGCGAAGGGCGTATCGCGGTCCGTGCCGAGCGCGAGGAAGTCGGGCCACGTGAGATCGTCATCGCGAAGTGCTAGCGCGAGCGCACCGTCACGAGCGAGCACGACCGCGCGCGGAGGCTCGGCGGCGAGCACCCGTGAATAGAGCGGGAGCGTCTTCGACCCGCGCACGATGACGTCTTCGGTGAAGACGAGCTTGGCCTCGCCGAGGCGAAGGCGAGTCGCGATCTCCGGCCCCGCGAAGCTGTCCGCGATCGATACGACGACGCCCCCCATGCGGACGATGCCGAGGTAGATGACCACCGACTCGTAGGTCATGGGCATGTCGATGGCGATGCCGTCGCCGGCGGCGAGGCCGAGGGTGACGAGCGATGCGGCGACGCGATGAGTGTCCTCGCGAAGCTCGCCAAGGGAGCGAGACTCGAGCGCCCTACCCTCACGGCGAAACACGACGGCGGGTCGTTCGGTGACGCTGCCGGCGCTCGTACCTGCGCTCGTACCTGCGGTCATACCTGCGGTCATACCTGCGCTCGTACCTGCGCTCGTACCTGCGGTCATACCTGCGGTCATACCTGCGGTCATACCTGCGGTCATACCGGCGGCGATGCGCGGAGCGGCGGCATGGCCCACGCGGCTGTCGGCGTGGATGGCCGCGTCGTGGCCAAGGACGACCTTGCCGCGCTCGAGCGCACACTCGGCGATGTTGAGCCGCATTCCGGCGAACCAGCGCGCCGCTTCGGCACCGTGGCTGATATCGAGCACTGCGCGCGGAGCCTCCTCCGGTACGACGCCGAGCCGCACGAGCAGCGCCGCCCAATAGCGGTCGGGCTCGCGCACCGAGAGCGCGTGGAGGTCCGCGAACGACGCCACTCCGAATGCGTGCATCAAGGTCGCGGCGTTCGAGCGGGTGAGCTCGCGCTCGCCGGGGACGAAGAGCGGCGGCGGCCCATCGGTGGCCTCGTTCCAACCCTCAAATGCGCACGCATGCACGAGCCGATGCACGTCGAACGCGAGCCAGGGGCCAAGCACGCGGGTGACGCGACGCCATGACTCGTGCCAGTCCGTGCTGCCGTCGTGCCACGCGGATGCGATCGCGCTCGCGAGTTCACGCGCCTCGGCGACGTCGATCCCACAAACCGCAAGAAGCGCGTCCGCCGACAGAGCGTCGATGTTCCCGCGCCGCTCTAGCCGCTTCATCGCGTGGAAGAATGCCACGTATGCAGGCTCGGGCGCACCGCAACCGAGCGCGCTATTGCCCCGTGAACATCACGACCGGTAGCAGGTCGCCCAGCTCGCCGGGCCCGTCGCCGCGGCGGGACGTATCGCCAAGCCCGAGCTGACCCGTCACGTTGTCGCCCCAGCACTTGACCGTATCGTCCGTGAGGAGCGTGCACGTGTGGATGGAGCCCGTGGTGATGGCCTTCACGGCCTTGCCGGCGCCGAGCGACACGGTTTGCAAAGCGTCGCCCATCTCGTTCGGATCGTCGCCGCGATTGATCACGTTGCCGAGCCCGAGTTGCCCATTGGCGTTGTTGCCCCAGCACTTCACGGAGCCCGAACTCAAGAGCGCGCAGGTGAAAAACTGCCCGATTCCAACTGCGGTCGCGGTCACGCCAGTGCCGAGCGAAATCGCGGGTAGCTTGTCACCCATCTCGTCCGGATCATCTCCGCGCTGGGCCACGTCGCCGAGCCCGAGCTGGCCATGAAAGTTATAGCCCCAGCACTTCACCGAGCCATTGCCGAGGACGGCGCAGGTGTTGTAGTGGCCGGCGGTGAACGTCGTCGCGGTCACGCCAGAGCCGAGCGAAATCGCGGGTAGCATGTCACCCATCTCGCCCGGCGCGTCGCCGCGCGCATTGATGTCGGCGAGCCCGAGCTGTCCGTTCTGGTTGTTGCCCCAACACTTCACCGTGTCGTCCGCCAACTTCGCGCAGCTGTGCCAGGTGCCGACCGCGATGGCCTTCGCGGTCATGCCCGTGCCGAGCGATACCGGCATGAGCGAGTCGCCCATCTCGCCCGGTCCGTCGCCGCGTGCCGCCGTGTCGCCGAGTCCAAGCTGGCCTAAATTGTTGAAGCCCCAGCACTTCACCGAGCCCGAGGTCAAGAGCACGCAAGTGTGGGCATACCCGGCGGCGATGGCTTTAGCGGTCTCGCCGCCCCCGAGCGGGACCGCCAAGAGCGCGTCGCCCATCGTCGCCGGTTGGTCGCCACGCTGGAACTGATCGCCGACGCCGAGCTGGCCGACGAAGTTGTTGCCCCAGCACTTCACCGAGCCGTCGTTGAGGAGCGCGCAGCTATGAAAGTCGCCAGCGGCGATCGACTTCACCGTCTTGCCGGTGCCGAGCGAGAGCGCCGGCAGCAGATCGCCCATCTCGTTGGGGCCGTCGCCGCGGCTGAAATTGTCGCCGAGCCCGAGCTGACCGTACAGGTTGTAGCCCCAGCATTTTGCTGAGCCGTCGCTCAAGCGTGCGCAGCCATGCTCAAGCGTCGTGGAAATCTGTACCGCATGCGGCCCCAGAGGCTTGCAAGTCCCGAGCACGCACGCCTGGTTGCCGCCGCAGAGCTTGCCGCACGCGCCGCAGTTGGCCGGATCGAGCTGCGTGTTGGCGCAGGCACCGCCGCATTTGGTGGTGCCGCCCGTGCACGTGAGGCTGCAAGCTCCGGCCGAGCAAACCTCACCCGCCATGCACTGTTTATTGCAGCCGTTGCAATGATTGGCATCGAGCTTGGTGTCGACGCATTTGCCGCCGCAGTTGGTCGTGCCGCCGACGCAGGTGAGCGCGCACAGTCCCTTCGAGCAGACCTCATTGGGGAGGCAGGCGATTTCGCACTTGCCGCAGTAGCCGGGATCGAGCTGGGTATCGACGCATTTTCCGCCGCACTTGGTCGTCCCGCCCACGCAGCTGAGCGCGCACAGTCCCTTCGAGCAGACCTCGTTGGGGAGGCAGATCTTTCCGCAGAGGCCGCAGTTCGCGATGTCGAGCTTGGTGTCGACGCACATGTCGATGTTGTTCGCGTCCTGGCATTTCTTCGTGCCACCCATGCAATCCGTCACGCAGTCACCGGACTGGCAGACATTGCCAACGGGGCACGCCGTCGTGCAATCGCCGCAATGTTGCGGATGGACCTCCGTGTTGACGCAGACGTCGATCTTGTTCGCGTCCTGGCATTTGGTCGCGCCGCCCGCGCAGTCTGTGAGGCACGCACCGCCCTGACAAACCTGGCCGACGGGGCACGCCTTTCCGCACCCGCCGCAGTGTTGGGTCGTGGACATCGTGTCGACGCAAATGTCCGTGTCCGCACCGTCCGCACCGCCCGCACCGTTGCCGCCGCCACTGCCCCCAGCGCCGCTGCCGCTGCCGGCTTTGCAGAGGGTCGTCCCGCCGACGCAGACCGTCGCGCACGTGGCCGCCACGCAAGCCTTGCCGGGTGGACAGGCCGCGTCGCACGCGCCGCAATGCGCCGAGTCTTTCGCGACGTTGACGCAGATTGCGCCGTCAGCGCCGGCACACTCGGTCGTGCCGCCGTTGCAGTCATCGGCGCAGCTTCCGTTGCTGCAGACCTGATCCGCGCTGCACGCGACACCGCACGCGCCGCAGTGATCGGCATCCACGTTGGTGTCGATGCACACGGACACGGGCGGGTCGTTCGGCGACGACTTGGGTGGGACTTCGCAACGCGTCGTGCCGCCCGTGCACACGAGCCCGCAGCTGCGCTCCGAGCAGACCTCGCCGCTAGCGCAGGCCGTGTCGCATTCACCGCAGTGAACCGGATCGAAGCGCGCATCGACGCAGCTCGTGCCGCACAGGACGAGGACGCCCGGACACGCTGGCGAGGCGCCGCCCGCGCCGCCAACCACCGGGTCCGGCGCCGTGCCGCACGCGACACCTAGCCATGTCGCCACGAAGAACGAGCCAAGCGCGCACACACCCCGAACGAAGTTATTGGACATCGAACATTTCCTAGCTCGCTAAGGATATTCCACAGGCTTGATGATCGGCGAGGCCAAAGGCTGAGCGTGGCAAAGGCTGAGCGTGGCAAAGGCAACAGACGCCGAATCCGCCCGCGATCCGCGCAAATTCCGGCTCATTTCGCAAGCTCGGCCTTGATGGCGATGACCACGGGGCTGGTCTCGAAGCTGTCCGCCGCGTTGTTGGGATCGTCGCCCGGCCAGGTCGCGCTTGGCCAGTGTGCGACGAGCTTGCCGTCGCGGCCGATGAGGTACTTGTCGAAGTTCCACTTCGGCTCGGGCGCTGTCGCGGGGCCGGGATTCGGCTGCGCGGCGAGCCATTGAAATACCGGGCGCGCCACGAGCGGTCCGGCCCCGTCGGGATCGATCACGTGTCCGAGATCGAACTCGTCGAAGGTGATCTTGTACTTCGAGCTACAGGCGTCGATCTGCTCGCCCGAGCCACCCTGATTGCCAAAGTCGTTGCTGAAGAATCCGAGGACGTGCAATCCCTCGGCTGCGAACGTTGCCTCCAGGACCTGGAGGGCCGCCATTTGCGGCGTGTGGCCTCACAAGGCCGCGGTGTTCACCACCATCATCACCGCGCCCCGGTAGCTGCACATGCTGATGGGCTCGAGCGCGGCGAGTGGCACGTCCAAGAGCGCATAGATGCTGCCCCGCTCGGCGGGAGGGTTGCAGTCCGCGCGCCCACCGCCCGCGCCGCCCGTGCCGCCAACGCCGGTCGCGACGCTGCTCGCGGTGGTCGACACCGGGCCTTGCGTCGCGCTCATGCTCGCGGTGCTGCTCTTCGTCGTGCCGGTGCCGCTCGCGGTCGCGCCACCCGCACCGGCGGAACTCCCCGTCGCTGGCGCGCTGTTGCATCCAAGCGTCGCGCCCAGGCCACCGAGCGTCGCGCCCAGGCAACCGAGCGTCGTGCCTACCAGCGCCAAGCCGCATCGAACTTCCATCGTCGCCATCGTGTCTCTCCGATCTGTGAGGCCACGGACGGCCTCCGATGTGGGACGCCGAACCCAGCCCCCGGCGCGTGCGAAGAACGATAACTCAACGGCTGCGTCTTCGGTTGAAGTGCGTGCTGTTGCCTACGCGGCAAGCCGTCGGCGTCGCTTGACCGGCGAGCCGTCGCCGTCGCAGTACTGCTTGGCGAGCGTGCCTCAATCTGCGTGCGCAATCAGCTTGCGAAGGCCGAAGCGGGCGATGAGCTCGGGGGGTGCCGTGCCATCTTGGTCGAGGCCGCGGGTCTCGTAATACCGCGTGATTTGCTGCTCAAATCGCGATCGATCGAGGATGGCGCCGTTGGCGACGCCGCTCGTGAGCGCCTCAGCGAAGAAGCGCTCGGGCAAGGTGTCTTCGGCGCGGGTCCAGCCTTCGCGCTCGTTGAAGAGGCGCTTGAGCAGCACGATGCGCGCGGCGCTTTCGCGGAGGCTCGCGGCCGAGAACCGGAGCCCCGTGGTCGCGGTCAACATGTGTGCCGCCTCGCCGAAGAGATCCGGCATCGCGCCGCGGAGAAACTTGCAAAGGATGAGCGAGTCGAGGAGCGCCGCTCGGTCCTCGGTCCCGACCGCAAGCTCGGCCGCCTCGAGCGCTGGCGCAAATCTGTCGACCCGCGCGGAAAAATCGAGCTCGTAGGCCCCGCTCTTGTTGTGGTCGGCGCCGCGCGAACCGACGGCGAAACCGAGCGCCATGGTCTGCAGCGACCGCGGCTCGTAGCCCGGAAGCTCGAGGCCCTTCACGTGCGCCGCGAACGACGGAGCCGGCGGACCAAGTCGCTCGGCGGCGATGCGCGTGCCCTCCGCGAGCAGCGCGTAGAGCGGCCCCGAGCGATGCGCGATCCCCTCGAGCGCGGCGAGCAGCGCAGCGCCGTCACCGAAGTGCAGCGTTGCTGCGTCCGCTTCGAAGGGCGTGCCACGGAAGAGGCCGCGGGCGTTGCACTCCATGGCGAAGGCGATCGTGCCGCCGGCCGAGACCGTGTCGAGCCCGAGCGCGTCGCAGCGACTCGCCGCCGCGATCACCACGTCCGGATCCGCGATCCCGCACAGCGGCCCGAGCGCGAACAAACTCTCATACTCGAGCTTGACCGGGGCAGTCGCGGCGCTCGGCGAGGTCGCGAAGTAGTGCTCGCAGCCGATCGTGCAGCTCCGGCATGAGCCGCGGCCCTGGGCGCGCGTGAGCTGCAGCGTCTCGCCCGTGAGACTCTCCGCGTGCTCGAAGGTGCTCTCCGAAAAATTGCGCGTCGGCAGCGCCGCGAGTCGGTTGAAGGTGGCGAGGTTGGCGACCGTCCCGAGCTCGCGGTATTTTGCCGTGGCGGGGCCGAGTGAGCTTGCCGCGAGCGCGTGCGCGAGACGTGCGACCTCGCTCGGGTCGTGGAGCAGGACGGGGCGCTTGCCGCGCACTCCGACGGCCTTGATGAGCTTGCTACCGAGGACGGCGCCGAGGCCACCGCGACCGGCGTGTCGCCCTTGATTGGCGACGCCCGCGTAGCGCACGAGCCGCTCTCCCGCCGTGCCGATCACCGCGAACGCGAAGCCCGAGTGTGCCGCGCACAGGGCAGCATCGACGGTCGCGACGGCATCGCCCGTGTCCCAAACTTGCGGCGCGGGGACGACCTGCGCGCCGGCCTCGTCGATGAGCACGATGCTCGGTACGCTCGCCTTGCCGACGAGCACGATCGCGTCGAAACCCGCGCGTTTTCCGCGGATCGCGAAGTCGCTGGATGAGAGCGCGTCGTTGATTCTTTGCGTGAGCGGAGACTTTGCAACCACGCAGAACTTCGCCGAGGTCGTGAAGGGCGTGCCCACGAGCGGGCTGAACGCGAAGACGATCGCCGCTTCAGGAGCGAGCGGCTCGACGCGCGGCGGACTCTCGAGCATGAGGATCGCGGTGCCGAGTCCGACGCCGCCGATGAAGTGCACGAGCCACTCTTCGGAGATCGCGCGCACCTCGCTCGCGCCGCTGCCGACGTCGACGCGAAGGTAGCGCCCAAAGTAGCCGCCGAGGCTCGCGCCCGAGGTCGTGTGCATCGCTGAGGTGTCCGAGGGTTGGAGTGTCCGATGAACGCGGACGCCGTCAGCCGCCGGCGTTTGCGGAGATGACGACGAGCGTGTCGCCATCGGCGAGCTGCAACTCGGCATCGGCGGTGAAGGTCTGGCCGTTGAGCGCCACCGCGAACGTGGCCGCGAGTCTACCGCCCTCGAGCACGGACGGGACGAGCGCCGGAAACCGCGCCGCGAGCTGAACGAACGCCTCTCCCAGCGTGGCCGCTTCGACCTCGATCTCGCTGGCTCCGGCACGCACGCGCGCGACGCCGAAGAGCTCCACCTTCACCATGGCCGACAGCATGCGCCCAGCCTCGGGCGGCTGCTACGGCGATCGCGAGGGCGCAGCACCGCAGCACCGCATGTTTGAACCGACTCGCGCGCTCGGTTAGATCTCGCTCGCGGATGGCAATCACCCGGCTCAATCAGCGCATCGCGTTTCCACCGGTCGAGCGCGCCGACCCAGACGGGCTGCTCGCGATCGGCGGGGATCTCGAGCCCGAGCGGCTGCTCTTGGCCTATCGCAGCGGCATTTTTCCGTGGCCGGTCGAGGAGGGATTTCCGCTCTTGTGGCACAGCCCCGATCCGCGCTTCGTGCTCGCGACCCACGCGCTCCACGTCCCCAAGAGCTTGCGGCGCGTCGTGAACCAGCGCGCCTTCACGGTCACGCTCGATACCGCGTTTGAGCGCGTCATCGAAGAGTGTGCGCTCGCCCCGCGCCCCGGCCAGCGCGGCACCTGGATCACGAACGCGATGTGCGAGGCCTATGCGCGCATGTTCGCGCTCGGCTTCGCGCACTCGGTTGAGGTGTGGCACGGCGCAGAGCTCGTCGGCGGGCTCTACGGCTTGTCGCTCGGCGGCGCGTATTTCGGCGAGTCGATGTTCGCGCACCGGCCCGACGCCTCGAAGGTTGGCTTCGTGACCCTCGTGCAGCAGCTCGCGCGCTGGGGTGTCGAGCTCGTCGATGCCCAGGTTCATACGGCGCATCTGGAGCGATTCGGCGCGGAGTTTTGGCCGCGAGAGCGCTATCTGCGTGAGCTTGCGCGCGCGCTCGTGAAGCCGACCGTGCCGGGGCCATGGCGTTTCGACTCGGACCTGCCGACGTGATAGGGAGCCGCCGATGCACTCTCGCAGGAGCCACGGCTCATTCGGCTCGCACGGCTCGCTCGGCTCATTCGGCTCGCGCGGCTCGCTCGGCTCATTCGGCTCGCGCGGCTCGCGTTGTTCATGGGGCGCGATCGCCGCATTCGGCGCAATTTCCGGCCTTTCGACGCTTCGGTGCAGCGAGGACAACCAGGCGGACGGCAGCGCGGCCGCGGGCTCCAGCGGCGGCACCGGTGGCGCGCATCACGCCGAGGTCGCGAGCACGGGCAGCGGCTCGGGCGCTGCCAACGGCACGAACTCAGGCGCGGCGACGGTGAGCTCGAGCAGTACGAGCACGGGCGCAGCGAGCGGCTCGGGCGGAGGCGACCCATGCAGCGCATGCGCGATGCCGGTGTCGAAGGGGACCATCGCCGCCTCCGCGATCACGGAGGTGTCCGGCCTGGTGGCGAGCGCACTCCACGACGACAGGTACTACGTGCACAACGACTCGGGCGACACCGCGCGCTTCTTCGCCGTGGGACTCGACGGCTCGGATCACGGCTCGTACGTCGTCGGTGGCGCGACCGCGATCGACTGGGAGGCGATGGCGGCGGGGCCGTGTGACAAGGGCCGCTGCCTCTACTTCGGCGACGTGGGCGACAACCTCGAGGCGCGCTCGAGCTACACCATCTACCGCGTGCCCGAGCCCGCCCGCCTCACGCCGGGTGAGCATCAGGTCACGGGCGAGGCGCTCGAGTTCGTGTATCCGGACGGCAGCCACAACTGCGAGACGCTGCTCGCGCATCCCAAATCCGGTGAGCTGTGGCTCGTCACCAAAGTGAGCTTTGGCAGCGCCACCGTGTATCGCGTGCCGGCATCGGCCGGGCCCGGTAAAAGCGTGGTTCTCGACAAACTCGGCACCGTGAAGCCGCCCTCTGGGTTGCCGCAATTCACCGCCGGCGACGTGCACCCAAGCGGCACGGGGATCCTGATGCGGACGTACTCGAGTCTCTTCTACTATCCGCTCGCGTCGAACGACGTCGCCGCGGCGCTCGCCCTGCCGCCATGCAGCGTGCCCGTGGCCGCAGAGAAGCAGGGTGAGGCCGTCAGTTGGAGCCGCACCGGAGACGGCTACGTCACCGTCTCGGAAGGCTCGAAGAGCGCGGTCAATTCGGTGAGCTGCCCGTAGTCGTGCTGCGCGGACACACGCATCGACACGCTCAGCGACGTGCGTGGATGTGTCCTCGGCGCGGCTGAGCCGTTGAGCCGTTGAGCCGTTGAGCCGTTGAGCCGTTGAGCCGCTGAGCCGTTGAGCCGTTGAGCCGCTGAGCCGTTGAGCCGTTGAGCCATTACACAGCTGCGCGGAACGAGAGCACGATCGATGCGATTTTCACGGCGAACCGAGCAGAACCGCGAGCAGAACGCGCTCTCGGCGAAGCTGTTGGAGGCCGAGCGTCGCGGACTCGCGCTCGTCGATCTGACCGAGAGTAACCCGACCCGTGTGGGCCTCGGCGACCCCCAGCTGCACGAGCTCTGCGCCGATCCGCGCGGTGGAATTTACTCGCCCACGGCGTGCGGGATGCTCGAGGCGCGGCGGGCCGTCAGTGGCTATTACCGCGCGCGCGGCGTCATCGTCGAGCCGCACAACATCGTCTTGAGCGCGAGCACGAGCGAGTCGTACTCGTGGCTCTTCAAGCTCTTGTGCGATCCGGGCGACATCGTCCTCGTGCCGGCGCCGGCGTATCCGCTGCTCCCGTTTCTCGCGGAATTCTCGGACGTTCGGCTCGTTTCGTATCCGCTGGTGCGGGACGATCGTTGGCGCATCGATTTCGGCGAGCTCGAGCGCACGCTCGATCGTGAGCCACGCGCGCGGGCGATCATCGTCGTCCATCCCGGCAATCCAAGCGGCGCCTTCACGCATAAGGACGAGGCTCTCGGTCTCAGCGCCATCGCGCGGGCTCGAGACCTCGCGCTCGTCGTCGATGAGGTGTTCGCGGACTACGCCCACGCGCCGCTCGCGGACGATCGCCTGCCGACCTTCGCGGCCACGGAGGGCGCGCCGACCTTCGTGTTGAGCGGTCTCTCGAAGGTGGCGCTGGCGCCGCACCTCAAGCTCGGGTGGCTCGTCTTGGCGGGCGCGAACATGGACGAGGCGCGCGCAAGGCTCGAGCTCTTGGCCGACAGTTTCCTCTCGGTCGCCACGCCCGTGCAGGTCGCTTTGCCGGCGATCTTGGAGCGCTCGGTTGCGCTTCAGACGGAGGTGCGCGCGCGGCTCGCGGAGAATCTTGCGGCGCTCGACGCGGCCATCGCGACCATCGGTGGCGCGTGCCCCGTGCGCCGGCTTCCGGTCGAGGGCGGGTGGTACGTGCTCATCGAAGTGCCGCGAACGCGAACGGACGACGAGTGGGTCGCGCGCACCATCGACGAGGCCTTCGCCGTCGTTCATCCCGGCTATTTTTTCGACATCCGCGAGGCCGGCACGCTCGTCGTCAGCCTGCTCGGTGAGCGGTCGCAGTTCGCCCTCGCGATCACGCGCGCAGTGCGGCTATGGGCGCTGGGCTAGCGAGCGGGAAAATGCCGGCGTGGCGAAGGACCGCAGCGACCGGGCTTGAATGCGCGCAGAGCCGGGAATTGCGGCGATTCGCTCACACGGGCGCGCCGGTGATGAACCCCGCGCTCTCGGTGGCCCAGTGACATAGTTCGAGGAGCTCTGCCGCGTCGAGGTCGGGCAATCCGGCGCGCTCGGCGGCGTCGGCGAGCCACGGCTCGAGCTCGTAAGACTGGATCTCGCGTGCGTGGAGCTGCGGGGCCACGGTACGCGCCAGCACGGTGACGCGCGCCAACATCGTGGCGTCGGTGTAGCGCAGATCGCTCGGACTACGGACGGCGTTGGCGATCTCGGGCGGCAGGTGATTTCGCTCCAGCAGGGCCGCGCCAAGCTCCCATGTCGTAGCGCCGAAGCGCGCGCGTTCGACGTCCTCGCGCTCGGCACCGTCGCGCCACGAGCGATCGAGCTTCGCACCGTACGCAGGATCGACCATGAGACACGCGAGCGCGCCGACCTCGCCCACCAAACTGGCCACGATCGCGGCGTGCTTGTCGACGTCGGGATAGCGGCTCGCGACGAGCGGTGCCAGCGCCGACGCGATGATCGAGGCAGCGCGCAAATCGTGATCCCGCGCGCTCGTGTTCGGAGACGCGCCGAGCGCTGCCATCGTCGTGCCGAGATCGCGCAGATGCTTGAGACCGAGCAGCGTGGCCGCGCGGCTCAGCTCGACAACAGGCTCCGTGCGGCGGAAGGCCGGGCTGTTCGCGAGCCGCAGCGCCTCGGCCGCCAGCGCCGGATCGGACGCGAGCGCGCTGCACACGGGGCCAAGGTCTTCGTCCGCGTGGGTGATTGCTCGCACGAGTTGCTGTGCCGCGCCGGGCCCGGGCCGAATCGTCGTCAGGCTGCTGACGAGCCTAGTGCGCGATGATTCGGTGGCCATCCTGGTACTGCATCCGCGAACCCCCCAGGAAGCGCGCGAGCATCGTGCACGGCAGCGTCGATGTCACGGCTTTCCGTCGCTCGCGAATCGGCTTGCGAATCGCTCTCGCGAATGCACTCCCGCTCAGCGTCGTAGCCAGAGCACCGTGCGTTCGCCGCCGAGCCCGAGACTGCGCATGCCGTGCCAGCCCTCGGGCGCGGGCGGATCGGTCCACGCGAACATGCGCAGCGCATCGATCGGGGCGAGGTTCACGCAGCCGCCGCTCTTCTTCTCACCGAAGCGGTCATGCCAATACGCGCCGTGCAACGAGTACGGACCGCCGAAGTTCTGCGCGTACTGCACCTCGGCATGCACCAGCGTCGCCACCGTGCTGCTCGTCATCGTCACGGTGGAGAATTTACCAAGCACATCGAAAGTTCCGAGCGGTGTCGACGCGGTATCGAGCGGCGGGACCCCAGGCCGCGGAGCGCCACCACGTCCGGGCGAGAGCAAAGTCGCGTACACGGGGACCTCGTGCTCGTACGCGACCAAGGTCCCTTCGTCGATGTGGAGGTCGAGCCAGCTCAGGCGGCCCCGGTCCACAGCCGTCGCGCGCATCGCGATCGTCGGGGGCAGCTCGCTCGTGCGTCGCGCAATGGCGACGTCGCGCCCACGGCAAAAACCCGCGACCGCGACCGCGCCCGCCGGGTCGTGAACGCCCGCGACTCTGACCTCGTGAAATGTCTCGCCCAAGGAAACTTCGCTGCGCCCCGTGAGCGCTACCCAGGACAGCCGCGGCCACACGCTTGCACGCGCGATGAAGGCGCCGCGCTCGTCCTTCTGATAGCGCGCGCCACCGCCTTCGCGTCGAAAGAACGCGAGCGGCAGCTCGACTCCGCCACCGAGCACGACCCCACGAAACTGCGACTCGGGGTACGGCCGCACGCGATCGCGCGGGACGAAGGCGCCATCCCAGGTGCCGAGGAAGGTGTCGCTCCCGACCTCGTGTTCATCGACCCACGCGATCGTGGAGCCGATGACGACTTGTCGTCCGGAACCCAAGCGTTGCGCGCCTGGTGCTGGAAGTGCCGCAAAAACCGGCGTTCCGAGCGACTCGCCGTAGTGGTACGGCCACGCGGAGAGCGGCTTCGCCTTCCGGTGCCGGACCGCGGCGACCCCGGGCTCGCTCGCATCGAGGCTGGCCTCGGTCCCGGTGCAGACGAAGCCGCGCGGCTCGATCGCGTACCAGCGCTGGCAGCCCGCGCCGAAGCCCGGGCCCGCGTCCGCCATGCCGCGATCGCCACCGCGCAACCGCACCGAGTCCCCGAACGAGAGGTAGCCAAGCCACCCGCTGCGATGGTGCGCGCTCGGACGGATCCACAGGTGACGCACCTTGCTGGTGACGCGATCACCCGGCAGGGCACGCGCGAATCGCTCGGCCGGCCATGCCGTCGGCGCCTCCGCAGCAGAAGCAGCAGCGGCAGCCGGCAAACTAGAATCTACATTCTGATTCGCGGCGATGGCCCCCGAGTCGGCGGATCGGGCGGACGCTTCGACGCTGCTCCGGGCCAACGGCACCGCGGATGGCGTGGTCGCAATCGAGGTCGCGGTCTCTCCCGCCTTGCACGCGACGGAGAGGCCGAGTGTTGCGAAGGTGGCGCGGGCGAGCTTGCGATGGCGGGCGGCCCACGGGGTCTCGCCGTCCGAAGATCTCGCCACGAGCGATGTTTAGCAAACGACGATCGCGCATGCGGACTTTTTCAGGCTGTGGCATAGGC
This sequence comes from Myxococcales bacterium, assembly GCA_009692485.1. GTDB lineage: Bacteria > Myxococcota_A > Polyangia > Polyangiales > Polyangiaceae > SYFR01. The sequence goes on from SHZB01000005.1 coordinate 28,385, forward strand.
CGAGCGCGATGGACTTCGAGCTCACCGAGACCCAACATCTCATCGTCACGACCGCGCGCGACTATGTCGAGCGTGCCGTGCGTCCGGCGGCGGCGCTGCTCGACCGGCAGGCGCGCTTCCCGAGCGCGGAGTTGGCGGGTCTCGCGGCGCTCGGCATGATGGGCGTGAACATCCCAGCGGAGCTCGGCGGGGCAGAGGCGGGGGCGGTCGCGTACGCGCTCGCGATGATGGAAGTCGCGCGCGGTTGTGCGTCGACGGCGGTGACGATGGGCGTGACGAACATGGTCGGGGAAGCGATCGCGCGCTTCGGCTCCGAGGGGCAGCGGCGCACCTACGTTCCGCGCTTGACGAGCGGCGAGTACGTCGCGGGGGCCTTCGCGTTGAGCGAGCCCGGCGCGGGCAGCGATCCGGGTGGCATGACGACGACGGCGACGCGCTCGGATCGCGGCTGGCTCCTCAACGGACAGAAGCAGTGGATCACGAGCGGCAGTCGCGCCGGCGTGGTGGTCGTGTGGGCGCGCACCGACAGCGCAGAGGCACGGCTCGGTAGCAAGGGCCTCTCGTGTTTCTTGGTCGAGCAGAACACGCCCGGACTCGAGACCGGCCGGCACGAAGAGAAGCTGGGTCTCTGCGCGAGCGAGACCGTGTCGCTGTCGTTCACCGATTGCGTGCTCCCCGACGAGGCCCTGCTCGGCGAGGTCGGCGGCGGCTTCAAGATCGCGATGATGGCGCTCGACGGCGGCCGCATCGGCATCGCCTCGCAGGCGATCGGCATCGGCACCGCCGCGCTCGAAGCCGCGATCGCATACGCGAAAGAGCGCAAGCAATTCGGCCAGGCGATCGCCGAGTTTCAAGCGATCCAATGGATGATCGCCGACAGCAAGGTCGAGCTCGAGGCGGCGCGCCTGCTCACCCTGCGGGCAGCTTCCATGAAAGAGCGCGGCGGCGTGCGTTTCACCCGCGAGGCGGCCATCGCCAAGCTCTTCGCGAGCGAGGCGGCGTGGCGAGTGTGCGATCGCGCGCTGCAAATTCACGGCGGCTACGGTTACGTGAAAGAGTTTCCGGTCGAGCGCCACCTCCGCGACGTTCGGGTCACGCGCATCTACGAGGGCACGAGCGAAATCCAACGCATCGTCATCGCCCGCGCGTCGCTCGGGTGAGGGCCGGGGCGACTCGGCGACGCTCGCCGCGACTCGGTGACGCTCGGCGCGTGACGCTCAGCGTGTGACCGCGGTCTTCGCGGGTGCCAGCGCGGGGGCGGCGTATTCGAGCGCGAGCGCGGCCTCGACGGCGCAGTCGAGCGCCTCGATGAGCGTACCGTCCGATGCGGCTGCACCGGCCGACAGTGGCTTGCCGTTCTCATCGACGTAGACGGTCACCGTCAGCTTCGCGCTCGTCGCCGCGCCCTTGCAGGTGTCGAGCGCGGCGAGCAGTTTTTCGAGCGAAGGGCCGAGCCTAAAGGCGTCTTGCACGGTCGCCGCCGCTCCACTCGGGGCGCTGTCGAGCGTGTGCGTCGTGAGCCCCGTGCGCCCGCCCACCGGCTTTGGCCACCGGCGCGTCGTGAGCGAAGCGAGGATACACTTCTCGGTCGCGCGATCGCCGTAGCTCGAGCGCGTGACGAGCCCCTCCTTCACCGAGCCGTCGGCTGCGATCTTCAGCGCGACCTTGAGCTCGCCCGCGAGAAATCTCAGCCGCTCGGCTCCGCGGCCGATGCACTCGCCGATGGCCGGGCCAGCCTTCGCGAAGACCTGCTGAACGGCGTCTTCGTCGAGTCCGCCAATCTCGGCGTCGATGGTCGCGCTCTCCGCATCGGGCGTCGAGCGACCATGGCGCGCATCCGTCGACGTCCGCTCCCGCGGAGGCGGCGGCGCCGAACCACACGCGCACACGAAGAGCGCCGCAACGCCAATGGCGATGAGCCGATTGGCCGCAATTGCAATGGCGATGAGCCGATTGGCCATTAGCCGAGCGCGCTCTTGGCGATCACGATGCGCTGGATTTCGCTCGTTCCCTCGTAAATCTCGGTGATCCGCGCGTCGCGATAGTGTCGCTCCATGCCGTACTCGGCCGTGTAGCCATAGCCGCCGAACACTTGCAAGCACCGGTGCGTCACGCGCGTGGACATCTCGGAGGCGTAGAGTTTCGCCATCGCGCTCTCGGCAGCGTGACGGACGCCGCGGTCCTTCAGCCGCGCCGCGCGCAGGGTGAGGAGCCGCGCCGCATCAAGCTCGACCTCGCTGTCGGCGATCATCCATTGAATCGCCTGGTAGCTGGCGATCGGTTGGCCAAAGCTCTTGCGCTCTTTGGCATACGCGATGGCCTTCTCGAGCGCGGCGCGCGCGATGCCGAGGGCTTGTGAGGCGATGCCGATGCGGCCGCCGTCGAGCGTGCTCATCGCGATCTTGAAGCCCTGCCCGTCGGTGCCAAGCACGTACTCAGGCAGGACGCGCACGTTGTCGAAATAGATCGTGCACGAGTGCGCGGCCTTGATGCCGAGCTTGTCGTCGTGCGGCGACTGCAGGTAGCCCGGCTGGCCCTTTTTCACGACCAGGGCCGTGATCGACGGGCGATTGCCTTGCCGCGAACTGATCGCGAAGACGACGACGTGCTCGGCCTCCGGGCCGACGGTGATGAAATTCTTCGAGCCGTTGAGAAGGTACGAGCCGTCGGTCTGCCGCTCGGCCACGGTCTGCATCGATTGGGCGTCGGAGCCGCTGCTTGGCTCGGTGAGCCCGAAGGCGCCGAGGATCATGCCCGACGCGGTGGGCGCCAGGATCTCGCGCTTCTGCCATTCGCTGCCGTACTTGAAGAGCGGATCGCAGAAGAGCGAGTTGTTCACGCTCATGATGACGCCCGAGCTCGCGCACGCGCGGCTCACCTCTTCCATCGCGAGCACGTAGCTCACGGCGTCGAGGCCTGCGCCGCCGTACTCGGTCGGGATCACCATCCCGAGAAATCCGAGCTCCGCCATCCTGAGGACGATCTCAGTCGGCCAGCGCGCCTTTTTGTCGAGCTCGCCGGCGATGGGCTCGATCTCGCGCGTGGCGAAATCCCGGGCGATCTGGCGAATGAGGCTCTGCTCCTCGGTCAGCTCGAAGTCCATCGCCCGCGCTCCATACTCGACTTGCGCGTCGCCGTCCTTGGCCCGCGCGAGGCTCGTCGTTGGTGGCCGTTCGTTCGAAGCACGGTCGATGGCGAGCTGCGCGCAGCGCTTTACGCGGACTCGGAGTCGACGTCACATCGCGGTGTGGATGCGTACGCCCCCGTCTGTGGCACTCTGCTCGAGCACCTCGCCGAGCCGCGCGCGCTCGTGAGCTACGAAGATTTCGTACACATGAGCGCCCTGGTCCGCACGCTGGGCTGCGAGATGGCGCTCGGGCAAGCGGGGCTCTCGATGGCGGAGTACACCCGCGCTTTTGCGCTGTGGCAGGCACGTCTGTTGACGGAGCCGGAGCGCTCCTTCGCGAGCCATTTTCAGCTCGTCGAGGCCGAAGCGGCGCGCTTGCAAGCGGGGGCGCCGGCCCGCACGCTCGAGGCCAGCGGCGAGCGAGCACGCGCGGTGGTGCTGCCGCTCCCCAGCGTGGGCGCGCCCAGCGGAGCCAGCATCGAGGCGCCCGAGACGTGTGCTGACGCCGAGTTCCTCGTCGCTGAAGAATCTTCGGCCTGGGCTCCGGGCGCGGCGCTCTTCGTTCTTTGGCCGGACGGCAATCGCTACCCCGGCGTGGCGGTGCAAGAGCATGAAGGACACGTGTTGGTCAGCTTCGAGGGCGGCGCGCAGCAGTGGGTGCCGTTCCATGCGCTCGTCCGCGGAACCTGAAGAACGCTCTGTTCCTGACGAACGCTCTGTTCCTGACGAACGCTCTGTTCCTGAAGAACGCTCTGTTACTTGGGTCTCGATTCGATCTGTCCTCGGCACTATGGTGCGCGCCGCGGTGCCGCCCTGCGCGATGGAGTGCTGGGTCTGGCCGTCGCAATGAGAAGAGCGATGACGAATTTGGAGCTCGATCCGTCCGAGATGAAGCCGCGGCGCGTGAGCCCGATCGCCATCGTCGTGGGGCTCGGGATCGTGGCGCTCGGTGCCGGTGCCATCTTGATGGGCCTCAAGACCAGCGGACAAAAAATGTCCGTCGAACAACGGGTCGACGAGCAAAAGAACACCTTCGTCTTGCCCGAGAAGGACCAGCTTCCGCGCTGGCGTGGCTGGGCGGGCGCTACCGGCGGCGACGATGAGCTCCGCGAAGAATCGTTGAGGCAGCTTGCGTTGCTTGGCGATTCGGAGGGAATCAGCCTCGCGACCCTCGCACTCGCAACACCTAGCCATAAAGTGCGAGGCACGGCGGCGCAGGCGCTGGCCCATTACGGAAAGCCCGCGGCGACGGCGATCCCCGCGCTCTCGAAGGCGCTCGAGAACGCCGATGCTGCGGACAAGCCGCAGATCACGTGGTCGCTCGTGGCCCTCGGGGATACCAAGATCTTCGGCGCCGCGCTCGACCTCTACCGGAGCGGCGAGCTCACCAACGTCGAGAGGCTCGAGGGCGGTCGCGCCTTCGATCCGATGAAGCTCGCGAGGCTCGTCAGCGTGGACGAGCTTGCCACGCGCGCGGACGATCCGAGCGCAGCGGTGAGGCAGCTGGTGGCGATCATCCTGAGCGAGAAGCCCGACAAGAAGCACACGGACGTGCTCATCAAGCTCGTGGCGGACACGGACGTCGCGGTCGCGCGTGAGGCGGCGAGCGGGCTTGGTCGGATCGCGGACGAGAAGGCGCGTGGACCGCTGGTAGCGGCGCTGTCCAAGGCGGATCAGGACAGCCGCCAGAAGTTTCTCGAGGCGCTGCGCGACGGCATCGGCGGCGTGGGCCTGGTCCTCGCGCTCGACACGGTCGTCCCAGAGCCCGAGCAGCGAAATTGGTTTCAGCACAAGCAGCTCTTCGAGCTCATCCATCTGCTCGCGGATCCGCGCGCCGGAGACGCACTCGTGTCGTGGCTCGAGCGCGCCAAGCCGTCCGAACACTGGAAGGCCGAGGCCGGCATCGCGCTCGCAGAGATCGGCGACGCACGTGGCGCGAAATACCTCGGGCCGCGCATGATCATCGCGCCAGAGAAGCTCTACAACAGCTCCAAGTTCTGGGAGTCGAACAAGGGCGGGCACCTCAGCCGCGGCGATGAGCAGCGAACCGTGGCCGCGCGCATGCTCGCCGATCTCGCGGTGCTGGCGCCGGACAAGTCCGCAGAGCTGCGCGGATACGCCGAGGCCGCCGTGATGCAGTGGTCCACGGACCGGCCCCAGCCACACGCAAACGGGCTTCGTTTCCTCGCGGCGGTGAAATCGAAGGCGGTGCTCGAGCCGCTGCGAAAATGGGCGTTCCCGACGGACAAACTTCCGCCCGAAGGCGGGCAGCCACCGATGCCTTCGGCGTGGGAGACCGCTCACAGCGCGCTGCGCTACATCGGCTGGATGCGTGACGAGCCGAGCAAGAGCAAATTGCTCGACCAGTTCGGCCGCAAGAAGGACGGCAAGATGGACATCACGCAGGCTGGCCTCGAGGGCGCCGGTCTCGCGATGCTCGGCATGGTGCTCCGTGGCGTGACCGTCGGCGCCTCGCAAGGCCTGTCGCAGTGGGGCCCCGACGCCGGCAAAGAAGTGCCCGCGAAGCTGATGGAGTTCATCGAGGACCGGCTCTGGCACGAGGAGGCTCGGGAAGAAGCGTGCGCGGCGCTGGGCTTCGTCGCCGACAACGACACGATGAAGAAAGTGGCCGAAAAAGTCGGCAAATTTGCGGCAAACAAAGAGCCGAAGGACCAGTTCATCGGCGCTTGCTACGCCGTCACGTTGACGCGCAATCCGGCGAGCGCGGCTGTGCCGATGATGGTGGAGCTGCTCGATCCGAAGCTCGACGTCGTCGTGCGGACGGTGATCGGGTGGGCCATCGGTGCCGCTGGGTTGAAGGACCATCCGGCCGCGGCCGAGAAGCTGTTCAAGATGCTCGACGACAACGAGCTGCGTAACGCGGCGGCGCTCGCGCTCATCCTCGGCGGCAACACCGATCAGGCTGCGCGTGCGGTCGCGAGCTACGCGCGGCCGGACAGCCAGATGGCGCTCGAATCGCTGAAAGACAGCTATTTTCGGGCATTCGGCTACTGGTCGGATCGGGACCTCGACCGCGGCAACCTCTACCGCTGGGTCGAGAACGCAGAGGCCCTGCACCGCGTGAAGCTCGGCGGCGCTCCCCAAGAGTGGGCGCGGCAGCTCTTGCGGCGGCAGTTCGACAACCTCGATTTCGACAATGGACCGCACTCCGAGACGCGCGTGGTCTTGCGCCATCGGCTCTACCTTGCGGCCAAGTCCGGTCCGCCGGAGGCCAGGCGCAGCGCGATGCGAACGCTCAAATTCATGGGCGCGCAGGGCACGCTGATGGCGCTGAAAGATGAGCCGGGCGAGACCGGCGAGCTCGCGGAAAAGGCGTTTCACCAGCTCTTGAATCCAGCGACGAGCGCGGGAGATCAGATCAAGAGCATCGCGGGCGCGAACAAAGACGAGGCCTCGAAGTAACGCCCAACGACGGTGCCGCTGCGAGAACCTCGCTGCAATGGAACGGACAGTAGTGGGAGCAAACATGACGACCTGGCGCGACGAGCTAGAAGAAGCCATCAAGTCGAAAAACGAGCGCGACTTGGAGGAGAACGACCGCAAGAAAAAGCGGCTCGAGGAGGCGCTCAAGATCGCGAAAGAGGCGCTCGGAATGGCGATCGCGGGCATGCGTTTCGCGAGCGAGAAGCTCACGGATAAGGCGCAGCCCTGCGCGTTCAGCGAGAGCGCGAGCGCTGCCGAGTTGTCGCTCCACGGCCAATCGCTGCGCGTGGCGGTAGAAGCCGGCGATGCGCTGCTTCGTGTCACGTTCGGGGAGACGCGACCGCGTGATTTCGATTTCGGCAAGGACCGGCACATCGCGCCGCGCGACGTCGAAGAATACATCGGCCGCCGTACGGTCGAGTTCGCCCGCGCGGCGCAAAAGTCCAACCCCTGGTGAGCTCGGGTCGTTCGTGCGGCCTTCGCCGCGTAGCCGCCGTGCTGTCGCGGCTGGTGCGGTCGTGGCTGCTGCTGTCACGGCTGATGCTGTCTTCGCTGGTGCTGGCATTGTTGGTGATGGCATGCACGGCCGGCTCTCGCGACGGGGAGAGTGCGGCAGCGCGGGCTTCGAGCGAGGCCGACCCTGCGAACGAGGCCGGTCCTGCGAGCGAGGCTCGTCCTGCGAACGAGGCCGGAAAATCCGGCAGTTCAGCGGTCGGGCCGGCTCCAAGTCCGAGCGGCTCGGCCGAATGGGGTGAGGCGCCTGCGACCGCATCGGCCGACGCTGTCGTCGCGCCACCTGGCGAGCCCGCTCGTTCGACCGCAGCGTGCGCCGCAGACATGGTGCTCATCGAGGGCGACTATTGCCCGGACGTGATGCAGTCGTGTCGCGAGCACCATCGCGAATGGACGCGCGCGGCGGAGCGGCTCGGCAAGCTCACGGCGAAGGGCGAGAAAGAGACGACCACGGCGAGCGAGCGGTGCCTTGCGTACGAGGCGCCGAGCCGCTGCGTGTCGAAGAAGCGCCGGCACAAGCGCTACTGCATCGATCGCTACGAGTGGCCCAACGAAAAGGGCGCGCTGCCGAGTCTGCTCGTGAGCTGGCACGACGCGAAGAGCCAGTGCGCGTCCGTGGGCAAGCGGCTCTGCATGGTCGATGAGTTCGACCTTGCGTGCGAGGGCGAAGCGATGCTGCCTTACACCTACGGCTACGAGCGCGACGCGACGAAATGCAACATCGACAAGCCGTATCGAAAGCGCGAAAAGGCCCTGAAACGCGCCGAAAGTTGCGCCCGCGACGAGGGATGCAAGGCAGAGTTCGCGCGGCTCGACCAACGTGAACCGGCGGGCTCGCGGCCCGAGTGCGTCTCGCCCTTCGGAGTGCACGACATGAACGGCAACGCCAACGAGTGGGTCGAACGCCCGAACGAAGAGCCGCCGAATCGCAGCGGACTCAAGGGTGGCTGGTGGGGACCCGTGCGCGGCCGCTGCCGCCCGACCGTGGGATTTCACAAGGAGAGCGACTACGGCTACGAGGTCGGCTTTCGATGCTGCGCGGATGTGAGGCCTGCCGCGGAGCGACCCACGCCGTGACTCACGATTGTGGCGCGCGCATTCGTCAACGGAGCGCCGCGTGCACACCGCGTGCACACCGCGTGCACGATGGCGTGCATCGAGCGCGGAGCCGTTGGCGAAATGCCTCCGTGACTTGGTGGTGATTTGGAGCCGCTGATTTGGAGATTGAGTCCGCGACGCAGGTCGCTACCATGCGGCCCCGTGAACCTCACCACCACGCTTCCGCGCTCCCTTCTCGTTCTCGGCTTGCTCACCATCAGCGCGAGCGCGTGCGACCGCGACCCGGCCACGCCGGACAACGCGATCCCTGCCACCGACGCCGCCGGCAACCCGATTTATGGCCAACCCGGCGCGGGCCAACCCGGCGCAGGCCAACCCGGTTATGGCCAGCCCGGTTATGGCCAGCCCGGTTATGGCCAGCCGCCTGCGGGCCAGCCCGGTTATGGCCAGCCCGGTTATGGCCAGCCGCCTGCGGGCCAGCCCGGTTATGGCCAGCCGCCTGCGGGGCAGCCTGGTTACGGCCAGCCCGCCGCGACCGCCCCGGCGCCGACTGCCGCGCCGAATCCGATCGCGTTGCCGTGCCAGACCGACTTCACCTGTGGCACGCACAAGTGCAATGTCGCGACCCAGCGCTGCGCGTTTCCGTGTGCGAACGCGGCGACCGATTGCGCGGCCGGAATTGGGTGTCTCGCGGGGCTCTGTGTCCCGGGTGCACCGGTGCAGTGACTTTGTGCCCCGGGTGTCCCGGGGCAGTGACTTTGTGCCCCGGGTGTCCCGGTGCAGTGACTTTGTGCCCCGGGTGTCCCGGTGCAGTGACTTTGTGCCCCGGGTGCCCCGGTGCAGTGAGCAGTGGAGAGTGAGCGCGAGTGGCAGCGGGTCCCAGCAATAAAAAGCGCACGCGGCGCGGCAACGACGACGATGGGTTTGACGTCGTCGTCGAGCCCGAGCAGTTCGAGCTGCGCGCGGGGGCGAGCATCGCGGGCGTGCGCCTCGTCGAGCCGATCGAGCGAGGCGAAAAGATCGCATGTTGGCGCGGGCAACGCACCGGCGGCAGCGCGGTTACCGTCCATGCGGTGCTACCGGGCGCAACGGAGCGCGAGCGCGGCTGTTTCCTCAAGGCGGCGGGCCGACTCGCGGCGATGAGACGTGACCAGTTCATCGCCGGCATCACGGCGGTCACGGCCGTCGTGCCCGGAGCCGATGTCTACGTGGCTGACGTCGCCGCGTCCGGAACGATGGCGGACATCCCCGTGCTCGGATGGGACTTCGTCCAGCGGCTCGCGTTCGTCGTGCGGATCGGGGTCGTGCTGGGTGAGATGCATCGCGCAGGGCTTTTTCACGGCTGCATTCGCCCGCAAAACATCCTTCTCGACGAGCAGTTCATGCCCGTCCTCTCGGACATTGGTGCCATCGACATCGAAGACTCGTTTCCCGGGACGGCCGAGACACGCCACGAATACTGGGCGTACGCCGCGCGCGAAGTGCGTCAAGGCGCCAATGCGGACGCCCGCTCGGACGTGTTCAGTTTCGGGCGACTGCTCTACTTCATCATCGCCGAAGAAGAGGCCGATGAGCCAGACGAAGAGGTTCCGCGCCTCGAGCGGCTTCGTGAAGGTCCTCCTGGGCTCGTTCGGATCGTGCGTCGTGCCACGGCCCGCGACCCGGGCGTGCGGTACCCAGACATCGATGCGATGCTCGAAGAAATCGGGCGTCACGCGCTCTTGGACGGTATCGGAATCGCGCACGCGGCTCCGGGTGCAGGTCCTCGCGCGCGGCTTCCCAGCGTATCCGCCCACCCCTCGCAGTCGAAGAAGCCCGACGCGAAGGGCGGTAACGCGAACAAGCTCGAGACGAAGCCGGCCGACGCGAAGCGAGACCCCGCGCGCCGGCCATCCGCGGTGCCGGCGGCTCCGGGCGTAGGCGCGGCTCCGACCTCGTCGGATGGCGCCTTCGCCGTTGGGTCGGCAAGTCTCTCGAGCGATCCGCTGACGGGCGCGCTCCCGGCCGTGTTCGGCGGCGTCGGACTCACCACCTTGGCGGCGCTTGCGTTCTGGTCGCACGCGACCGCGGACGCGCGGCCTTGGCAGTTCTTCGTGGGCATTCTCGCTGCACTCTTTGCGAGCGCGGTGCTACCGGCAGGCGCGCGGCCGCGAATCGCACGGCCGGTGTGGGCGCTCGTCTGCGTCGTCGCCGTCGTGGTCGGAAATCCGTGGCGAATGGCCGCGGACGCAGGGCGCGCCGGAAAATTCGCGAGCGTTGGGCCGGCCGAGAAAGCGGCGTTGATTCGGCGCCTCGCAGCAACCGGCGTAAAGCACTTCGGCGCGCTCGAGCTCGCGGGCGTCGGACTGCGTGGCGAGCGGCTCGCAGAGTTCGATTTCAGCGGCTCGAAGCTACCAGGGTGCATCATGACGAGGGCCGTTCTGAAGGGCGCGAACTTCGCGAACGCGGACGTGACCAATTGCGATTTTCGCGGCGCCGACCTCAGCGGCGCAGAATTCGATACGAGCGTCGGATGGCGCGACTCGCTCTGCGATGCAGAGACGAAGATGCCGTACCCGTGGACGTGTGAGAAGGGCGCACCGAAGAGCAAATTCGATATCCCCACGCTCCGTTGAATCGCCGGGCTCTGCTCACGCACCCGGGCTCCGTTGAATCGCCGGGCTCTGCTCACGCACCCGGGCTCCGTTGAATCGCCGGGCTCTGCTCACGCACCCGGGCTCCGTTGAATCGCCGGGCTCTGCTCACGCACCCGGGCTCTGCTGACTGCCTGTCCGTAGGGCGAGCGAGAGCGATGGGCGACCGCGGGCAACGAGGGTGCTAGAGCCGCATCCATCACGATGACGCGACAACCGGCGACCTTGTCGTTCGACATCGGCGGCAGCAGCATCAAGGCTGCGGTCGTGGCGCCCGATGGCACGCTGCAGGGCGCGCTGGTGGTGCACGCGACGCCGCGGCCTGCGGTGCCTGACGGCGTCTTGCTGGTGCTTACGCAGCTCGCATCGGGGCTCGCGTTTGAGCGCGTGAGTGTCGGATTTCCGGGCGTCGTCGTCGACGGCATCACCTTGAGTGCGCCCAACCTCGATGGGGGTTGGGTCGGATTTCCGCTCGCGGACGAGCTGGGGCGCCGTCTTGGACGCAGCGTCAAGGTCGCCAACGATGCCGATCTTGCCGGGCTCGCGCTCATCGAGGGGCGCGGCGTCGAGATGGTCATCACGCTCGGGACCGGGATGGGCGCGGGCCTCTACCTCGATGGTCGCTTGGTGCCGAACCTCGAGCTCGGACATCACCCTTTCGGCGACGGGCGAAGCTACGAAGAGCGCGTCTCGGATCGCGAGCTCGCTGTCATCGGCACGGAGCGATGGAAAGTGCGCGTGCTCGAAACTATCGCGCAAATCCGGGCCGTTTGGAATTTTCGAAGGCTGCATCTCGGCGGCGGCAATGCGCGCTTGTTTCAGCCGAGTGAGCTCCCGGCCGACGTGGCTCTCGCCGACAATCGTGCCGGTGTCCTCGGCGGAGCATGCCTCTATCGCGAGAGCTCGACACCGAGAGCGTAGGTCGCGCACGACACGAGCTCAGAACGCTTTGGCGGAATCGACGAGGATGGTCACCGGGCCGTCGTTGTCGACGAACACGCGCATGTCCGCGGCGAAGCGTCCGGTCGCTACGAATACGTCGTGGGCTCGCAGGAGCGCGACGAAGCGTTCGTAGGCGTCGCGCGCTGGGATGGGATGCATGGCGGCATCGAAACTTGGGCGCCGTCCCCGCCGCATGTCGCCGTAGACCGTGAACTGGCTCACGACGAGCACGCTGCCGCCAATGTCCTTCACGGACAGGCCGAGCTTGCCCTTGGGATCGGGAAATATTCGCATGTGAACGATGCGGCTCGCGGTCGATGCGAGATCCGCTTCGAGGTCGTCTTTTCCGGCGCCGACGAAGACGCACAGACCGCGCGAGATCGAGCCCACAAGCTCGCCTGCGACTTCTACGCGCGCGGCGACGACTCGTTGGACGACGGCCCTCAAGGTCTGCTCCGCGGACGTGTATGCTCGACCCGAATGCGCGTCACGAAACTTGCGTTGTGCGCCGCGGCGACGCTTGTGGCGTGGATGAGTGGAGCGGTCGCGCACGGCTTCCCGTACGTCGTCAAGAAAGGCGAGACGGTGGCCGAGCTCGCGGAGCGGCTCTACGGTCGCATCGAGCTCGAGCGCATCGTCATCGCGGCCAACGGCCTCGGTGACGCGGGGGCGCGCGGGATCGTCGCGGGGATGCGCCTCGAAATTCCGGCGGCCGGGTACCACAAGATGGCCGCTGGCGAGAGCTGGCGCAGCGTTGCCAGCGAGCTCTTGGGCGCGTCTCATCGCGGCGACGTGCTCGCGCGCCTGAATGACGCCGAGCCGTGGGTGCCGGCGGTTCTTGGCCGCGAAATCGTGGTGCCGTACAACTTGCGCTACGTCGCTAGCTCGGGCGACACCACCGAGAGCGTGGCCTACCGGTTCATGGGGCGGCGCGATGACGGCTTCCTCGTCGCCAGCTACAACGAGCTTCACCGCGCTTCGCTCGCGCAGGGCCAGGTGGTGTTGGTGCCGCTCGTCAAGCTCGGACTCAGCGAGGCGGGCCGCGTCTTGGCCAGCTCCGCGGGCGCGTGGATCCGAAGCGAGGCAGGCGGCGCGGCGCGCAAATCACAGGACGACGCCGAACCTGAGCTCGCGCGATTCACCACGATGCTCCGGCGCGGAGACTACGTCAGCGGCGTCGTCACCGGTGCGCGCCTCCTCGCTCGCGGAACGCTCACCGCACCGCAAGAAGCTCGCGTTCACGCGCTGTTGACGGAGGCGTTCGCCGCGCTTGACGAGCGAGGACTGGCGGCGGACGCGTGTGCGGCGTGGCGCGCGGGCGAGCCGGGGCTCGTGCTCGATCCGGTGATGCTCAGCCCAAAGATCGTGGCCGCGTGCCTCGAGCCGGGACGACCATCGCGGTCCGGCGCCGACGATCGGGCGAAGCCGTGAGCGACCTTGACGTGGAGCTTCGCGCCGCTGTCGGGCCGGGCTCCGAGCTCGGTCGCGTGCCGCTCTCGCCAGTCGGCCTCTCAAGTCCTATCGACGCTGCCTCGCCGTGTTATTGGGGCCACGGTTCGCATGACGCGAGACGCTGACAAGCACCGGTCCTACAAGAGCGGCGACGTCGTCGCAGATCGCTACGAGCTGCTCGAGCGACTCGGAGACGGCGCGACCGGCGTCGTGTTTCGCGCCCGAGATCTCTACGTGGATGGACCGCGTGAGGTTCTGGCGGTCAAGCTCGTTCACCCTCGCCTCTTAAAAGATCCCCAGATTTCCGGGCGTTTTCGTCGCGAGGCGCGCATCCTCGCGGAGCTTGACCACAGCAACGTTTGTCGGATCTTCGAGGCAGTGACCGGCGATGACTTCATGCTGCTCGCGCTCGAGTACATCGAAGGCACCGTGCTCGAGCGCTACCTCGCCGAGCACGGACCCTTGCCGTTCGACGAGGCGCTCGCGCTCATCGAGCAGCTCTGCGCGGCGCTCACGGCGGCTCACGCGTTGGGGATCGCGCATCGTGATCTCAAGCCCGGCAACGTGATCGTGGAGGGCGCCCAGCACGCGGGCGGTTCGTTTCGTATCGGGCTGCGCGCGAAGGTCGTCGACTTCGGTCTCGCGAAACTTCTGGGACAAGGTTCGTTAGGAACCTCGCTCACGACCGAGCACATGGTGATCGGAACGCCCGAATACATGTCGCCGGAGCAGATCAAGGGTGAGCCGGCCGATCACCGCGCGGACATTTACTCGCTGGGCATCATGCTCTACGAGGTTCTCACCGGCTCAGTCCCTTTTCGCGCGGCGACCGCGCTCGCGACCATGGCGATGCATCTGCAAGAGCCGCCACCGCGTCTGCGCGACGTGGCAAGTGCGCGCGCCGTCCCCGAGAGCGTCGAGCGCGCGCTCACGAAGGCGCTGAGCAAGCTGCCGGAGCAGCGCTTCGATAGCGCCACCGAGCTCGCGGAGAGTCTTCGCTCTGCAATGCGCGCGGAGGTTGAAGCCCATGAACGAGCCGACGCCGAGACGCACGAGTCGCACGCACGCATGAGCGACACGCTCCTCGATCGGCGGCGTCCCGAGGGTGCGACGCTGCAGTCTCCGCGCGATGCCGCGCTCGATGCGCACGTGCAGAAGCGAGGCGCCAAGGTGACGGTCCTCGTCGAGAACGAACACGGCTCGCCGAGCATGCCGGCCGTGCGCGAAGCCGCCGATCCGAAACGAAGTCAGACGGGCATCGAGTCGCGTTCGAGCGCCCGCGCCGCTGAGAGGGAGCGACGGCTGTGGCGCGTGGCCTTCGTCGCGATGATGTGCGGGGCGATCATCGCCGGCGTGTGGCTCGGCCTCAGATGAGCTATGCCCACTTCGGTGTCGATCGCTCGAGCGCCCATCGGAGCGCGCCTTCTCAAGATCGATTGGGGGGCGATCTCACCGCTTCGCATCTCGTCGCGGCGCGTCGCAGAGGGCTACTACGCGGGCGCTCATCGAGCAGCTCGTCGCGGCGCGGGCGTCGAATTCGGGGGGCAGCGGCCGTACGTGCCCGGCGACGATCTGCGCTTTCTCGACCGCCGCAGCTTGCTCAAGCATGACCGACTGCTCGTGCGCGAATTCGACACGGACACCGAGCGAGCGCTGTGGCTCTGGGTGGACGCGAGTCGTTCGATGAGCTTTCGAGGCCCGAGTGTAACCGGCAGCAAGCTAGCGTTTGCTGCGCTTCTCGCGGCGACGCTCGCGCGGATCGCCGTCTCGGGTCACGATCCGATCGGACTCTCATGGCTCGGGGCGCGCGGTTTGCTCTCGGGGGCGGCGCCCGGCTTCGGATGGATGCAATTCGAGCGAGTCGTCGATGCGCTCGAGCGCGCGGACGCCACGACAGAGCTCGAGAGTGACCCTGCCGAGCTGGGCCTCGATGCCGCGCTCGTCTCCCGCCGGACGCGTCGCGGCAGCGTGATCGTGCTGTTGAGCGATTTCATCGATGTCCCCGACGATGCGCTCCGGAGCATCACGTCCGTGGGAGGCGGCGGACGGATGCTGGTCCTCGTGCAGGTGCTCGACCCGATAGAGCTGTCCCTCGGCTACCGCGGAAAGGTCCGCCTGCGCGCGCTCGAGGGCACTCTTGAGGTCACGACCGATGCGGATCTCGTTCGCGCCGAGTACTTGCGTCGACTCGAAGCGCACACATCGCGTTGGCGCGACGCAGCCATTTCGCACGGCGGGCGACTCGTGCAAGCGTCGAGCGGCGAAGATGCCGTTCTGGTCGTGCGGCGCGTTCTCGACGCAATCTCGGGGGCCCGCGCGTGAGCTTCGCGACCTGGGCGGCGCTGCTCGTCGGGCTGCTCGTAGCCGCTCCGCTCGTCGCGCATCTCTTGCGCCGGCGCCCTCCTGACGAGCGGCCTTTCGCGCCCGTTCGCTTCGTTCCGCTAACGAACGCAGTGTCCGACCGACGTACCGCCCTCGAGGACCGGGCGCTGTTCTCGGTGCGGGCGCTCTCGGTGTTGCTGCTCGCGGCCCTCGGCGCGACTCCCTTTCTAAGCTGCAGCCGCTTGGCGATCGCACGCAAGAAGGGCGCAAGCTGCGCGCTCGCGATCGTGCTCGATGACTCGATGAGCATGCAGGCGACCCTGCCCGACGGACCGACGACCCGCTTCGCACGGGCACTACAGGGCGCCACCGAACTCTTCGAAGGTCTTGAAAGTGGAGACGTGGTCGCCATCGTGCTCGCAGGCGCTCCGGTACGCGTAGCGCTTGGTACGACGACCGAGCTCGACTCCGCTCGAGCCACGCTCGCCAGTCTTCAACCAAGCGACCGCGGGACCGATCTCGAAGGGGCCACGCGACTCGCGATGGAGCTCCTCAGTGGGGTGAGCCACGTCGACAAGCGCGTCGTCGTTCTCAGCGATCTCGCCGACCGCAACGGGCGCGCCGGTCCGCTCAGCGTCCCGGACGGCATGGCGCTGTGGGCCCCGCTCGAGGAGCTCACCGATGAGCTGAACAACTGCGGTGTCGTGCACGCCGATCGGCGAAGCGCACTGGTGACGGTGCGCGTCGCTTGCAGCCCGCTCGCCTTCGGACAGGCCACGCCATCCGCGCAAGCGTCCGCATTGAACGGCGCGACGATCGGGCCGCCGTCGGACATGGCGCCGCCCGCTTCGCCCGCACCCGAGCCGAGCAGGACGGCGACCGCGAGTGCGACGGCGAGTGCGACGGCGAGTGAGACGGCGAGTGCACGGGATCCCAGAATTCACGGGGATTTCCGCGCGATTTCGGGGCGTCGGCTCGCGCTCTTCGCCGGCGATGAGGAACTCGCAAGCGTGCGACTCGTGCTCGATGAGCCCGCGCGCGACATCGCCATCCAGCTGTCCGAAGACGCGCTCGGAAAGCTTCGCGATCGTCCGCTCTTCGCGGTGCTCGACGGGCGAGACGATCTCGCGGTGGATGACGCCGCGCCCGTCATCAGCGCCGGTGCCGCGCTCACCGTGGGGATCGTGTCGGACGCGCTCGACGACAAACTCGCCACCGGGGGACCGCCCGTCGTCGAGCAAGCCTTGCGAGCGCTCGACCTCGGCATCGACATGGCTCCGCTCGCGGTCGTGCCCGAGCGCGCCGAAGAGCTCGACCCACTCGCGCTCCTCATCGCCGATGACGTGCCGGGCTTCACACCCGGACAGCGACGCGAACTGGGGCGGTGGCTCGAGGACGGCGGCGTGATGCTCGTGACGCTTGGGCCGCGCGCTGCGATGGCGCCGCTTGGTGCCGGCTTCGCGCCGATGCTGCCCGCCGTCGTGCGCTGGAAGACGACCGCAGCGCGCGGAAAAAAGAACAGCGAGGGCGACGCGCTGTTTGCGCACGCAGACGACGGCCTCGAGGACTTCGCCCCTCGCGCACGCGCGTTGCTCGAGCTCGACGGCGACGCAGAGCTTCGCACGCTCGCGCGCTGGGATGATGACGAGCCACTGGTCGTGGAGCGAAGCATCGGCCGCGGCGTGGCACTCACCATCACCTTGCCCTTCAGCACGCAGGTGAGCGATTTCGCGTTTCGACCAGGATTTCTGGCACTTCTTGAGCATGTCGTCGCAAAAGCGCGCTCGAGTCGCGGCACCACGCGCACGACCGTCGGACATCCGTGGACCCTACCGTCGTGGTCCGGTGTGAGCGCGCGCCGTCTCGGCCGTGGCGGCGCACCGGAGTCCGTCGTGGTCGTCGACGGTGAAGTGAACGCGCGACTCGAGCCGGCCAAGCTCGGCCGTTACGAGCTCAGCGTGAGCGGAAAAACGCTGATGCGCGTCGCCGCCGCCGACGAAGCGGAGATCGTCGCCACGCCACGCGCTCCCGCCGAGCGCGGCATCGAACGATCGCTGGGCGGCACGAGCCCCCGCATTGACATCTCTCCGCAAGTCGCCCTCTGCCTCATGGGCTTGTTCGTCGCTGAGCTCTTGTTGCGCATCGTCGGCCGTCTCGCCCGCAAGCCCGCGTGACAGCGCCCGCGTGCGTCGTGGCCAAAGGTTCGCGCCACCGTTCCGCGAGCCCAGAACCTCCGCGAGCCCAGAACCTCCGCGAGCCCAGAACCTCCGCGAGCCCAGAACCTCCGCGCGCTCAGACCGCGACGAGCTTCGCCTTCGGAGCGATGGGGTCGCTCGCGTAGCAGTGCTCGGGCGCTGGGAAGCTCCGCGCGCGCACCTCGGCCGCGAAGCTCTTTGCCGCGTCGCGCATCGTGTCGCCGACGTTGGCGTAGGCCTTCGCGAACTTCGGCGCGTGCCCGATATTCATGCCAAAAAGGTCGTAGCTCACAAGCACCTGTCCGTCGCAATCCGGGCCGGCGCCGATGCCGATCGTCGGCACGCCCACCGCCTCCGTGATCTGCGCGGCGAGCTCCGCCGGCATCGCCTCGAGCACGATCGCGTAGACGCCTGCTTCCGTGAGCGCGATGGCGTCGGCGATGATCCGTTTCGCCGCGCTCCGCGACTTGCCTTGCACCTTGAAGCCGCCGAGCGCGTGCACCGACTGCGGCGTCAGGCCGACGTGTCCCATCACCGGAATCCCGCAGCGCACGATCCGCGCGACATGCTCGGCGACGTCGGCGCCGCCCTCGAGCTTCACGCTGCTCGCGAGTCCCTCTTTCACGAGCTTGCCCGCGCTCTCGACGGCTTGCTGCGGCGAGACCTGGTAGCTCATGAACGGCAGGTCGCCGACCACGTGGGCGTAGCGAGCCCCGCGTGCGACGCAGCGCGTGTGGTAGCAAATCTCGTCGAGCGTCACCGGCAGGGTGTTGTCGTGTCCCTGCACGACCATGCCCAACGAGTCGCCGACGAGCAGGACATCGATGCCCGCGTCGTCGAGCAGGCGCGCCATCGTGAAGTCGTACGCCGTCACCATCGTGATCGGCTCGCGGCCCTTGCGACAGCGAAGCTCTGGCGCGGTGATTCGTCTGCGGAGTGCGGCCCTCGCGGTGCCGTCGCCGTCTCTGTGGCTTCCGTACATGTTCCTCCCGGTCGCGGCCGACTAGCGGTCCACGCCTTCCAAAGATGTAGCACGCTCGAGCGCTCGACGTCACTCCGCAGAGCGGCGCATGTTGCAGTCGAGCCGCGCTCGAGAGCGGTGAAGTTCACACCCGCCCGTGCGCGAGCCGGCCCTCGCGAACCGCGCAAAGGCAGTCAGGGCGCAGCCGTTCGCGAAAGCAAAAGGACGAGGAGCGCGCCGACGGTGACCGCCGCAATCGCGGCGATGAGGAGCGCCACGAGCCAGCTAGGCCAGCCGCGACCGCCCGCGCCCGCTGCACCCTGACCCACCAGCGTCGTCGCGAGCGGCGAGCCCTCCCTGGGCGGCGCTGCCATCGGGTGCGGCTGTTGCGCGCCGCCTTGCTGCGATCCGTAAGGTTGTTGCGCGCCGCCTTGCTGCGCTCCGTAAGGTTGTTGCGCGCCGCCTTGCTGCGATCCGTAAGGTTGTTGCGCGCCGCCTTGCTGCGATCCGTAAGGTTGTTGCGCGCCGCCTTGCTGCGATCCGTAAGGTTGTTGCGCGCCGCCTTGCTGCGATCCGTAAGGT
>SHZB01000148.1 GCA_009692485.1 Myxococcales bacterium
GCCGACCGCCGCTGTGGCGCCAACCGCCGCCGACCGCGCGACGGCGCGAGACTTGATGGACCGCGGCTATCAGAAGCTCGGTCGCGGTGAGCACGAAGGGGCGCTCGCCGATTTTCGGGGGGCCGACGCGCTCATGAACGTGAGCAGCACCGGACTCGCTGTTGCACTGGCGCTCGAAAAGCTGGGACGGCTCATCGAGACGCGCGAAAAGCTGCTTGACGTGGGTCGCTTGGCCGGGGCTTCCGGCGAGGCAAGCGCCTTGCGTGAGGCCCGTGAAAAGGCGGACAAATTGCAGTTCGAGCTCGCGGACCGGATCCCCTCGCTCGAGTTTCATGTGAGCGGGCTCGCGGCCGGTGTCCTCGCCGCGATCACCGTGGACGGTGCGGCCGTTCCGCCGGGCACGATGAGCCTTCCGCGCAAGGTGAATCCGGGCAAGCGCGTGGTGCGCGCGACCGCCGCCGGATTTCAGCCGCTGAGTGTAGAGGTGAGCGTCGCGGAGCGTGAAACCAAGAAAGTGCCGCTCGCATTCATCCTGGCCGCAGCGAACGACGCCGACGGTAGCGATGGCTCCGGCGGTGCCCCGATGATCTCGACGTTCATGTGGATCGGCGGCGGGCTCGCCACGGTGGGCGTCCTTGCGGGCGGCGTGGCCGGCGGCCTGTCCCTTGGCGCGGCATCGGACGCCAAGGCGGGTTGCATCAACAACCTTTGCCCCGCCGCGAACGAGGCACACCGCGATAGCGCCCTCAACCTCGCGCACATCTCGACGGGCTCCTTCGCGCTTGCGAGCGTCGGAGCTGGCCTCTTTGCGTATGGGCTGTTGTTCGAGTCGCCGTTGCTCGGCGATGACGGCGTGCGGCCCATGTTCGGGCTCGGCACCGCCGGAATCGCTGGTTCTTTCTAGCGACGACGCGCACCGCGATCGCCGCCGCCGCTTCTTTTTAGCGACGACGCCGACCGCGAAGCTCCGTTCTTTCTAGCGACGACGCGGACCGCGATCGCCGCCGCCGCCGCTGCCGCCCGTGCTGCGGCTGGTGCGCCGACGAGGATCCCCGCCGCCACCGTCACGTCCGCCTCCGGGACCGCTGCGACTCTCCTCGATCTGCTCGCCGCCCTCGCCCGGCTCCGGTCGCGGGAGCGTCTCGCGGTGGCTCAAACGCACCTTGCCGTCGTGGTCGATGCTCAGCACCTTCACCGACATTTTGTCGCCCTCTTTGCAGACGTCGCCGACATGCTCGGTGCGCTTCCAGGCAAGCTCCGAGATGTGTACGAGGCCGTCCCAGTTCGGGAGGAACTCGACGAACGCGCCGAAGTCCGCGACGCGCCGCACGATCCCCTCGTACACGCGCCCGACCTCAGGCTCGGTCGTGAGACCTTCGATGATTTGCAGCGCGCGGCGCAACGACTCGCCGTCCGCCGAAGCCACGTTCACCGTCCCGTCGTCCTCGACGTCGATGGTCACGCCGGTCTGATCGACGATGCCCTTGATGGTCTTTCCGCCGGGCCCGATGATGATGCGGATCTGCTCAGGCTTGACCTTGATGCTCACGATCCGCGGAGCGTATTTGCTGAGCTCTGGTCGCGACGCCGGCAAGGTGTCGAGCATCCGGCCGAGGATGTGCAGCCGTCCTTCGCGCGCCTGCTCGAGTGCCTCGAGCATGATGTTGCGCGAGAGCCCCTTGATCTTGATGTCCATCTGGATCGCGGTGATCCCCTTGGCAGTACCGCAGACCTTGAAGTCCATGTCGCCGAGGTGGTCTTCATCACCGAGGATGTCGCTGAGCACGGTGTAGCGCGCGCCGTCGCTGATGAGGCCCATTGCGATGCCGGCGACAGGCGCCTTGATCGGAACGCCCGCGTCCATCAACGACATGCAGCCACCACAGACCGCCGCCATCGACGAGCTGCCGTTACTCTCCAGCGTCTCGCTCACGATGCGGATCGTGTACGGGAATGCCTCTTTTGCCGGCATGATCTGCAACAGAGCGCGCTCGGCGAGTGCACCGTGGCCTACCTCGCGGCGACCCGGGCCGCGCAGGAACTTCACCTCGCCGGTCGAGAACGGCGCGAAGTTGTAATGGAGATAAAACCGCTTCCATGACTGGCCCGTGAGCCCGTCGATCTTCTGCTCGTCGGTGCTCGTGCCGAGGGTCGTGACGACCATCGCCTGGGTCTCACCACGCTGGAAAAGCGCCGAGCCGTGCGTTCGCATGAGCGGTCCGGCCTCGGTGTAAATGGGGCGAATGTCGCGCGGTCCACGGCCATCGATGCGCGTCTTGTCGGCGAGCACGAACTCCCGCACGACGTGATACTTGCGCTCCTCGACCTCGGCCTTGAGCAGCTTTTCGTGCTCGCCGTATTTCTCCCCACCAAGCTCGGACTTCATCGTCGCGAGCATCTGGTCCTTGATCTGGCCGTATGCCGCATAGCGGTCGTGCTTCTCACGAATGCGCGACGCGCGAAGGATCTCGCCATCGACGAGCGCGCTGACGCGAGCGGTCAGCTCGGCCGGGAGGGCCGGCGCGGTGAACTCGAACTTCGGCTTGCCGATAGCAGCACGGAGCTGCTCGATGAGCGCGAGCACCGGCTGAGCCGCGCGATGCGCGAACTCGAATGCGTCCGCCATCTCTTGCTCGGAGATCTCAGAAGCCCCGCCTTCGACCATGACGATCGCGTCCTTGGTGCAGGCGACGACGAGGTTGATGTCGCACGTCTCTATCTGGCTATTCGTCGGGTTGATGACGAGCTCGCCGCCGACGCGGGCGACGCGCACACCGACGACCGGACCGTCCCACGGCAAGGACGAGAGGTGACAGCAGATGCTCGCGCCGGTGAGTGCAAGCACGTCCGCCTTGTGCTCCGGATCGGCGGACATGACCGTCGCGATGAGCTGCGTGTCCATCCGAAATCCCTCGGGGAAAAGGGGGCGCAGCGGCCGGTCCATGATGCGGCAGGTGAGCACCTCTTCGTCGCGAAGGCGTGCCTCACGCTTGAAGAAACCACCCGGGATCTTGCCGGCAGCGTAGGTCTTCTCGACGTACTCACAGGTCAACGGAAAGAAGTCCATGCCGGCCTTCGCGGGGCCGAAGCAAAGGGTCACGAGCACCTGGGTCTCGCCATAGGTCAAGAACGCTGCACACTCGGCCTGCTTCGCAAGACGACCGATCTCGACCGTGAGCGGACGACCGCCCAACATTACAGATTCGCGGATCAACATTGTTCTGTCTCCCATGGCGCGCGGCTCCTTCGCGGCGCGCCTATTCGAAAGAGGGCGACGAGATCTTCTTCCTCGGTTCCTACTCGCGAGCGAAGGCGGCGGCTCGCGAGCACGAAGCGAAGACGAAGGGATTCGTCGTACTCGACACGGCGAGACCCTCAGGCGAGCAGCATGCGCGCTCGAGGACTCTCACAAAAGATACGGTTGCCAAATTTGCAGTTTGCCCTTGCCCAATTTGCAGCGGCCCAATTGGCAGCTTGCAGACGCTTGAGCGGCGCCCTCTCGGGACGGGCACGCCGGCTAGTTACACCCGGCACGCCGGCTAGTTACACCCGGCACGCCGGCTACTTACACCCGGCACGCCGGCTATTTTCACCCGGCACGCCGGCTATTTTCGGAGCCCGAGCCGCTGGATCAAGGTTCTGTATCGGTCCAAATCGACGCGCTTCAAGTAGTCGAGGTGGCGCCGGCGTTGGCTCACCATCATGAGCAAACCGCGGCGAGAGTGGTGGTCCTTCTCGTGGGTCTTGAAGTGCCCCGTGAGCTCGGTGATGCGCTCGGTCAGGAGCGCGACCTGGACCTCGGGCGAGCCCGTGTCCTGCTCGTGGGTCTGGTACTGTTTAACGATC
The DNA here is from genome assembly GCA_009692485.1 of Myxococcales bacterium. Taxonomy (GTDB): domain Bacteria; phylum Myxococcota_A; class Polyangia; order Polyangiales; family Polyangiaceae; genus SYFR01. The sequence goes on from SHZB01000148.1 coordinate 3,847, forward strand.
TCGGCTTTCTTCAGCGGATGAAGCATCGATGTCTCCGACGCCTGCGCGCGCGCCCCCGACGTGCGAACACGACGCGAGCCCACGACGAGGCCAGGGTTGAAAGGCGCGGCACTATACATGCGAGTCGCTTCGAGTCAACCGAAGCCGCGCGAGCAAGTGCAGAGGCCCCGGCTGCGCGCCGGATGCGCGGTTGAGCGGAGCCACGGAATCGGGTACGACGCCGCGCATGCGGGCCTTCGGACCATGAACACCATCAAGCGTTTCGTTCGCCTCGTCGGCGCGAGTGTCCTCATCGTTGGCTGCGCCGACGCGGGGCCAGCGGGGCAATGGCAGTCGCGCGACAAACTCTCCAACGGCGAGCGCAACCAGCTGGTCCTCGCGGACGACCTCGACGTCGATCTCACGCTCCATGCGCGGGTCGAATCGGGCGACGATCTCGTGCGGCTCGTGTTCGACGGCACTTGGGCGACGGACAAGAACGGCGATCACGACCTCGTCCTCACGTGCAAGTACTGCGACGTCTACGATGGGCTCGATTTCGAGCTCGAGTGCCACCCTGACACGGTAGAGCTCAACTGCGACGCCTCGCCGCCCTTCGCCGAGTACGGCTTCTTCGAGTTCGAGCGCGTCGAGGAGTAACGGCGGGGCGTGGGCGCCGACGGAGGGCGGTGACCGGCTGCGAGCGATACGATACAAGGCGAGCATGGCTCGTCGTTACGCGTTGCTCCTCGGCTTGCTGCTCGTGTGCTCGCTGTCCGCCTGCGACGGGCCGCTCGTGGGCGAGTGGCGCTCGGACAAGAAGCTCGGCAACGACAAGCGCAATTCGCTCTCGATTGCGTCGGACTCGACCGGCACGGCCACGATCTACGCGACCCCGGCGTCCGATCATTCCGTGTGGACGGCGTTCGAGTTCAACGTCAGCTGGGGGCCTGACGCCGAAGAATTCGACCTCGCGATGAACTGCGCGCGCGGGCCGTGCGACAACAACGATTTCGTCATGGAGTGCATCGTCATCGATGAGCAGAACGGCGAGACCGAGAAGCTCGAGTGCGACGCCCGTGGCAACTGGCAAGGCTACGTCTTCGACTGGGAACGCCGGGAGGAGTGAGCAGCGCCGTGGAACTCGCCGCTGAGCTTCGCCGCTGAGCTTCGCCGGCGGACCTCGGCACGAGCACCGAAACACTCTGCCCTCCTCCAAAAAAAAGAGCCGCTGCTGGGTCTCGCTTGCGCGCACGCAACTTGGTAGGGTGCCGCGCCATGGGGCGAACGATCGACGATCTTGAGGCGTATCTCACCCGGCTCGACCGCCGCTTCGAGCGCGAACTGGATACGTTTCTCTTGCCAAGTAGCCTCGTGGGCACCGCCATCGCCATCTCGGTGGCCGACTCGATCGTCATGCTCGACGTCGACATCGGCATGGTGCCGGCGGATGCAGCGCGGCAGCTCGCCGTGTTCCGCAAGCTGCTCGAGCACAACGTGACCGATTTGCTCTACACGTCCTACGGCGTCGAGCGCGACGAGATCGTCCTCTCGGGTTGTATCGAGCTCGAGAATCTCGACCTGAACGAGCTGTCGGCGATCCTCGCAGATATCGAGCTCGCGCTCGCTCATCACGTCCCCGCGCTCAAGAAGCTAGCGGTCGCCTGACCAACGTTTGCTACGCGGCCCGCCCTCGCGTGAAGAGCGGCATGAGCGCCGCGATGACCGTCCCAAGTTTTTTTCGAATCCCAAGACCTGCTGCAATCGGAGACCGCCATGGGAGTGTTCGCGCGAATCGCGACCCTGTTGAAATCGAATTTGAATGACCTCATCAGCCGGGCCGAAGATCCCGAGAAGATGCTGAATCAGGTCATCGTCGAGATGTCCAATCAGCTGATCGAGGCGAAGAAGGGCGTCGCCGGGGCCATCGCGATGGAGAAGACGCTCCTCAAGCAAGCCGACGCCGAGGCCGCGAAATCAGCAGAGTGGGAGAGGCGCGCGATGATGGCCATTCGCGCCAAGGACGATGCCCTCGCGAAAGAGGCGCTGACCCGCAAGAAAGAGCACGAGGGCCACGCCACGGCCATGCGCGAGCAGTGGGCGAAGCAGAAAAAACAGGTCGATCAGATCAAGCTGGCTCTCCGCGTCCTCAACAACAAGATCGAGGAGGCGAAGCGGAAGAAACACATTCTCATCGCGCGCGTCCGGCAGGCCGAGGCGCGAAAAAAGATTCAGGACACGCTGGCCGGCCTCTCGAACGCCTCTGCCTTCGAGACGTTTCAGCGCATGGAGGACAAGGTCCTGCAGCAAGAGGGGGAAGCGGACGCGGCCGCGGAGCTGGCTGAAGAGTAAAGCGGAGATCACCTCGCGGAGCGCTTCCGCACGCTCGAGACGACGTCGGGCGCCGACTCCGAGCTCGAGGCGCTGAAGCAGAAGATGGGCCTCGCGCCGCCGCCTGCACCCGCGCGCGATGAAGCCGCGATCCGGGTCGAAAGCGCCGGCGTCGAAAGCGCCGAACCGATGGTCGCCGATACCCCGCTCAGCCAAGCCGAGCAGGACGAGCTCGCCACGGCGCTCGCGGAGCTCGAGGCAGAAGAACAATCCGCTCAAGCGCGGACGAAGCGTTGAGCGAATCGCCGCAAATCACGGGCGATCAGCACGGCGAAGCGGCGAAGCTCGCGGAGCTGCCAGTGTTCGCAGAGCGGCTCGAGCAGCTGCTCGACCGCCTCGACGCTGCGTCGCCCGACGGCCTCACGGACGCAGAAGTCGCGCGGCGACTGGCGACCTTCGGGCCGAACGAGCTGCCCGAACCCGAGCCAGATCCAGCGTGGCGCCGGCTGCTCAGTCAGTTCACCGATCCGATCGTCCTGACGCTGCTCGGCGCGGCGGCCATCGCGCTTTACGTCGGCGTCACGGAGCCGGGGGATCGCAGCTTTCTCTCTCGATTCGCGGATGCGCTGGCGATCTTGCTGGTCGTGTTGCTCAACGCTTTCATCGGATTTTACCAGGAGCGGCGTGCCGGTGCCGCGCTCGATGCGCTCCGCAAGCTGGCGGCTCCAACGGCGCGCGTGCGACGCGAAGGCACGCTGAAGCAAGTCGCCGCGGCGCAGCTCGTGCCGGGCGATCTGGTAGAGCTCGAAGCGGGCGACGCCGTCCCAGCGGATGCGCGGCTCGTGCAGACCTTCGATCTCGCGAGTGAAGAGTCCGCGCTCACGGGCGAGAGCGTGCCGCGTGGCAAGGACGCACTCGCGGAACTCTCGGCAGAGACGCCGCTCGCCGAGCGCGACAACATGGTGTTCACCGGCACGATGGTCATTCGCGGAAAGGGCCGCGCCGTCGTCATCCACACCGGCGTGCGCACCGAGCTTGGCCGCGTGGGCGAGATGATCGCGGGGATCGCCGATCAGAAGACGCCGCTCGAAGAACGACTCGACGCATTCGGCAAGATCATCCTGTGGGTCTGCCTCGGGCTCTCGCTCGCGCTGATGCTCTGGGGATTCGCGAGGCCCGCTCTCTTCGGCGGCGAGTCGCGGACCTGGCACCTCTTGCTGCTCGAAGCCGTCGCGCTCGCGGTCGCGGCGATCCCCGAGGGCCTGCCGGCGATCACCACGATCACGCTGGCGCTCGGCATGCAGCGCATGGCCAAGCGAGGGGCTATCGTACGCAGACTGCCCGCGGTCGAGACGCTCGGTGCGGCCACGGTCATCTGCTCGGACAAGACCGGCACGCTCACCCAAAACGAGATGACGGTGCGCGCGGTCTACACCGTGGGTCACCAGTACACCGTGACCGGCCAAGGCTACGATCCCACCGGTCAGCTCACCGACGAGCGCGGGCGTGCGGCCGATTCCGGTGAGCTCCCCGAGGCCCTCGAACAGCTGCTGGCGACGATTTCGCTTTGCAACAACGCCAAGCTCGAGCGCGATCCGAAGACGGCAGCGTGGCGCGTGCTCGGCGATCCGACCGAGGGCGCGCTCCTCACGCTCGCCGAGAAGGGCGGGCGGCCACCCGACACCGTGCGCGCGAGCTCGCGGCTCATCACGGAGGTGCCCTTCGATAGCAACCGCAAGCGCATGACGATCATCGCGCGCGATCACCGCGGACGAGAGCTGGCCCACACGAAGGGGAGCATCGACACGCTCTTGCCGCTCTGCGATTACGTGTGCGGCGATGACGGCGCCGTGCCGATGACCGACGCGCTGCGCGAGGCCATCATCCTCGAGGCACAGCGTCTCAGCCGGCAAGCCCTACGCGTGCTCGCCATCTGCCATCGCGAGGCCCCGAGCAGTCTGGACTCGGACACGGTCGAGCGCGAGCTCACCTTCCTCGGACTCGTGGCGATGATGGATCCACCACGCGAGGGAGTCGCCGAGGCGATCGCGACTTGCACCAAAGCGGGGATCCGCGCCGTCATGATCACCGGCGACGACAAGCTCACCGCGTGCGCGATCGCCCATGAAATCGGCATGTGGACCGATGGAGACGAGGCAATCACTGGCGGCGAGCTCGATAAGCTGAGTGAGCCCGAGCTCGACCTTTGCATCGGCCGACTGCGGGTGTTCGCGCGCAGCACGCCCGAGCAGAAGCTACGGATCGTCCGCGCCTTCAAGCGCGCAGGGCACGTCGTCGCGATGACCGGCGACGGTGTCAACGACGCGCCGGCGCTGCGTGAAGCGAACATCGGAGTCGCGATGGGCAAGATGGGCACGGACGTCGCGCGACAGGCGGCGGACCTCGTGCTCGCGGACGACAATTTCGCGACCATCGTCGATGCGATTCGCGAAGGCCGCGCCATCTACCGCAACATCCAGAAGTTCATCTTCTTCCTGTTGTCGGCGAACATGGGCCTCGTCGTCGCGGTGTTCGCCGTGTCGTTCTTCCCGAGCTGGCCGGCCTTGACGCCGCTGATGGTGCTCTGGATCAACCTCGTCACCAACGGGTTGCCTGCGCTCGCGCTCGGAATCGATCCGCCCGATCGCGCGCTCATGGACGAGCCTCCGCGGGATCCGACCGAGATGCTGATGGTCTTCCGTGACTACATCGGCATTCTGTTTGTGGGCCTCGTGATCGGGGGCGCCGCGCTCAGCATCTACGCGTTCGCGCCGGCCACCGAAGAGGGACTCTCACGCGCCCGCGCACTCGCCTTCTCCGTGCTCGCGCTCTCGCCGCTCATCCACGCCTTCGGGTGTCGCAGCCCGATCCGTTCGGTTGCACAGACCCGCCCGTTGTTGAGCCGTCCGCTCCTGCTCGCGGTGGGCGCGAGCGCGGCGATCCACCTCGTCGCGGTGCTCGTGCCGGGGCTCCAACCGGTGTTCCGCACGTATCCGGTGTCCGCGCTCGAGTGGATGCTCGTGCTCGGGCTCGCGGCGCTCGTGTTCCCCGCGGTCGAGCTCGCCAAATTCGGCAATCGCCGCTGGTTCCAGAAGCGCGGGATGGCGCCCCGCTCGCTCATGCCACGTGCGCTCTGAGCTGCCACAAGCCGGCCGAGCGCGGGTCTCGAAGCTCAGCTGAGCGCGGGTCTCAGAGCTCAGCTGAGCGCGGGTCTCAGAGCTCAGCTGAGCGCGGGTTTCGGGGCTCAGCTGACGCGGGTTTCGAGGCTCAGCTGACGCGGGTTTCGAGGCTCAGCTGACGCGGGTCGGGATGATCTGCACGCGGCGGTCGTCGCCCTTGCCTTCGCTCTTGGTGAGCAAACCAGGAAACTGCGCCAACGCGAGATGCACGATGCGCCGGTCCTGAGCGCTCATCGGCTCGAAGGTGATGAGCTTGCCCTCGGCGACGGCCTGCTCACCAAGCTTCTTTGCCATGGTGGTGAGCGCGGTCTCACGACGCGTGCGATAGCCGTCGGCGTCGATCAACACGTGGCGGCGCGAGAGGGTCGGCCGATTGATGACGCGGTTCGCCAGGAACTGAAGCGCGCCAAGCGTCTGGCCCTTCTTGCCGACGAGCCGGGTCGCGTCCTCGCCCGTGATCTCGATCCGCACGTCGCTTGCCGGATCGTCGTCCTCGTTTTCCATCAGATCGACGGTGCAGTCCATGCCCATCTTGGTGAGGACCTCCACGACGAAATCGAGGGCTTTGTCGGCGCGTCCGTCCTCGACGAACTCTTCGGGCTCCGCGCTCGGGTCGTCGCCGCTGTCGTCGTGGACCCCAGCCGCCGCAGCAGGCCCAGCCGCCGCAGCAGGCGCAGCCGCCGCAGCAGGCCCAGCCGCCGCCGTTTGGGCCACTTCGTTCATGTCCGTCTCGAGATCATTGCTAGACACTTGCTTTTCCCTTTCCAAAGCCTTTTGCGCCGCCCGAGCTAGGCTCATCCGACGCGGCGGTGGCGGGCCCGGAAGCGCCGCCTTCTTGTGATTTGTAGTAACGCTCCATCGCGACCTGCTGCGCGATTCCGAGCCAAGTATTCGTGAGGAAGTAGATCCCCAGGCCGGCCGGTAAGAACAGCATCATGGCCGTGAAAATGGCGGGCATCATGTACTTCATCATCTTCTGCTGCAGCGGATCTCCCTGCATCGGCATGAGTAGCTGCTGGATGTACGAAGAGATCCCGAGAACGAGCGGAATGATGAAGTACTTACCCGGAGCCGAGAGGTCCGGAATGAACGGCCCAAACGGCACGTGATAGAGCTCTACCGCCGTCTGAAGCGATGTGTAGAGGGCAAACCAGACTGGCATTTGCAGCAGGGCAGGCAGGCAGCCCAACATCGGGT
>SHZB01000149.1 GCA_009692485.1 Myxococcales bacterium
GAGGTCTGGGAACCGTGCGCAATCGCCCTCGGAAAATACGCGCCGCCGTCGCGCAAGCGCACGAGATTCGGAAACCGCGCGTCGTGCTCGCGTGGAAAAAGAACATCCGCGCGCATCGCATCCACGGTGACGAGCACGACGACCGGAGCGGTGGGCAGCGCCACGCGATGCAAAGACGGTGTGAGCCGCGCTGCCAACGCCGGTGGCGACGCGGACTGCGGTATTGACGCGGACGCTGTCGCCGCGCGCGACCCGCAGTGAAGCGCAGCGCTCGACGTATCACCATCGATCCGGTCGAGCCGGGGCGGCCGCCACACGTGTTTGGCGAGCACCCAAGCGGCCACGGCGCCCGATTCACGAAACAGCTCGAGCCTCACGGCGTTCGGCGGCGCGACGTGGATCGCCGCGAGCACAGCGGCACCGGCGAGCACCGAGACCGTGCGAGCGCGCCCGCGACCTAAGCACCCACGCACGCGCCAAGCGAGCGTCGATCCGAAGAGCACCGCTCCGGCCCACGCGATGGCCGCGTGCACCCCCGGATAGTCGTCGCGCAGCACGAAATGATGGCCCGCGATGAGCCCCAGAGACGCCGCGATGCCGAGCCACACGAACGCTCCACCGAGGGCCGCGAGCCCCGCGCCGATGACGCACGCGGCGGGCACCGCGAGGCCGACGAGTCCCCCGTACACGGGCGCGAGCAGCCAGCTCAGCCGCCCATCGAGCACGGCATTTCCCTGACGCTCGAGATCCACGCCAACGAGCCCGTGCATCGCCAACGTGGTGGCGATGGCGAACCCGAGCCAAGCCGTCTGACGGAGCCTTCGAGCGCCGAGCCACGGCCAGCGCCGCACCAAGACGTCCGCGAGCGCGGGCATCGCCGCGACTAACCCCGCGACGCCAAAAACGCCGACGGCATCGTAAGCGTGATGGGCCATCCGCAAGCTCCAGCCTGCGCGCGGTGCGGGCACGAACAGCGCGATCGCCGCGGCGTTGACGAGCGCGGTCGGGATCGCCCCGACCAGCATCGCGAGCGCGAGGGTCTCAGCGCTCGGAGCCGCGCGATCGAGTACGCGCGAGCACCGCGACGGGTCACGGTGGCGCGGGCCGCTCTCGAGCATCTCGGCTATCGTCGCCGTGATGGTGGCCCACAACAAGCTTGTCATCCTCGTCACGGGCGAGCCCGTTGCGCCGGTGCTCGCGAGTCGCGGCGACTTCGTGGCGCTCATCACCGCCGCCCTCGGACAATCTTGGTCCGGCAGCATCTCGGCCGTCGATGCGCGCAGCGAAGCTATCGACGACGCCGCTCGCGACGCCAGTGCCATCGTCATCACCGGCTCGGCCGCACACGTGCACGAGCGCGAGCCTTGGGTGCTTCGTGCCGAAGCGTTCTTGCGGGCGGAGGTCGCACGTCGCACGCCGATCCTCGGCCTTTGTTTCGGCCATCAACTGCTCGCGAGCGCGCTCGGTGGCGAGGTGCGGCCCAACCCCAGCGGCCGCGAAATCAGCACGGTCATGATCGAGCGCGTCCTCGACGATCCGCTCTTCGACGGGCTCGGCGCGCAGTTCAGTGCGAACGCGTGCCACCTCGACACGGTCGCAAATAAGCCCGAAAACGCCGTCGTTTTGGCGCGTTCGCGACTCGACCATCACCAGAGCCTTCGCTTCTCCGAGCGCAGCTACGGCGTTCAGTTTCATCCGGAGTTCGACCGCGAGGTCATGCGCGGCTACCTCGAAGCGCGAGCCGTAGCGGTGCGCGCGGAGGGCCTCGACCCCGATGCGCTCGCCCTCGCCGCGTGCGACACGCCGTCCGGACCGCAGATCCTCGCGAACTTCATTCGCCACTGCCTCCGATGACCCGTCGCGGCGAGCATCTTCGAGGCATCGCTTCGATGGACTCGACGCGCTACCTTGGGCAGGTGCGTTCCGAGCGATGGTTGCACCGCACGCTCGTGCTGCTCGTGCTGCTCCTCGTGCACGGCCTCGGCCTTGGCTGCGCGCACTCCCCGCGGCCGCCGTCGGCACCCGAGGCACGGCGTCCGACCCCAGCGAGCGTCACTCCGAAGAACCCCGCGGGTGATGCGCGCGAGCCGGAGGACGCCGCACTGGCTCGCCTCCTCGATGCGCCGCGTGGCAGGCGCAGCGACCGCTTCGGCACGCTCGCGGTGCACCTCCCCGACGATCAGAAATGGCGCCGCACGCGGATTTTCGGCCACCCCTTGCGCGTGAGCTACCGCTACGGCGACGACAACTACGCGGTGCAGATGATCGACTACCGCCAGAGCGTGGACGACAATCCCGCGAGCTGCCTCACGCGCCTCTCGACCCGCATGACCAGCCTCGCGGAGGCATTCTCCCTCGAGCTTGAGCCGCTCGAATTTGGACTGAGCCGGCACCTACGCGGGGTCGAGTCCGTGGACTGGAAGCTCCGCGAGGCCGAGCAGCTCCGTCGCGCCGAGCAGCGCGCCAGCGATCAGCTCCGTCGCGCCGAGCAGCGCGCCAGCGATCAGCTCCGTCGCGCCGAGCAGCCCGCCAGCGATCAGCTCCGTCGCGCCGAGCAGCCCGCCAGCGATCAGCTCCGTCGCGCCGAGCAGCCCGCCAGCGAGCGGGACCGCCACGCACGCAGCCCTGACACCGAACAGCAGCAGCCGCGCATCCACGCCACCGTTCCCATCCAGGCGCAAGCGCCGTCGCTCTCGGCGCCACTACTCTTCGCGGGGCGACGCACGCTCCCGAGCGCACCTCGCTACGGCTATGCCGAGATGCCCTTCGTGCGCACCAGCGGCGCGTTCATGACCGTGTTCAACCAGGACCGCTACATCGGTGCCGCGGTCGCTTACCGCTCGTGGCCGGGCACCTGCCTCATCCAAGGATTCGCGGTGCGGATCGGCACCGACGAGCTGCTCGCGCGTCGGGTTGTCGATCGCTGGCTCAGCGAGTTCGCGCCGCTGTTGTCGTGGGGCGTCCGGCTCCGGGCAGCTCCGCCGATCCAAAATCGCTGAGATCTCCGCTGGAGTCACGGCTCCGCGGCAGTCGCGGCTCCGCTGCCGTCACGGCTCCGCGGCAGTCGCGGCTCCGCGGCAGTCGTGGCTCCGCTGCAGTCGTGGCTCCGCTGCAGTCACGGTTCCGCGGCGATGCGCGCGATCAGATAGACGACGACGGCACCGAGCCACAGCCACTGTGTCCGGTGCCAGCCGTTGACGCGAGCCCAGTACGGCGCGAGCGGCGGCAGCAAAAGCGCAACGAGCGCACGGTAGCGCGGCTCACGCGTCCCGAGTCGCACCAGGATCGCGATGTGCACGGTCACGAACGCGGCGAACGAACTGAGCAGCACGCCGAGCACGGCAACGTCCAGCACGCGCGCACGATACTCCACCCACCGCGCGACCCATCCACTTGTTCGGAAGCCCACAAACGGCCTTGAGCGGGCACTCCAAATGGCCTTGAACGAGCACTCCAAATGGCCTTGAACGGGCACTCCAAATGGCCTTGAACGAGCACTCCAAATGGCCTTGAACGAGCACTCCAAATGGCCTTGAACGAGGTCTCGAAAAGCTCTTTGGAGCTACGCGATTCGGGCTAAGCTCCGCCGGCCTTGCGACGCTCGAATCCTCGCCTCTCCCTATCGACGGGCCTTGCGAGCGGGGCTGTCCTCGCGACCGCCCTCGGCCTGTCGCTGCGCGCCCCCGCCGACGAAAAATTTCTTCGCGTCGCCGACTTGAAGCCCGGCATGAAAGGCTACGGGCTCACGGTCTTTCAAGGCGCGAAGCCAGAGCGCTTCGACGTCGAGATCATCGGGACCCTCCACAATTTTCGGCCTCGTCAAGATCTCATCCTGATCAAGAGCAAGCATCCGCGCATCGACGTCGCGCGCACCGTCGCCGGCATGAGCGGCAGCCCGATCTACATCGACGGCAAAATGATCGGCGCGTACGCGTACGGCTGGATGTTCAACGTCGAGCCGATCGCGGGCGTGACGCCCATTCACGACATGCTCGCGGATTTACGCCGGCCCGTGCCGCCCGCGCTCGCGCCTGGCGCCGGCAAGGCTCCGCTCCCCGCGCGTTCGACCGCTGGCGCAGCTCGACCCGCACCGCTCGCTGCTCGGCCAGCTCCGCTCATGGAGCACGCGCCGCTCCTCGAGCACGCACGCCGATTCGCTGCGAGTCCGCTCGAGTATGATCTGCGCGCACACGCCACGCAGATCGCGTCGCTCACCCGCCGCACGCTCGCCGCCCCCCAAGGCACTTCGCTGGCCCCCGCAAGCACCGATCTCATGGTCGCGGGCCTGGGCGCACGCTCGCTCAAGCTCGCTGAAGAACTCTTCGAGCCGATCGGCCTCCACGTCTTGGAGGGCGGCGGCACCGGCACCGGCACGCTTGCGCCCGGCGAGCCGACGCGCTTCGTCGACGGCGGCGTCATCACGGTGCCGATGTTGTCGGGCGACATCTCGATGAGCGGCCTCGGCACGGTCACCTACGTCGAGGGCGATAGGCTCGTCGCGTTCGGACACCCCATGATGCAGGGCGGGCTCGAGAGCTTTCCGACCGCGCTCGGCCGCGTGCATTGGGTGCTCGCAACACAGAATCGCAGCTTCAAGATCGGCGAGCCCACCCAGCGACTCGGCACGCTCGTCAACGATCGCCAAGCGTCGATCGTGGTGGACATGTCCCGCCGCGCCCCGACCTTCCCCATCGTCGTCGATGTCGAAGGTGCCCCCGGCGCGCCCCACACGCACTGGACGATGGAGGCGACCGAGGACCAGTTCCTGGCACCCGGAATCGCCGCCATGGGGATCGGCTCCGCGCTCGAGACGGCGGCAGGCGAACGCAACGAGACGACCTGGCGCGCGACCAGCAAGCTTCACCTCCGAGGCCACGGCACGCTCACCGTCGAGGACTTCGGGGCGGGCTCACAGGCGCCGATCGGACCCGGAGATTTCGCTCGCTCGCGGCTCGTGCGTGCCGTCGGCGCCGTTCTCAACAACCCCTGGGAAGTGGGAGAAATCGAGCGCATCGAGACCAAGGTCTCGCTCGTCATGCGGCGCGAAGTGATGTTTCTGCGCGGCACCAAGGTGCTCGATCCCGAGGTCGAGCCCGGCACGGTCGCGCGCGTCCGGCTCACGCTCGCGAGCCATCTCGGCGCCGAACGCAGCGAGATCATCGAGGTCCCGATGAGCAAGTCGCTCGCCGGCCAGACCGTACGCGTGCAGTTCCGCCCCGCTTACGTCGTCGACCGCACGGTACCCGCGCCAGAAAATTACTCGGACCTCGTCCGGGTGCTCGCGAAGATGGACTTTCCGTCCGAGGCCATCATCGCCTCGTACGACCTTCCGAACGAGGCGACGGCGACGTTTCGCGGCAAGGTCGCGAGGCGCATGCCGCCCGGCATGGCGGACATGCTCCGCTCGAGCGGCGATTCGGTCGCGCCCGAGCTGTTCGCCGCTCAGCACCAAGAAATCTTCCCGCTGCAAGGCTTCGTCATCGGTGACGAGACCGTCGAGATCCGTGTGCGCGCAGTCCTCGAGTGAGCTCGGCGCGGTCACGCCATGAAGTCCCCACGCCTCCTCGAATTCGCCATGAACTTGAAGCTTGCCTACCGCCGACTCGAGCCTGCTCTCGGTCGCTCTTTGCCAATCTCAGCGGGTCGCTCTTTGCCAGTTTCGTTGGGCTTCGCGCTCGGCTTGACGGTCAGCCTCTCGCTCAGCGCGTCTGCGCTCGCCGTCGGCACGCGCAACTTCGTGCTCGATTCGCTCGATTCGTTCAAGGGAGGGGACCTCAAGGGCGTAGCGGTCGGCTCCGACGGCACGGTGCGCGCGGGCTTCTCGCTCGCCAACCTGCCGATCGCGGAGGCGACGACGGCCTTCGATGCGCTGCTCCTCCCGGACGGCAGCACCTTGCTCGGCACGGGCCCGACGGGGCGTATTTTCCGCGTAAAACAGGGCAAATCGAGCGTCATCGCCGAGACCGACGCGCTCGCGGTGAGCACACTCGTGCTGGGCTTCGATGGCCAGGTGTTCGCGGGCAGCTTTCCTGACGGCAAGATTTTCAAGCTTGCACCGGACGCGCCCGACCTCGTGGACGCGCCCGACCTCGTTAACGCGCCCAGCCCACCCGCCTCTGCGAGCCCACCGGACCGGAGTGACGCCGCCACGCCAGCCACGCCAGCCACGCCAGCGACGCCAGCCACGCCAGCGACGCCAGCAGTGCCAGCCACAGCAGCGAAGGCCTCCCTTGCGAAGAAGCTCGAGCCGTGGGTCACGCTGCCCGAGACCGAGGACGTGTGGGACCTCGCCTTCGACGCAAAAAACAAAGCGCTCTACGCGGCGACGGGGCCAGAGGGGCGACTCTATCGCATCGATGCCAGCGGCAAGGCGGAGATCTACTTCGACAGCGACGAGCCGCACCTCGTGAGCGTCGCGGTCGCGGCCGACGGCAAGGTCTACGTCGGCTCGAGCGGCAAGGCGCTGCTCTACGAGGTCACCGGAGCGGGTCGCGCGACGGTGTTTTACGACTTCGACGTCGACGACGTTCGCGCGATCGCCATCGCCCCGCCGGGCGGCCCGCACTCGGGCGCGATCTACGCCATCGCGAATGACTACCGCGGCGCGCTCAAGCAGCTACGGCCCGCGAAGCGCGCGCGCATGGCTCCTTCGCCAAGTGACGACAAGTCCCCGAAGGCCGGTCGCGGCAAGCTCGTGCGCTTCGGCAACGACGGCGTCATCGAGCGCCTCCGCGATGACGAAGAGAGCCATTTCGCAGCGCTCGCTCTCGACCCGAGCGGCGCGCCCTACGTCGGAACTGGCGCTGAGGGGCGCGTCTACACCGTGGATGACAACCACGCGCTGCGGCTCGTCGCCGACACCGAAGAGCGGCAGATCTCGGCGCTCGTGTTCGGCAAGGCGACCCGGGCTGTCGTCGGGAGCGATCCGCTCGTGTTTCACGACGTCACGTCCGTCGGTGGAGCGAACGCCGTGTGGACCAGCAAGGTCCTCGATGCCGGGCTACGCGCGCACTTCGGGCGGCTCGACTTCAGCGCCACCGGTCAGCTCGAGCTCGAGTCCCGCTCCGGCAACGCGGAGGTGCCGGACACGACCTGGAGCGACTGGTCCAAATCGCTCACCAAGGGCGGCAAGCTCGAGAGCCCCGCTGCGCGCTATCTCCAAATCCGCGCGCGATTTGCGCTCGATCCGGCCGCTGTCCTGCACGATCTGAAGATCGCGTTCACGACCGACAACGCTCGCGCCATCCTCTCCGAGGTCGAGATCGGCGACAAGAAGAGCGACACCGGTCGCGCCACCGTCCCCGCTTCTGGCGCTGCCGCGAGTGAGCCCAGCTCGAAGCTGCGCCTGCGCTGGAAGCTCGACAATCCGGACAACGACGAGCTGCGATTCCGCGTCTTTTTTCGCCGCGACAACAGCCCGCGCTGGACCTCGCTGCTCGAGCCACGCGAGCCGCTCACGAAGCGTGAATACACCTGGGAGACCTCGGGCCTGCCGGAGGGCCGCTATCGCGTGCGCGTCGATTCCTCTGATGAGATCGCGAATCCGCCGGGCCGCACGACCGAGCACAGCCTCGAGTCGGTGGCGTTCATCATCGACAACACGCCACCGCGCTTCGAGCAGACGAGCCTCAAAGGCACTCGTCTCGTGGGCCGCGCCGTCGATGGAGTCAGCCCCATTCAGCGCATCGAGATCGGGCTCGTCGGCGAGAACTCGTTCTATCCAATCTTGCCAACGGACGGCGTCTTCGATGAGCCGACCGAGGCCTTCGATCTCGACGTGAGCCGCGTCATCACGACCGGGCCCGACGTCTTCGTGGTGCTCAATGCCTACGACGCCGCCGGCAATCGCATCACCTCCACGGTCCTACGCCAGCCCTGACGGCGAAGCCCTGACGGCGAAGCCCTGACGGCGAAGCCCTGACGGCGAAGCCCTGACGGCGAAGCCCTGACGGCGAAGCCCTGACGGCGAAGGCTGTGGCGCATGCCGCCGACAGCTCCGAGGCACGACGAGGCACGACGAGGCATGACACCGAAGTCGCGCTCTTGTGCGCTCGACCCCGCAAATGGCTCAAAAACGTCTGCGCGAGAGCGGCACGAATCGTGAACTGTTCAATTCTTGGTGCTAGCGTGAACCTCATCAACTTCCTTCTCGCTTCCATGTCGCGCTCGCTCATCCCATTTGCCGGTGGCCTCGTCGCCATCGTCCTCGCCGCTGGCTGCGGCAGCATGGCGTTCGATTCCATGTCGCTCTCCCGCGACGACACGACCGCGGGAGCTACCGGCCCGGGGACAGCAAGCGGCGCCGACACCGGCGGCAGCGGCAGCACGAGCGAGCACGAGTACACGGGCGACGGTGGCGGCGGCGAGGCGAACTCGTCCTCGGTCGACGGCGCGTCCTGCGGCGGCGGGTGCATCCCCGGCACCGGAACGGACAGCGCATGCACGCTCTCCGGCACGGGAGGCGCGGGCGGCGGCGAGGCGCTGGGCTCGTGCAAGCTCGGCGTCATCGACCAGGCCGTGACCGGTGTTTGCACGCTCAGCGGCACCGAAACGGACGGCGGACCGTGCCTCACCTCAAGCGACTGCGGCGGCGGCTTCGGCTGCGTCGAGATGGGCGTGTGCCGCGCCTATTGCTGCGGCGATCCCGAAGCGTGCGCTGGCGGCAGCTTCTGCGCGCCGCGGCCGATCGTCGCGGTCGAGGTGAGCTCGCAGATCATCACCGTGCCATCTTTGCCCGTGTGCACACCGGTCGAGCCCTGCACGCTCCTCGACGACACGACCTGCACTCACCCAGGCGACACCTGCACGATCGTCCGCGCGGACGGCACGGCGAGCTGTGTCGTCCCCGGCAGCGGCGTCCTCGACGAGGCGTGCCCCTGTGCCGCCGGTTTCTTCTGCAGCGCGACCGGCACTTGCCAGAAGCTCTGCCACGCCGACAGCGCCGGCGACTGCCCACCCGCGTTTCAATGCAGCGGCGGCACCAAGCAGTTTCCCGACGGCTTCGGCGTCTGCGTCAAGCTCTAGGAGTGTGTCGGCTCAGCGTCCGCTCTACGCAGTCCGCGTAGCTGAACCTCCCCCCGTTCCGCGGACAGTTTGACTATGCAGCTTGTGCTTGAATCTGCCTCATTCATTCGAACTCGATAGGGCTCACGTACCCGAGATGCGAGTGACGACGTCGCGAGAACAGGTCGAGCATCACGGCGAGAAACAGCTAGCCGCTACGCGTCCAGATGCACGTCACGTCGGTGACCCAGGTGTCGTTCTTCTCGTCGGTGACGAAGTTGCGTTCGACGAAGTTGCGTTCGACGAGGTTCGGCGCGATCGGGTCGCCGTGCTTCGAGTCGGTCGTCGCGCGGAAGCGCTTCTTGGCTCGCGCCACGAGGAAGTCTTCCCGCATGATCTTCGCGACGGTCTTCTCGCTCACGATCACGCCGTCGGCCTGTAGCTCGGCGCGAATGCGTGCACTCCCATAGGTTCGTCGGCTCGCCTCGAAGGCCTCGCGCACCTTCGCGCGCAGCACGGTGTTGCGCGCCTTCCGCTTCGACACAGGCAGCGCTTTCCAGCTGTAGAAGCCGCTCGTCGAGACACGGAGCACGCGGCACATCACGGTCACGGGGAAGGCCACCGTCCACGCGAGAATGAACGCGTACTTCACCCGTTCTCCTTCGCGAAGAAGGTGGCTGTGAGTTCAACCGGTGATCGCAACACCTGCTTGAAAAGTATCCGCTGGAGTTCTGAAGTCCAAGGTCTTCCGTGGCCGCTCGTTGAGCTGACGAGCCACCTTGTTCAGGTCGGCCTGGGAGTACGCCGATAGCTCGGTGCCTTTCGGGAAGTACTGCCAGGCTGGTGTTCATGTCCAGCTTCTCGCTCAAGGCTTGCTGAATAGAAAAGAAAGCTGCTAACACCTATGGGGCACACTCCGTCGCACCACCGAGTGCATCACGGCGCGAGCCCGCAATCCATCTTGGAGAGTTCCATGACCGCACCACTCGCGCAGAATCCCCCTTCCGTGGCTTCGGCCGAGGACGGAACGTCGCGCGGCATATCCGGCTTCGTGCTGTACCCTCTTTACATGGCCGCCTTGGCAGCGCTTTTAACCTTCTGCGACGGATTTTCGCACGTTCATTTCAACGTCCTTCATTACACGCATCCCGAACACTGGTCGCTGCTCGCTGGCCAGCCGACGGGCGACACGTTCATTGGGTTTCTTCGCATTGCAGCTTTTTGCACGGCGGCAGGGTGGGCCGTTTTTCGCCATTACCCAGCGCGTCCAATCGCTCACGGATTGGCGAGTTCACTTGTGTTTGCCGTGATGTATTTCGCAAGCGGAGTTTTTAAGGAATACCCTATGTCGCTTCACGTGGCGTTCATGGTCACGTGGGCCGCGCATCTGCTCACGTTCGAGCACGACCGCATACGTTTGGTGCTTTTCTCCGTGCTTCTTGGAGTCCTTGGGCCATCGTTCGAAGGGTACTTCGCTGAGCTTGGATTCTTTGCGTACGAGGTTCCGCACGCGTAC
>SHZB01000150.1 GCA_009692485.1 Myxococcales bacterium
GCAGCTGAACAGCATCGCTTCGGCCAGCGTCGTCTTGCCGGCACCTTGATGACCGACCAAGACCACGTTTCGCACGCTGCCGCTGTCGTAGCTCTTCATCGCGATTCTCCGATCGTTTGGGTCGCGGTACTTTGCCACGACAGCATGCGTAAAGCCTCCATCACCGACGAACCGAGCGAGCCCAGCGTCAGGAATGCCTCGCGTCGCATCGAGCCGTTTTCGTACATGGCGTGGGCCAAGGCGCACTCGGCACCGATTCGTTTTCACCTCGGTCAGAGCGGCCTCGCGCCACCCGGCGACGCGGAAGGCTTCGCACTCTCGGAGGGTGCTCCGGTCGATCTCGTGCAGCGCGGTCCCGACATGCCGCCCGATGCTCGCTCGCTGCTCGCCGCGCGCTACGGCATCTCGGAGTCACGGCTGATGGTGACGCTCGGGACGAGTCAGGCGCTGTATCTCTTGTGCGCGTCCGAGCTCGAGCCCGAAGATGGCGTCCTCGTCGAGCGCCCGGACTACGAGCTCTTGCACAAGCTGCCGGCCTTGCATCGCGCGAGGGTGTCGCGATTCGAGCGAACGATGGCGGACGGGTTTCGCTTGCCCGCGGACTTGCCCGAGCGGATCAAGGCTGAGCGTCCGCGCCTCATTTTGCTGACGAATCCGCACAATCCTTCCGGTGCGCTCTTGTCCCTTCGCGAGCTTGAACCGGTGGCGCGCGCGGCAGAGAGCGTGGGCGCGCGACTCGTCGTCGATGAGGTGTACCTCGAGTTTCTCCGCGATGCGCCCGCGGCAAGTGCGCTCTCGCTAGGCCCGAGTGTGGTGGTCGCAGCGAGCTTCACGAAGGCCTTCGGGCTCGGCACGGTGCGCTTCGGTTGGCTCATCGCTGCCGAGCGCGTGATCGACGCGGCGATCGCCTACAACGACTACGTCTCGGTGCTCTACCCGAACCCGAGCGCGCAGATCGGTACCGCAGCGATGGCCGAGCTTCCGCGGCTCGCTCGCCGTGCCGAGGCGATACGGGCGCGCGGGCTGCCCATCCTCGCTAGCTGGATCGCGTCGCGCAACGACGTGCGCTGGCACGAACCGGAGGCTGGCGTGATGGCGCTCGTCGGCCTCGACCGGCTCGAGGACACGCGCGCGTTTTGCGAACGGCTGGCACGCGAGGACGAGGTCGTCGTTGTGCCGGGCGAGTTCTTCGGGGCTCCAGGGTGCGTGCGCATCGGCTTTGGAGTCGACGAAGCGACACTACGCGAAGGACTAGCCCGACTCGGAACCCGCCTCGACACGCTCTGATCGCAACACGCTCTGCTCTCTCTCTGCTCTCTGCTCTCTCTCCGCTCTCTGCTCGCGACACGCTACGAGCTGGCGCGCAGGCTCGCGAGCTGTCTCTCGAACGCCGTCACGCGTGCTCGCTGCGTCCAGACTTGCCACGCGCACGCGACGTTCATCGGTCCCGCGATGATGAGCCACGCGAGCCAGATCGCCACCGTCGTGAGCGGCGTGAGCCAGGCCGCGACGGTGAGCAGAAACAAGTGCGTGCCGAGCCCGAGCCAGGTCAGGACGGCCATCGAGCGACCGAAGATCCGTAAATAGAGCGCGCGTTCTAGTTCGTTTTGCGGCGAGCGCGCCGGATCGAGCCACGGACGAACCGCGCCGAGCTGCGAGCGCGTCCAGCCCGCGAAGAAACGCATCATGAACGCGTACACTCGCTCTCCGTTCGCGCGGTATTCGTCCGCGTAGGCGTACACGGCCTCGGGCGTCATCAAGGTCGCGCCGCCGAGGCTGAAGTCGGGCCGGCTCGCGTGAAGGTGCACATTCTTGTTCGCGTCGTACACCTGCGCGTGCCAGAGCAGGCTCAAGGACGAGGCCCAGGCAAGTGGCCACACCTGCGAGTGCGCGTTCCCGTGCGCGAGCAGATAGAGCGTCATCCCGAGGTAGACGCTGACGGGCGCGAGGATGTCGGCGAAGCCGTCGAGGACGCGACCGATCGGTGACGAGGTGCCGCGCAGCCGTGCGAGCTGCCCGTCGGCGCAGTCGAGCACGATCGACAAGAGCAGGAGCGCGCCGCCGAGCGCCGCCCACCACGGCGCCACGTAGGCACCGAGCGTGAGCGCGCAGCCGGACAGGATGCTCACGAACCCCGACGCGAGCGTCACCTGATTGGGTGTGACGGGCCAGTCCTTGATGCCCTCGACCAAGAGCGCGGCGAGCGGGCGGTGCCAGTAGTAGTCGATCGGCTCCTCCACGTTGCGCGGCTTGAAGGTGCGCCTCAAGCGCGTGAGGAGCGTGCCCGCGCCAGCCTCAGTTTCACGGCGAAGCTCGTCGATTTCGCGAGGTTCCGTGCCGTCGGTCACGTCGTGGTCTCCACGAGCATGCGTGCGCGCGCAAGATCCCTGGCGTCGTCGATCTCGGTCCAAGCTGCGCCGTCGGTGTCGACGCTACCCATGACGAAGCCCTCGAGGATCATTCGGTGGTAGGCGTCCTCGTAGTAGGCGTCGAGGCGGCCCTCGCGATGTACGATCCGCTCGATCGCCGCGAACAAATGCGCGGAGTCGGCCGCGGCGATCCGCTCGATGCCGATCGATTCGGCGAGCCGTAAATCGCTCGCCTCAGGGCACGAGTGTCCGATCGCGGAGTCCGCGGACTGTCCGATCGCGGGCAGCCATTTGCCGAAGCCGCTGATGGTGCCGTCCGCGCGGAGGCTCGCCTTCATCGCCTCGGCGTCAGGAGCTTCGCTCGTGTCGATGAGCGCCGCCGACGGGTGAGGGCACGCGAGCAGCCGCTCGAGCAGCCCCGCCGGTAGCAGGAGATCGCCATCGAGCTTGACGAACTCCGTCCCCGCGAGAGCGTCCCGCGCGACGAAGACCGAGTGGGCGTTGTTGAGCCGCTCGTAGTCCTCGTTGTGCACCGTGCGGACCGGCAAGGGCAGGTTCGCACGCTCGAGCCAGCATTCGATCGCGTCACGCCGATAGCCAGTCACCACTACGGCCTCGCTCGCGCCCGCCTCGTAGAGCCGCGCGAGCATGCGTTCGAGCAACGATTTGCCGGCGAGCTCGACCAGTACCTTCGGCACTTCGGCGGTCAAGGGCAAGAGCCGACTGCCCATGCCGGCCGCGAGAATCAACGCACGCATCGGGGCCGGAACTAGCAGATCCGCGCGCGCGTGGCATCGTGCAGCGTCGCGGGGACCGACGGCGCCGTGCAATCTCGATTGCCGCGCGACCGTGACCCATCGACGCTCCGCGGGCGTGGCCGAAATCCCAGTCCATTCGTCAGCTCCCGTGATGCGCGCGCGCGAGCTGCCTCGACGTTTGGGCACCGTCCTAGCAACGTCGCTGGTCGTCTCGAGCATGATCGGCGCGGGCGTCTTCACCACCACCGGGAAACTGCTGGTGCTGGTGCCGTCACCGCTCGCGATCTTGGCATGTTGGCTTATCGGAGGCGTCGCGGCCCTGTGCGGCGCGCTCGCCTACGCGGAGCTCGCCAGCGCGCTCGCGGACAACGGCGGCGAGTACCAGTACCTGTCGCGTCTGTTTCACCCCGCGGTCGGGTTCGTGACGGCGTGGACCTCGCTCGTCGTCGGCTTTGCCGCCCCGCTCGCCGCGCTCGCGCTCGCCTTCGGAAGCTACCTGCGCGCCTTCCTCCCGGGCATCGACGAGCGTGCCGCCGCGGCGGTCATCATCGTCGTCTTGACCGTGCTCCATTCGTGGCGCGTCTCCGCTGGCGCAGGCGTGCAAATCGCATTCACCGCAGTGAAGGTGCTGCTTGTTCTTGCGCTGGCCGTGGCTGGACTCGCCTTCGGCGACCCGTCGCGGCTCACCCTTCCTGCAAATCTCGGAGCTTCGCCCGGTTCTCTTGGAGCGTCGCTCGGTTCAATTGGAGCTTCGCTCGGTTCTCTTGGAGCGTCGCTCGGTACGACGGGATTCGCGGCTGGCGTTTTGTGGGTGAGCTTTGCGTACACGGGCTGGAACGCGAGCACCTACGTCGCCGGCGAGATCCGCGATCCGGCGCGCTCGCTGCCGCGTGCCCTCATCGGCGGGACGCTCCTCGTCACCGTGCTCTACGTCGCTCTGAACGCGGCGTTTCTCGTCGCAGCGCCCGCGCACATCCTGGCCGATCGCCTCGACGTCGCGGAGGCCGCGGCAACGTATCGCTTCGGTCTCGCCGGCGGACGCGCGGTGTCCGTCGTGGTGCTGCTCGGCCTCGTGTCCACCATCGGCGCGCTGGTCGTCACCGGCCCGCGGATCTACGAATCCGTCGGGCGCGATTATCCCCGGCTCGCGTGGCTCTCGCGGCGCACCGAGCGCGGCGGTCCGCTGACTGCGACCTGGCTGCAATCAGGCCTTGCCCTCGTGATGCTCGCCGTCGCGGGCTTCGAGGCGCTGCTGACCTATATCGGCTTCACGCTCTCGCTCATCTCGGCGGTCGCGGTCGCTGGCGTGTTCGTGTTGCGCCATCGGCGGATTCCATCGACGTTTCGAACTCCCGGCTATCCGCTGACGCCGGCGCTCTTCATCGCGCTCATGCTTTGGTCGGCGCTCTTCGGCCTCATCGAGCTGCCGCTCTCCGGGCTCGCCGGTCTGGCCACGCTGCTCGTCGGGCTCGTCGTCTATCGCGTCGTGCGCTGAGCCGCGTGCGCTGAACCACGTGCTCGGCGCCGGACGCGCGCCGTGGGCCGAAACCGTGTGCCGCGCGCCCAAAGAGGGAGCTTGGACTTGACGATGGGGTGCTAGCTTCGGTGTTCGTGGTAGGCGGCGTCGTGCACTCTGAATGGCTCGCACGGATAGTCGGCCTCGCGGAGATCCAGCGCGTCTGGCACGCGTGTCTCCGCCGTGTCTGGCACGCGCGGAAACTCGTGTACTGCTGCGTACTCGGAGGCTGCACGAGCTACCTTGCCGAGGACGACGGCTCCTACGGCAACGACTCGATCGCGCGACCCGTCGCGGCCGTGCTCGAGCTCGACGCGCGCGACATCTGGGCGCGACCGCTCGGTCAGGAGGCGACGCTGCGCGTCTTCATCGACGGCGCCCCGCTCGCGGTGAGCGCACCCACGGCAGAACTGCAGCTCTCGGCTCATCCCGCGGCGATCACGATCGAGCTCTCGGCTCCGGGCTACGCGCCCATGTTCGCGACGGCCGCGTTCGACGGAACCGCAACGCTCGGCGCAGTCGTCCTCGGCGCCGCCACGCTCCCGAGCCAATCTCTCGCGAGCGGCCATGGCATCGCCCTCGCTCACCAGAGCGCAGCGCAGACAGGCGGGCCACCGCGCCATCGCATCGTGCTCGGTCTCGCACATCAGTGGTTCTCCCCGCAGGGACCGCCGCCCGTCCCAGGCAATCGCCTCACGCTCTACATCTCGGGCGAAGCAGGCTGGGCGGCGACCAAGGCGGATCTCGAGGTCGCGACGACGAGTGTCCTCCTCTCGACGTGGTGGTGGGAGAGCGATTTCGAGCTCGAGCGCGACCCGGAGAGTCATGCCTATCTCGGAGCGAAACAGCGCTACGCGAACACGATCCTCGGAGTCCTGGAGGCACTACCGGCGAAAAAACGCGTGCTCGTAAACCAGTTTTTCGGCCAGGACGGGCTGCTCTCCGGCGTGACCATGGACGCTCCCTTGCGCGCGCGCGGCGACGACGGCGGCGACAACTTCGAGGTGATGGGGCAGGCGAATCCGACCAGCGGAAAGTATTTTTTCAGCCCGAGTCCGTCGATTTTCTCGAACGCGCGCGCGCCACTTTCGAGGACGTTTCGACGTGGGCATTCGATGCGGCGAGCCCGATCGCCTCGAGCCTTGCGCCGCGCACGATCGATCTCGCCGAGGGGATCGGAGGCCTCGATCTCCCGCACGCGTCCTGCCACCAGAAATTCGTCGTGATGGATGACGCCGTCGCGTACGTCGGCGGGATGAACCTTCAAGGCGTGGACTGGGACACCGATGCCCACGAGGTCTTCGAGCCGCGACGGATGAGCTTCGACGCCACCTTCGCGGAGCGCGTCGCCGTCGCCAACAAGACCGCGCTGCCCGCGTTTCCGCCCAGAAAAGACTACGTTTTGCGCATCGACGGCCCCGCGGTAGCCGACGTCAGCGGCATGTTTCGGCGGCGCTGGCAGCGCGGGCTCGACTCCGGTGTGGAGTACTTCGAGCACGCGACGGCCTTCGCGAGCGCGGCCGCACCGCCCGGGCATCAGGACGGCGTCCTCGCGCAGATCACCGCGACCGTCCCAGAGCCGTTCGCCGAGCAGAGCATCGCCGAGACGTGGTTTCGCGCGGTCGATCGCGCCGAGCGTTTCATCTTCATCGAGGACCAGTACTTCCGCGCGCCGATGCTGAACGACCGCATCCTTGCGCGCATGCTCGACGTCCCGGACTTGGTGCTCGTCGTCGTCATGCGTCCGGTCGGAGAGTGGGCCGATCCAGGCTGCGCGTGGACCTACCAGAGCCTCGGGCTCTTCGCGTCGAATTTTCCCGAGCGCTTTCTCGCGTTGCGGCTCGAGGCCTTCGATGTCGCGGTCGATCCGAGCTTCGTCGTCATCGACGAGACGGATGCGTACTTCGTGCCGATCGACCTGCACTCGAAGATGCTCATCATCGACGACGTGTTCATGAGCGTCGGCTCCGCGAACAAGAACAACCGCGGCATGATTTACGAGGCCGAGCTCAACGTCGCGGTGCTCGATGCCACCTGGGTTCGGACAGAGCGCGAGCGCATCGTGCGCGGTCTCTTACCAAAAGGGCTGAGCCTGTCCCCAACGGACGCTGGCTGGTTCGCGCAGCTCGCGGACGCTGCCGCACACAACGACGCCGTGCGCGCCAACTGGCAAGCCGAAAATGACGATCTCGATCTCGACGGCGCTCCGCTGCAAAGTGCCTATCTGCCGCGCGGATTCTTGTACTCGCTCGGATACGGCTCGCTCTCCGATTGCCTGTTCGAGTCCGTCGGCCCCGACGTCGCCGCCCCGCCGCGCGCCCCCCGTAACTAGTATTCTCATGGAAGGCTGGCCTTCCCATTGAAGACTGGCCACCTTCGAAAAGTGGCTGCATTCTGGCCTTGGATCGCACCCTGCGGTGCTACCGTCCGCCATCGTGGTTGGCGATTCGAAATTCCGTCCAAGGCAACCCGAGGCCACTCGTTCTATCGCGCTAGACGCGAGCCTGGTTGCGCCGTCCTCGACCGGCCGCCTCCGTCGCGCGCGCAGCTCGCTAGCCGTGCTGGTCCTGGCCGCGCTGACGGCACCGGGCGTCGCGTTCGCCGGCGACGATGCGCTCGCCGAGAAGCTTTTTCATGAGGGCAGAACGCTGCTCGAGGCAGGCGCGCTCGACCCAGGCGCGCTCGACGAGGCCTGCGCGCGCTTCACCAAGAGTCACGCAGCCGCGGAGTCGATCGGAGCGCTCGTGAATCTGGCGCTCTGCCGCGCCAAGCAGGAAAAGTTCGCGTCGGCATGGCGCGGGTACCTCGAGGCCGCGGTTCTCGCGCAGACCAAGGGCGATCAGGACCGCGCGAGTGGCGCGACGGCGGAGGCCAAAGCGCTCGAGCCGCGGCTCTCACGGCTTACCGTGATCGTGTCCGCTCCGATCGATGGCCTCGTCGTGAAGCGCGACGGCGAGGCGATCCCGCCCGCAGAGATCGGGCAGGCGGTCGCCATCGATAGGGGCCGGCACGCGCTCGAGGCGACGGCGCCAGGTCGCGCGCCATGGTCCGGGAGCGTCGAAATCGCGCCCGAGCACGATAGCAAGACGGTCACTGTGCCCGCGCTCGCAGAGCTGGGTGACGCAGGCGGCGATACCCCTCTCGATTGGCATTGGATCTCCGGCTGGCTCGTCGGAGGAGTCGGCGTGCTCACGCTTGGATTCGGCTCCGGTGCCGGAATTTACGCCATTCAGGAGGACGATGCGCTTCGGAGCGATCCTCTCGGCTGCCCTGATTTGAACGCCAACCGTTGCCAGAGCCCCGCGGCTACCGAGCGAAAGCAAGAGCTCGAAAAGGTAGCGATCATTTCCACGATCGGCATCGGGCTCGGCGCAGCCGCGATCGTCACCGGAGCCGTCCTGCTCGTGACCGCGCCGCCTGCCGAGCCCGCGAAGAGCGGCTGGCTGATCGTGCCCGTCGTCACCGACAGCGCCGCGGGCGTTTCGCTCAGCGCAGCGTTCTAGCGCCGCGTTCGAGCGCGTCAGCCCGTACGCGCGAGGATGTGCGCGTCAGCCCGTGCGCGCGAGGATGTGCGCGTCAGCCCGTGCGCGCGATGATGTGGTAGCCGAACGGTGTCTCGATCACGCCACTCACACCGTCAACCGGGAGCGCGAACGCGGTGTCCTCGAACGCCTTGACCATTTGACCACGCCCAAAGCTCCCTAGGTCGCCGCCCTTCTTGCCGGACGGACAATCCGAGTGCTGGCGGGCGAGCTCGGCAAACTCGGTGCCGCTGTCGAGCTGTGCCTTCAGCTCCCCGATCAGCGTCACGGCCTCCGTCAAAGAGCGGCTCGCGGTGGAGCGCATCGAGCCCTGGTACATGAGAAGAATGTGAGAGGCGCGGACGGTGCTCATGAGGGCTCGACGTAGTGGCTGCGAGTGCGCGAGTCAAACCCGAGCGACTCACTCTGATGCGTCCGAGCGACTCACTCTGATGCCTCCGAGTGATTCACTCGGCCATCGTGGTCTCGACGCATGCCACGAGCTCGTCGCAGTTCTTTTCGTGAAGGCATTCGGCGGCTTTTGCGCGGCTGCGCGCCGACGCGTCGCACTTCTCGCGACACAAGCGCTCTGCCTCTTTCATGCCCTCGCGGAGCTGCTCGAGCACTTCGCGGTCGTCGATCTCATCTTCGAGCTGCTCGAGCTGGCACGAGATCGCGCGTTGGCAGAGCTCGACGCAGGCATCGGGCGGTGGCGCCGCGGCGCTGCTCGTTGGCACGGCGACCGCGGCGGTTGCGCTCGGCTCCGCGCTCGGCACCGTTGCGGCGCTGCTGGCTTCGGCGGATGGCGATGGCGCCGTTGGCACGGGTGTTGGCTCGCCGTCCGACGAAGGCGCCGCGTCCGCGCTCGGCGTTACCGTCACGGCCTTCGGCATCGCATCGCGCGCACGTCGTCGAGCGTCGCGTTGTCCTCGCGCAGCACGACGCTCCGCCTCGGTCGGTTGCGCTGCGGTGCCGCCGCTTGCATCGCGCGCGTCGCGACTGCAGTGGGTCACGGCGCCCACGAAGCACGCCATCGCGAGGACGGCAAACACGCGGCCGCGCGGGGTCCGATGCACGCACGGAAGCTTACTCGATTCGCCGCCGGCGCCAGCACCCGAGTCGTTCCGCCGCGACCCAAAACCAACCGGCCGATCGTGACCGCGCGACCACTCGATACGGGCTTCACCCCCAGCGCCAGCAAGCGATTCAGGGCAATTGCAATCACGACCCAACCGCGCTAGCAATCCCGCTCAATTCCGGTCGCTTAGGCCGAATCACCCAGCGAGAAAACCCTCGTGATCAGCTGCCCTTCTTGCACGAAGCAGAACCAGGACCATTACCGCTTCTGTCTCGGTTGCGGCCAAGAGCTGCCCCGCGCGGCGCCGGCAAGTGAGCGCGAAGAAGAGGACGCCGAAGAGAATACGCAGGTGGGCGCACGCGTTGCTCCGTCGCACTCGCCCTTCGCGCCAGCGCCCGCGATCACGGCTCCCGCGCCATCGCCTCTCGCCGCGGTTCTTGCGCCCGCTCATCTCGCCGCGGGTCTTGCGCCCGCTCATCTCGCCGCGGGTCTTGCGCCCGCTCATCTCGCCGCGGGTCTTGCGCCCGCTTCGGTCCTGGCGCCCGTGGTCGTCGAGCTGCCGCCGGGGATGTGCTCGGAGTGCGAGACGATCAATCCGCCGACGAATCGATTTTGCGCATCGTGCGGAGCTCGTATCGCGGCGCCGAAAGCCGCCGCACCTGCGCCCGCACCCTCTCCGGATCCTGGGTCGGGAGCGATCTTCGTCGCGCTCGACTCCGACGGCACCGAGATCGGACGCTATGGATTGCCGCGCGGCGAGTCCGTCGTCGGTCGCGACACCGGCGGGGTGTTTGCGTCGGACGTCTTTCTCTCGCCGATGCACGCCGTCGTGACCGCAACGGACGGGCGCGTTCGCGTTCGCGACAATGGCTCGTTGAACGGGATCTTCCGCAAATTGATCGCGGAGCAGAGCGTGTCGATCGAGCCGGGTCAGTGTTTTCGCATCGGCCAGGAGTTGCTCCGCTTCGACGCACTCGATTCCGAAGGGGGCGCCGCGAGCGACGTCGAGATCCAGGGCGCCGAGTCGGAAGGAATGGTCGGCCGCGTGAGCCTCATCGTCGGACGCGAGCGTCGCGAGCCCAGCGTGGGCGTACCGGCGCGTGGCCTCCACCTCGGACGCGAGCGCGGCGACATCACCTTCGGCGGCGACGGCTACGTCTCGGGTCTGCACTGCCACCTCGGTTATGCGAACGGCTCGATGCACGTGACCGATCTCGGCAGCTCGAATGGGACCTTCGTGCAGCTTCTCGGTGAACACGAGATCAAC
>SHZB01000151.1 GCA_009692485.1 Myxococcales bacterium
CTTGAGTTTCGGCGGCGCGGCGCGGAGGTGTTCGATTATGGCAATAACCTTCGCACCTGCGCGCTCGAGGCGGGCTGCGAGCGGGCCTTCGACATTCCGGGTTTCGTCCCCGCTTACGTCCGCGAGCTCTTCTGCGTAGGCAAGGGGCCGTTCAGGTGGGTCGCGCTGAGCGGCGATCCGAGCGATATTGCCGCGACCGATGCGGCCGTGCTCGAGTGTGTGCCGCACGATGAGATGCTGGCGCGCTGGCTGCGGCTAGCCACGGAGCGGATCGCGTTCCAGGGATTGCCGGCGCGGATTTGCTGGCTCGGCTACGGCGATCGCATGAAGGCGGGGCTCGCGTTCAACGAGCTGGTGCGTAGCGGCAAGGTAAAGGCGCCCATCGTCATCGGGCGCGATCATCTGGACTGCGGCTCGGTCGCGTCGCCGTATCGCGAGACCGAGGGGATGAAGGATGGCTCGGACGCGATCGCCGACTGGCCGCTCTTGAATGCGCTCGTGAACACCGCGTGCGGGGCGTCCTGGGTGAGCCTCCACCACGGTGGCGGCGTCGGGATCGGCAACTCGATCCACGCTGGCATGGTCGTCGTGGCCGACGGAACCGACGAGGCCGCGCGCCGGCTGGAGCGCGTATTGACGAGCGATCCGGCAATGGGGGTCTTCCGGCATGCCGACGCCGGATACGACACGGCCACGAGCTTCGCCGCCGCGCACGACGTCCACGTGCCGCACCGCCGCTAAGCCGGACTGGCGATCAACGTGGAATTGGCAATTAGCGCCTGATTGGCAATTAGCACTGGACTGGCAATCAGCGCGAGGCCCCTGTCAATCCAGATGGGCCCCGAGCACGGGATTGGCCATTAGCGCGAAATTGGCAATCTGCGCCAGCGTGGCGAATGCCGTGCAATTGGCAATTAGCACAGGCTTGGCGAATGCCGCGCTATTGGCAATTAGCACAGGCTTGGCGAATGCCGCGCTATTGGCAATCAGCGGCGAAACAGCGTGCGCCAGAATGCCGAGGATGCGTCGGCATGTGCGTTGGCGAGCGCGGTGTCGAGCGGTACCGACTCGGGGCAGGCCTCGACGCAGGCGCCGGAGGAGCCACAGTCGTGGATCCCTCCTGGCTCGGTGAGCCGAGCGAGGCGCGTCGAGCGGGCGGCGTTGGCCCCGGGAGAAAGCTCTACGAGTCGCTGTGCTGCGATCGCCGCGGCTCCGAGGAAGCCGCCGTGTTGGCGCGTCTCCGGGCACACCTCGATGCACGCGCCGCAGCCGGTGCATCGCGCGAGTGCGATGCGCTCCGCGAGCGTAGCTCCAGTGCCGTGGGCGGGAGCTGATCTCGGCTGTTCGGGCACGCTTGCCTGTTCGGGCACGCTTGCCTGTTCGAGCACACTTGCCTGTTCGAGCGCGCTTGCCTCTGCGAGCGCAGAGTGGCTGTCCGACGTGACTTTGGGCTCGTCCTTGGCCGAGAAAGCCGGCGTTTCGAGGTAGGCGTGAAGCCTGGCGCTCGTGGCCCGGAGCCGCGTGCGGGAAGTGAGCAGATCGCGGACAACTGGGAATTTTCGGAGGGGAGCGAGACGAAGGGGGCCGCGGGTCGGGGCCAATTCGGCGAGCAGCGTCGTGCACGCGGGCAGCGGGCGCCCGCCGACGAGCATCGTGCATGAGCCGCACGCCGAGGCGAGGCAGCCATCCGTGTAGGCCACCGGCGCCGACGTGCTGGACAGCGCGAGCGCGTCGAGTGCGTCGGCCACGGTTGTGCGCGCCGTGAATTCGACCTTGTAGCGCTGCCATCGTGCCGCGCTGTCGGGACCATCTTGGCGGTGCACGTCGAGCTCGAGCTTGCGCGCTTGCTGGCTCATGGCGTCGGCTCTTTCGCGTCGAAGGTGGGCGAGTGCGCTGCGTCGAGGTCACTGGCTCGCTGGTTTCCGGGCGGCATCGGATCATCGAGGCCGTCGGGATCGATCGAGGCAGAGCGCTCATGGTGGGCTCCGGCGCTCTGGTAGCGAACCGAATCGAGCAGCTGGATGGCGCCTCCGTCGGTCAGGATCGCGAGCACATCGCGCGGCCGTTCACGACCGCCGTCGACGCGTACGAACACACCGCGGCTCTCGGCACGGGCGCGGGCGGAGTGGGCCGTCACGCGAGCGAGCAGCAGGCAGTCGGCGAACTCGCGATGCGCCGTAGCCGATGAGATGGAGCTGTCGCTTGGGGCTTTCAATGCGGCCTCGCCGAGGAGATCGAGCGCGCCGAGGAGAGCCGTGAGCTTATCGTTGTCGACGCGGCCACGGTCATTGTCACTCGTGAGACCGACGTGCGCCGAGAGCGTTGCGCGCAGCTCTTCGTGGAGCCGCGGAACCGACCGTTCGGAGCTTGTCGAGCCCGTGTTCTGAAGAGTGACCGCGTTGTCGAGTGCTGTGGTCATCGCGCCGGAGACCGAAGCTGTGCGCGAGTTTCCGATACACGCCGCGCGGTATGCCATGGCACCGACGGCTGCGGCATGAGCGCCGAAGAGATCCGCGACGAGACCGTTGCCGCCGATGCGTCCGGCACCATGATACTGGTGGCACGCCCCGCCGCAGGCATAGAGGCCAGCGAGGGAGGTCGCGTGGGTGCGCGGCGAATCGAGGAGCATCGCGCCGGATGCGTTCGTAGCATGATCGACCCACAAGCCGCCGAGTCGACAGGTGAGCGATGGCATCGCGAGCAGCGGCTCGAGGAAGGGATCGGCGCCCGACAATCGCGCGATCTGGGAAAGCTCGCTGCCGGCACGAGTCGTGAGGTGCGCGCGCGGCAGGTGTGACACGTCGAGGAATGCGAGCTTGCGGGTCGTACGCAGCTCGCGATCCCATACACCGCCGCCCGCCGCGAAGCGCGCGAGGAGCTGCTCGGCGACCCGGTGGTCGGTGAGCGCGCTTGCGTCCATGTCGCCATCTGCTGGGCCGAGGTAATCGCGTTCGGCTTTCGGAATTTCACGACCGGGACGCGCGTCGTCGGCGTGGCGCGGCAGCCAAACGCGTGCACCCTCGCCGCGCAGCGAAGCGCAGAGAAAACGACGCGGTCCAGGTGATCCGGACTCACGCCAAATGGCGATCGATGGCTGCAGGAGCTCGAGGTTTGCGAGCACCGCGCCGGCACGCATGCACACTGCTAGCGCCGACTCTGTTGCGAGCGCCGCGGGTGACGGGGCGAAGGATTTCTCGATGCCGCCAGTCGCGATGACGACGGCGTTCGATGCGATCGTGACGCGGTCTCCGCTCGTGCGGTCCTCCACGACGCAACCGACGACTGCACCGTCGTCATCGCGGGCGAGTGTGGTCAGCGCGTGGTGACCGAGGCGGGTGACCTTGCCGCCGAACGCCGCGAGCGCGCGATCTAGCAGGTCCGTCACGATCGCCACCGTGCGTGCCTCTACGAAGACCGCGCGCGTCGATAGCGTCCCTTCGAGTCGCCGTCGGAGCGGCTTCCCTTGTTCGTCGCGCATGAACGGCACCCCCGCTTTGCCGAGCCACGTCCACAGCGATGCCGCGTGTTCGCACATCGCGCGGACGGGGGCGCGCGCTGCGAGATAGTCTCCGCCGAGCAGCGTGTCTCGTGCATGCGCCGCCGGATCGCTGCCGTCGTCGATGCCGCCCTCGGCCACGACTGGCCATGCGCCCGCTGGTGCCGGCCCGACGAGCGCGACGCTCAATCCGCGAGCCGCGAGCTCGTGCGTGACCATGAGCGCCGAGGGCCCACCGCCATACACGGTCACATCGGCAACGAGCGCGGTCATCGAGGCGGCGCGTCCTCGGCAGCGGGACCTTCGCGATGCGGTGGCGCGTCCTCGGCAGCGGGACCTTCGCGATGCGGTGGCGCGTCCTCGGCAGCGGGACCTTCGCGATGCGGTGGCGCTTCTTCGCGTTCGAGCTGCACACCGCACGCGCCGTTCGGGGATGCGCGCTCTTCGCCCGAAATCCGCCAACCCGTCGCCAGGTAGAGCACGGCGTTGGCAGCTAGCGCAAAAGTGGCGATGCCGGTGAGCGCGCCAACAGCGGCGGCGAATGACCGCGCCTTACGGCTTCGAGCCATGCCCCAGCGTGTCGCAAAGGAGCTGATGCCGTGCCCGAGGTGGAAGGCGCAGGCAGCGAGGCCAAACAGGAACGCGAGCGCCACTGCGGGCACCCCTTCATGGGTGGTCGACAATGCGCGCTCGAGCTCGAAATACGCGCGGGCTGGCCTGCTGCTGAAGGCGTGAGGACCCCAGAAATAGACGCCGTAATACGCGATGAACGCGAGCGTGAGCACGCCGGTCACGCGCTGCATCGCGTGCAACCAGTTGCCGGAGTAGGGGTGTCTCGTCACGCTGAGTTCTGTTCGCGCGGTCAGAAAAAGCCCGAAAATGGCGTGAAACGCGAGCGGTACGAGGACGAGGGCGAGCCCGGCGCGCGCATAGCGGACGCTTGACCAGGAGCCCGCCTCGCCAAAGGCTTGCGGACCATCCGTCACCTTGGCAAGCACACCGACCTGCACCAACATGAAGACCGCGACCGGTACGATTCCGGTCAGCGAATGAAGCTGACGCAGCACATAGGATGAGCGACGCGGCGTGGCCTCTCGACCGGAAGCGCCGGAGGCCGATTCGACGGTGGTGAGCCCGGGCAAAGAAGGACGATGGGTCAAGCGTGCACATTGAGCGGCGAAGGACGATGCGCGTCAAGGCGCGTCCTTGCGATCTTGCTCGCGACGATTCTCACGGCGTGCTCGGCGTCGCAGTCGAAGGCGCCACCCGCACCTACGCTCGGAGCGACGGCCGCGTCGGAGCGCGAATTTCTGGCGTTGCGTGAGTGGTTCGCCTCAAGCAGCGCCTCGGAGCGGGCCGCGCTCGACGAAAAGTTTGCGACCTTCTGCGCACGTTATCCGGGCGATCCGCTCGGGCCCGTGGCTCGTGCGCTGCGTGCGCTCGGCTCACTCGAGGGCGGCGAAATCGGGCGTGCGACGTCCCTCGCCGCCGATGCGCTCGCGGGTCCACCCGGAACCGCGCGTGACCTTGCGATCCTCGTGTTCGGTGCGGCGGAGCGACGCTCGGGAAGGCCGCGCGATGCGCTCGTGAGGCTCAAGCCGCTCTTGCACAAACTCATCGATCCCTTCGCCACCGCCATGCTTGATGAAGAGCTGACGCGCGCCGCGATGGCCGACGACGATGGCGCAGCGGCTGTGCGCTTCATGACGATCTGGCTCGACGAGGTATCCAAGAGCGAGCGACCTCGCGTCCTCGAGGTGATCGTAGCGCTCATCGGTGAGCTCTCAGCAGAGCCGTTGCTCGCAGCGCTCGAGCGCGAAGTGACCGCAAGCGACGCGTATCTCGTGCGCATGCGGAAGGCGATGGCGCGCCGGCTCGCCGAGATCGCCCGCGATCGCAGCGACGTTGCACTGGCGAGGAAGCTGCTCGCGCGACATGAGGCGCTCCTCGGTGCCGAGGGCGAGGGCGTCGCGAGGCTTGCGGCAGACACGAGTCGCGAGCGCGTGATCGAAGGCACAGTGGGCCTCTTGCTGGCTGTTGGAACTGTCGACGCGGAGCATCGCAGCGCGGAGGTCGTGGCCGGAGTGTCGCTCGCGCTCGGCGTGGGAAGCGGGGCGCGCCTGGTCGTTCGCGACGATCGCGGTCGGCCGAGTGAAATCGATGCGGCCCTTGCCGAGCTCGTGGCCGATGGTGCTGCGATCATCGTGATCGGGATCGACGCGCGCCATCTCCCGCCCGCGCTGCGTTTGTCGCGCGAAAATGGCGTACCGGTGGTTCTGCTGGCGCCGGACACCGAGGCTTCGCAGCGCTCGAGCCCGCGCGTTTTTCTCGCGGGGATGGAGCCCGCTCTGTCGACGGGAATGCTGGCGGCGCGGATGCGTGAACGGGGCGCGCGGGTCGTCGCTGCGCTCGGGAGCCCGATGCTCGATGGCGTTACCGTACGCGGTGGCTCGAACGGTGTTGGGCTCGAGCTCAACTGCGCGCGCATTCCACCCACTGCTGAACTCCGGCGCGAGAACGTCGATGCGCTCATCGTCGTCGACGGTGCTCCGTGCGCTACGGCTGCGCGAGTGCTTGCGCGTGAGCTCGGTGCTCAGCTCGCAATTGGACTCGGTGCCGACCTCGCCATGCGCCACGGCGGCTCCCGCGCCCTCAGCCATCGTGCGAATGCTGCGCTCGGTAATGGAGCCACCGTCACGGTCGGTCACGATGCCGAGCACGCGGTCGTGCGTGGCGTGCGCCGCGGTTTGGCGACGCCCACGATGTTGAGTTGGGCGTCGGCGGGCGTGTTTCCGGTCGTGGAGGCGCCGCCTGAGCCCCGACTCGTCGACTGGTTCGCAAGCGGACGGGATGCGCCGAGCTGGTGGACCGCCGTTGCGCGGGACGCGGCGGTGCTCGCGGGTGCGGCTGCTCGCCATGCGAAGAGCGCCGAGTCCGCTGACGCCGTTGCCGCAAGTCGGCTTGCCGCAGCCGAGGCGCTCGCGACAGCGACGAGCGCACTATGGACGTCGGACGCGACCGGCTTCGACAGCGACCGTCGCATTCCACGTGCGGTGAGCATTCACTCGGCGGGCTCGAGGTGACGACGACGGACACCGCGATCGCGTGCGGGCTCGTGCCGCTCACGACGAGACGCGCGACCACTCGCCTTGCGCGAAGGCTGGCCGAGTGTCTCGTGGCCGGCGATCTTGCGATTCTCTCGGGTCGCCTCGGCGCCGGAAAGACCTTCTTCGTGCGGGCGCTGTGCCGTGCGCTGGGGGTGCCCTACGAGGTCGCGATCCCAAGTCCATCCTTTGCGTTGGTGCACGAGTACGAGGCGCGCGTGCCGGTACTTCATTGTGATTTCTATCGACTGGGCGACGAGAGCGAGGTTGTCCAACTTGGTCTGCGCGACCGGCGTGCGGACGCGTTGATGTTGGTCGAGTGGGGCCGCGGCTACGCCGAGCTGCTTGGCGGCTGTGCGCTTCACCTCGACATCGAGGACACCGCAAACGGTAAGGTCGCGAAGCTCTCGATCGACCGCGACGCACGCCCCGAACTCCGGCGAGCCGTCGCCCGCATCGTCTGCCCTGGGCCTGGCTGAGCGTTCCCGCGTGATGACGGCGCACGCTCCGTGCTAAGGCCCGAGAGTGGGCAGGGCGCGCGCGTCGAACTCCGCGAAATGGCTCGCGGCGCTGTTTGCGCCGGTTTTGTCGGCGCTCGCGAACGTCGGCCACATCGTCTCGCTCACGCTAAGGACGCTGTTCTGGCTGGTGCGTCCGCCGTACCGACCGGGGCAATTGCTGGCGCAGATGAACTTCGTCGGCGTCGAGTCGCTCTTCATCGTAGGCCTCACCGGCATCTTCAGTGGCATGGTCGTCGCTCTCCAAACGACCTATGCGCTGCGTGCCTTCAGCGCCGAGGGTCGGGTCGGTGGCATCGTCGCGGTGTCGCTCACGCGCGAGGTTGCGCCCGTGTTCGCCGCGATCATGGTCTCGGCCCGCGCCGGCAGCGCGATGGCGGCCGAGCTTGGCAACATGCGCGTCACCGAGCAGATCGACGCGATTACGACGATGGGGATCAGCGCCGTCCAGTACCTGCTCGCGCCGCGGATGATCGCCTGCGTCGTGATGGTGCCGCTCTTGTGTGTGCTCTACGCGACGGTCGGAATGGCGGGTGCGTATTTGGTCGCGGTCGTGTGGCTCGGCGGCGATCCCGGCGTATTCGCGCAGAGCGTGCGTGACCTCGTCGTGGTGGATGATCTGAAGATGGGCGTCATCAAAGCCACGGTCTTCGGCTTCATCATCTCGGCGGTGAGCTGCCGCCACGGGTTTTACGCATCGGGCGGCGCCAAGGGCGTTGGAGTCGCCACGACGCGCGCGGTGGTCGAGACCTGCGTCGCGATCCTGGTCGTGAACTACGTCCTCACGCAGCTCTTGCTGGCTGGCACGCTGTAGTCAGTTGACTACATTCTTGCGCCGGGTCAGATCGGATTGCGCGCCGACCGCAAGGCGCTGAGGACGTTCTCCGCGCCCAGGATGTCGTTCGTCGGATCGCGCCGTGGCGGTGCCAGGACGTCCACTTTGTCGAGAAGCGCATCTGGAATATCGAGCAAAAACCGGCTCGGAACGCGCCTTTGGGGTTTGCCTCGCACGAGCCGCGAGTCTGCGTGCGTGAGCCACAGCTGCTCTTGCGCGCGCGTGATGCACACGTAGAAGAGGCGGCGCTCTTGCTCGACCTCGTCGATGGCCTGACCGTCGAGCGGCATCGCGTCGGTGGCGCGCACATCCGTCACGCGCGCGTGCGGCAAGAGCCCCTCTTCGAGACCCACCGCGAACACGTAGCGGTACTCGAGCCCCTTGCTGCCGTGCATCGTCGAGAGGGTCACCTTCTCGCCGGCACCGTCGTCGTCGTCATCCATCCGCAGCGTGAGGATCCGCAAGAACTGCGCGAGCGCGAGACGTGGCAACGGGCGCTCTTTCTCCGGCATCGCCAGGAGCTTCTGCGCGCGCTTGCTGAAGATTTTGATGAGCAGCTCGATGCTCGCCCAGCGCCGCGCGAATGCCTTTACGTTCGAGCCGCTCTCGACCGCGAGCTGGGCCTTGAGGCCGATGCGCTCGACCACACTCTCGAGGGCCTGAGGCATCGCGAGCCGCTCGATGTCGCGCTGCAGCTCAAGGACGACGAGCGCATAGGCGCGGCACCCTTCCCTCGCGACGGCGCTCAGCTCGGGCACGGCGTAGCTCTTCTCGATCGCGGCGAAGAGGCTCGTCCCGTAGGCGGTCGCGAACGCACCGAGGCGGTCGAGCCCCGCGTCTCCGATGCCGCGTGACGGATAGTTGAGCGTGCGGCGAACGGCGAGCTCGTTGTCGTGCGGCGCGAGCGCGACCGAGAGATAGCTGAGGACATCCTTGACCTCTTTGCGCTCGAAGGTCTCGGTGCCGCCGTACACGCGAAACGGCACGCCGCGGGCACGCAGCTCGCTCTCGAACTCGGGCGCTTGCAGGTTCGAGCGATAGAGGACCGCGACGTCGCGAGGTCGCACGCCTTCCTTCGCGAGCAGCTCCGCGATTTGCTCGGCGACCCAGACCGCCTCGCTCGTGCCATCGGGGAGGCTCACCCGCTTGACGCGCTCGCCGGTGCCCTTGGTTCCGCGCAGCGTCTTGCCGTGACGGCGTGAGTGGCTCGCGGCGAGGACGGCGTTGGCGACCTCGAGCACGGCCTCGCTCGAGCGGTAGTTGTGCTCAAGGCGCACGACGCGAGCGCCCGTGAAATGCTGCTCGAAATCGAGGATGTTGCGCACGTCCGCGCCGCGCCACGCGTAGATGGCCTGGTCGTCGTCGCCGACCACCATCACGTTGCGATGCTCCGTCGCGAGCAGCCGCAGCATCTCGAGCTGCGCCAGGTTGGTGTCCTGGTATTCATCGACGATGAGCTGCGTGAAGCGCCGCCGCCAGCGCTCGAGCACCTCGGGCAGTCGCAGCCACAGCCTCACCGGCTCGCACACGAGATCGTCGAAGTCGTAGGCCTGGAGGCTCTTCAGCGCGGCCGCATAGCGCGGGTAAATCTCCGCCGTGACGGCGTCGTACTCGTCGCCGCTCGACTCGTGCTTCTTCGCGTACGCCTCCGGATCGAGGAAGGCATTCTTGGCGAGCGAGATGCGATTCACGATAGCGCCGACGTCGTAGGTCTTGCCCGTGACCTGCAGTCGCAGCGCATCGCGCACGACCGCGGTCGCGTCGCCTCGATCGAAGATCGCAAAATCATCGCAGCGCAGCCCAAGCACCTTGGTCTCACGCGAGAGCACCTCGAGACCGAAGCGGTGGAAGGTGCACGCGAGCAGCCCGTTCGTGGCCTTCTTGCCGGCGAGCTTTTCGACGCGCTGTTGCATCTCGCCCGCGGCCTTGTTGGTGAAGGTCATCGCCAGGATGGCGCGCGCCGGCGTCCCCTCGCGAATGAGCCGCGCGATGCGTTGGGTGACGACCCCGGTCTTGCCCGAGCCCGCCCCCGCCAGCACCAGCATCGGGCCGCGATCATGAGCGACCGCGTCACGCTGCGAAGGGTTGAGACGCAAACTCACGACAGACACACACTCACGAGCCAGCCGGATTAGCACTCGACTTACAAGCTGTCTTCGTCGCAGATCACGAAGGGCCGAGACGCACACTCACGGGCTAGCCGGATTAGCACAGCCGTAGCTGCGCAGAGGCGCGCGGTAGCACGGACGTGTCACTCAACGCGTGGCTTGGCGGTGGCGCGGCTCCGCTTTCGGCGCGAACCGCGGTGCTGCTATTGGCCGTCGCAGACCTCGCCAGGCGCGCGGGGCGGGGAGCAGGCGCAGGTCCATTCGAGCAGCGCTTTTCTGTCGGCGAGCGGCGCGAGCGGCGGCATGTCGAGTGGCATGTAGTCGATGGCGACGGCATTGTGGATCAACGAGAAGCGCGTCGCGGTCGTGCCAAGCACGGTGCTCGCCGCGAGCGCCTGCACATCGGCATAGGCGACGAGCGGGAAGGG
>SHZB01000152.1 GCA_009692485.1 Myxococcales bacterium
GGCAGGGCCGCCCGTGCGACTCCTCGATACCCCCGAGGCGAACGGCTTTCCTGCCGTGGCCGGCGCAGGCGGCGGCGATTTCGTGATCTTTTATACGGTGTTCATCAATCCTTGCGAGCTCCGCGGCCAGAAGTTCACGATGAACATGCTCAAGAGCGGCCCTAGCTTCTTGGTGTCGACGGGAAGCGGCGCCTGCGCCGGCGCAACGCGCGCCACCGCAAACGCAGCCGGCGACGTCATGGTCGTCTGGGCCACCGATCCGGGGCCGGACCAGATCGAGCCGGTCAGGGTGCGCGCAGCGATTTACCCCGCGCTCGTCAGCCCCAAGCCATGACGCGAGTCCGATCTCACGGCTCACGGGGCTAGCAGAGCTCAGCCCTCGCGCGGCACCGTGCTCGCTCCCTTAGCTCAGCCCTCGCGCGGCACCGTGCTCGCTACCTTGAGTTCGTCGAGTTGCGCACGATCGACGATCACCGGCGCTTGGCTCATGAGGTCCACGCCCTGGTTGGTCTTGGGGAAGGGGATCACCTCGCGCAACGTGGGCGCACCCGTCGCCAGCATCGCGAGGCGGTCCATGCCGATCGCGATCCCGCCATGGGGTGGCGCGCCCGAACGCAGCGCATCCAGCAAGAAGCCGAACTTCTCGCGGGCCTCTACCGCCCCGATCCCAAGCACACGAAACACCCGCTCTTGCACCTCCGGATCGTGCAGGCGAATCGAGCCGCCCCCGATCTCGAAGCCATTCAGCACGAGATCGTAGCGATAACAATTCACCCGCGCCGGGTCCGTCTCGAGCAGAGGGACACACTCGTCCGCGGGGCGCGTGAAGGCATGGTGCGCCGCGACCCAGCCGCCCTCGTCCGTGCGCTCGAACATGGGAGGATTGACGACCCACAAGAAGCGCCACTCTCCACCGTGGCCGCTCTGCGGAATGAGTCCCATTTTCTTGGCGACATCGAGCCGCAGCTTCGACAGGGCCGCGTTGACGACGTCCGGATCGCCGAATTGAAAGCAAATGACGTCGTTTTCTTTCGCGCCAGTGGCCTCGTTGATCGCCAATCGAAACGCATCGCTCACGTGCTTGCTGAGCGGTGACTGCGTCCAGCTCCCGTCGGCCGCGACCTTGGCGCGAGCGAGGCCCTTACAGCCTTTGATCTCCCGCAAACCCTGCTCGAACGCCTCGAGCTGCGGCCGCGCAAACCCCGCCGACGCCGGGATGACGAAGGCCTTGACGATCTCGGCCGGCACGTCGCGGCGGTAAGTGCCATTCGCAAATTTCGCCACGATCTCCTGCGCGAGCGGGAGGCCCCCGCCCTCATGAAGAATGGCAAGCTCGGTGAGCTCGACAAGCTCGAGGCCGAAGCGCAGGTCGGGCTTGTCGTTGCCAAAGCGCCGCATCGACTCCGCGAACTCGAGCTGCGGAAAGCGCCCGCTCGGAAACAGCGCCGGCAAGTCCGCAATGCCCGTCTCCTGAAAGAGCCGGAACATGAGGCTCTCCAGCAATCGGAAGATGTCATCTTGGGCGATGAAAGACATCTCGATGTCGATCTGCGTGAACTCAGGTTGCCGATCGAGACGCAAATCTTCGTCGCGAAAGCATTTGACGATCTGAAAGTACTTGTCGAAGCCCGCCACCATGAAGAGCTGTTTGAAGAGCTGCGGGCTCTCGGCCAGCGCGTAGAATTTTCCTGGCGAGAGTCGCGACGGAACGAGGAAATTTCGCGCACCGCCCGGCGTGTACTTGCAGAGGATCGGCGTCTCGAGCTCGATGGCGCCCGCTTCACTGAGAAAGCTCCGCGTCGCTTGATTGAGCCGATGGCGCAAGCGCAAGGTGCGCTGCATCGAGCCTCGCCGCAGATCGACATAGCGGTGCCGCAGCCTGACCTCTTCGTCGGTCGCGATGTCGTCCTCGATCGCAAAGGGGGGCGTCTCCGCGCGATTGAAGACGACCGCCTCGGCCACGCGCACCTCGATCTCGCCGGTGGCAAGCTTGGGATTCTTGTTTTTTTCTCCGCGATGCACGACGACGCCGCGCACGCCGATGACCCACTCGCGTCGCACTTCTTCGGCAAGCGCATGGGCTCCGGCGACGACCGCCTCCTCCTGGAAAGCCTCGCCCCGCAGAAGCAGCGCCGGAATGCGCTCGACCTCGCCCGCGACGTAGTCGGTGTCGAACACCACCTGGGCGATCCCCTCACGATCCCGCAGATCGATGAACACACACCCGCCGAAATCCCGGCGATGTGCGACCCATCCAAACAGCACGACCTCCCGACCGATGTCGGTAGCGCGAAGCTGGCCGCAGTAATGAGTCCGTCGGAGATCGTCGATGAAGCGGGCCACGGTCGTCTTGCCTCCAGTGTCCTGAGTCTGCGATTCGCCCGCGTCCTCGAGCGCGCCCCGAGCTGGGCCTTTGCGCATGCGGGAATTTCGCGGGCCGCGACTCTAGTGCCTCGATTCCTGTTGCTCCAAGAATTCCCGCGCGTGCGAACAGAGAAGCCGCCCGCGGCGCCGGCGTGTCGAGGCATCGATAACTTGTATTCGCGACTGGTCCTCTGGCAGGTAGGCCCCATGCTGCACTCGCGCGCGCCGAGTCTCCTCGAGCGAGCGCTCGGCGCGGCGGTCGTGGCCATCAGCTGGACGGTGGCGCTCGTGCGCGGCGCCAATTCCCCGCAATGGGAAGGTGACATCGCGGCCTTGCGCGACCTTGGGCTTGCCTCGCTCGGGACCGGCGGCTTCGTCTCGACCTGGGTGACGCAGCTGTTTTCGCTGGTGCCGCTCGGCTCACGCAGCTCGCGCGCCTCCGTCGCCGCCGCGACCCTCATCGCGCTCGCGGCAGGGTGTGCCTATCGCGTCGCGCGACCGTTGCTGGCGGAGGCCCTCGACGACGGCGCGCTCGCAGCCCTGCTCGCATCGTCGGCGGCCTTGACCGCGGCACTCGGACCGACGTGGCAGGCGCACGCAACCCTCGGAGGCGGAGCCGCGGCTGCACTCGCCCTGTTCCTATGCGGGCTCGTCGTCGCGACCGAGGCGTGCGGGCGCCCGAACGTCTCGCTCGCTCCCGCGGCAACCCGATCGTGGCTGCTCATTGCGGTTATCACCGCCGCTCTCTATGCAGAGAGCCTCGTCGGCGGCATCGCGCTCACCTTCAGCATCCTTGCGATGAGCGTGTCGGGCGTCGCTTTTCCGGCTCCGCGATCGCGCCTGGCCCTCGGCCTCGTATTCGCCATCACGGCCCTCATCGTGGCCGCCCCCTCGGTCATGCGTCCCCTCGCTCCACGAAGCTTTGCGGACATTGGCCACGCGCTGTCCGTCACGAGCATGTCGCCGCTCTCGAACTTGGCTGGCTCCAAAGAGACCGTGCTCGGCTGGACCGCGGAATTCGGCGTCGTCTCCTTGGGACTTGCTGCTCTTGGACTCACGCTCGCGGGCATGCGCGCTCGGGCTCGCGGGACGGTGCTCGTGCTGGTGCTCCTTCCGCTCGTCGAGCTCGTCTCTGGCGCACGAGTGGGCGAGAACGGCGTCGCCCTGCTGCACGCACTCGCCGCCGGCGCGCTCATGATCGCCACCGCGCTCGGAGTCGCGGAGCTGGTGCGTTTTCTTCAGCGCCTCGAGCTCCCCATGGCACGCCGCGCCGCAGTCCTGACGGTCGTGTTTCACATGACGCTCGTCGCCGTCGTCAGCGATGAAGCCTCCGCATCCACGGATCGAAGCGCGCGCTTTGCCGCCGAAGAATGGACCGATGCTGCACTCGGAGCCGTCGATCCGAGCGCGGCCATCGTCGTGCGCTCACCGCGCCTCAGCTTCCGGCTCTTCAGCGCACAGCATGTCGATGGGCAGCGGCCCGACGTACTCGTGATCGCATCTCCGCTGCTCGGCCATGGAGCGGTGATGCCGAATCTCTTGCCGCGCGAGCCGGACCTCGCGCCCCTCTTGCGTGATCTTGCGCTCACCGGTCACGCGAGCGAATTCGGCCTCAGCGTGCTCGCCGATGCGCGTCCGCTGGCGGTCGAGCTGGACCCCCACTGGGAGCATCGCTTGGTGGCGCATCTCGCGCTCGACGGCCCGTGGTTGCGCTTCATCCCGGAGCACCTCAGCGCGCCCGAACGACGAGGGGACGGCGGGCGAGTGCTCGGCGCGGACGGCCGAATCGCGCCCCGAATTGCAAGCGGCCCATACCGCGATACGCCCAGCGCCACGGTCGTCGGCCGCACCTTGAAGGAGCACGCATCCGCGCTCTCGCTGCTTGGCCTCACCGAACCGGCGCGCACCCTCCTCGAGGAGCTGACACGCCTCGAGCCGTCGGACCCCTTCGCACGAAGCGCCAGGATTCGACTCGCGCACGCCGCACGCACGCACGACCAACGAGGCGTCGAGCTGCGCGATCTGCTCCGCTTTTAGAGGGCCTTTCGCGCACCGAGAGGGCCACTCTCCAACCGGCTGTCCACCCGGCGTGCAACCCGCACACGGTCACGGTACCGTTGCTGCATGTGGATCCGGCTTCCCCGCATCGCGATTTCTTCGATCTTCTCGTGCCTGATGCTCGCCCTTGGGTGCGGCGCGCGCGACGATGGGCGCTCGGCCGAGGACTATGCCGTCACGTCCACGTCGGGCGGCGAAGGCGGCGAAGGCGGCGGTGGCGGAGCGGCGCCAGTCGGTCCACCGAAGGCCGAGCGCGTCGACGTGCTCCTGGTCGTCGACAACTCTCGCTCGATGGGCGTGGCGCAACAATGGCTGGCCGCCACGGCGCAGAGCCTCTTCGGCGCTCTGGCCTCACCGCCCTGCGTGAACACCGTCGGCAACTTCGTCACAGTAACTCCGAGCGGCTCATGCCCGCCCGAGAGCACGCGCCTCTTCGCGCCACGCGCAGATGTGCACATCGCCGTCATCACGACGAGCCTCGGCAGCCACGGCGCCGACTCGTGCCTCGAGCCGCGTGAAGACGATCACGGAAGGCTCGTGTCGTACGCACCCGGCGGCGGCACCGTGCCCACCTACCAAGCACTCGGTTTTCTGGCGTGGGATCCGAAGGGGAAGCTGAGCCCGCCGGGTGAAGTGTCCAGCGCCGTCATGACCGGGTCGCTCGTGAACATGATCCTCGGCGCCGGAGACATCGGGTGCGGGTTCGAGTCGACGCTCGAGAGCTGGTATCGCTTCCTCGTCGATCCGAATCCATACGAGTCCATTGCGGTCACCGGCACCGACGCGACGCTCGTTGGCACCGATGCTCTTTTGCTCGAGCAGCGCGCAGCGTTTCTGCGACCCGATTCGCTCGTGTTGATTGTCACCCTGTCGGACGAGAACGACTGCTCGGTGCGCGACGGCAACTCCTATTTCTTGGCGCTGCAACGCTACACGCCCAACACGACGAATCCGTACCACTTGCCGAAGGCCCGCGCCGCGTGCGCCACCGACCCGGAATCACCGTGCTGCCGCTCTTGCGGACAAACGCCTGACCAAAACTGCGACAGCTCCCAAGATGACTGCGCCGGTACCGTGAGCGCCCAAGACGATCCGATCGGCCTCCGGTGCTGGGATCAAAAGCGCAGGTTCGGCCTCGACTTCCTCAACCCGATCCTGCGTTATGTCGATGGCCTTAGCCGGCACACGATCGTCGACCGCGACGGCGACGTCGTGCCGAATCCGCTCTTC
Source organism: Myxococcales bacterium (assembly GCA_009692485.1). Classification (GTDB taxonomy): domain Bacteria; phylum Myxococcota_A; class Polyangia; order Polyangiales; family Polyangiaceae; genus SYFR01. The sequence goes on from SHZB01000152.1 coordinate 5,653, forward strand.
CACGGCGTGTCGGCGACGGACGGCGCGAGCGTCGTGCGCGATACCTCGATGGTTCTCTACGCCGGCATCGTCGGTGTCCCCTGGCAAGACATCGCGCGGCGCGACGGCACGGGCAAACCAGACGTGAACGGTGGGCTCGATGCTCTCGGTCGCAAGGTCGGCGGCTTCCAGTCGGCCAAGGAGCTCACGAACAACGGCACGTGGGCGTTGATCCTTGGAGATCCAAGCGCCTATCACACGGAGCCAAACGCACGGCCTACCGATCCTCTCATGCAAGAGTCGATAGCGCCGCGCACAGGCACGCATCCGATCACGGGCGAAGCGCTCGCTCCTCCTGGCTCGCCGGTGAGCGCAAACTCGATCAACGGCCACGAGCACGCGATCTCTAACAAAGATTCCCTCCAATATGCGTGCGTCGCCCCGCTCGACATCCCGAAGGACTGCGCCAACTTCATGAGCTGCGCCTGCCCGAACCTGAACTCCGACGACCCACTATGCCAGGACGATTCCGGCATCTTCGGCTCGGTACAACTTCGCATGGCGGGCTTGCCCGGCATTCGCCACCTCGAGCTGGCCAAGGGCCTCGACGATCGCGCGGTCGTCGGGTCGGTCTGCCCTGTTCCGGGCCAGGCCTACAATCCTATTCTGCGACCGCTCCTCGATACTTTGGCGCCACGTCTCAAGTAGCGCTGAACTAGTGAGAGCCACGGCGCCTCCTGCCCGCAGCCGAGGTCGCGCCCAATTCAGATATCGCGCCCAATTCAGATATCGCGCCCAACTCAGATATCGCGCCCAACTCAGATATCCAGATTGTGTACTTGCAGCGCGTGCGTCTCGATGAAGTTGCGACGCGGCTCCACCTGATCGCCCATGAGGATCGAGAACAACTCATCGCTGGCCAGGACATCATCGACCCTCACCTGCCGCAGGACGCGCGCGTCCGGATTCATCGTCGTCTCCCAAAGTTCGTCGGCATTCATCTCGCCAAGTCCCTTGTAGCGGCTCACCTGGATCCCCTTTCGCCCGCGCGCTTCGAGGTAAGTCGTGACCTCTTCGGCGTCCGCGAGGAGGGTCTCCGTGTCCGCAACGCGCGCCGCATAAGGAGGCGGGCCGATACTCAGCAAATCTTGCTGTGCCGAGAGCGCCTCCTGATACTCGCTCGACTCGAGCAGCGGCCCATCGATGACGCTCACGCGCCCGCGGATCCGCACTTTCGGCGCGACCTCGATGCGACCAGCGCCATACTCGGTGTCCCAGCCGACGCTCACCTCCAGCGGCAAGAGATCAGGATAGTGCAGGCCGATGTACCGCTCGATGTCACGCGCCGCCGTCTCGACGCGCACGCGATCGCGAAGGCCCTCTCGGTCGAGTGCGGTGCTCCGCAAGACCGAGGCGACGACCCGCGCATCGCAGCGCTTGTCGAGATTGCCGAGCGCTCCCTTCACACGCTTGAGCCGCGCCGCGAGACGCACGAGCGGCTGGCCCGTGAGCGCGACGCCGCCACCAACCGGCACGAGCTCGAGCTTCTCGACGGCATTGCCGGTGAGATACGCGTCGAGCTGCGCGTCGTCCTTCAGATAGAGATCTTTCTTGCCCTTTCGCACCCGATAGAGCGGCGGCTGCGCGATGTAGAGGTAGCCGGCCTCAATGATTGGGTACATCTGCCGAAAGAAGAACGTGAGCAACAGCGTCCGGATGTGCGCGCCATCGACGTCGGCGTCCGTCATCACGATCACCTTGTGGTAGCGCAGCTTGTCGAGATCGAGGCCGCCGGCACCCGTGACGCCACAGCCGAGCGCGGTGATCAGCGTCCCAATTTCAGCCGACCGAAGCATGCGATCGAGGCGTGCTCGCTCGACGTTCAGGATCTTGCCTTTGAGCGGCAAGATCGCCTGATTGCGGCGATCGCGTCCCATCTTCGCGCTGCCGCCCGCGCTCTCTCCCTCGACGATGTAGATCTCGGTCTCGGTCGGGTCCTTGCTCTGACAGCTGGCGAGCTTGCCCGAGAGCGACGTCACATCGAGCGTGCTCTTGCGGATCGCCTCGCGCGCCTTTCGCGCCGCCTCCCTCGCCCGCGCGGCCAGCACCGCCTTCTCGACGATGAGACGCGCCGTCTCCGGATGCTCCTCGAAATGCTGCTCGAGCTTTTCGTTGACTGCGCTCTCGACGATGCCCTTCACCTCGCTCGAGACGAGCTTCGATTTCGTCTGCGAGTCGAACGAGGGATCGGGGTGCTTCAAGCTCAGGACGCAGGTAAGTCCCTCGCGCGCATCTTCTCCGCTCAACGCTCCCTTGAAGTCGCGAAGGAGCCCTTCTTTCGTGGCGTAGCTATTGACGCACCTGGTCAGCGCGGTGCGCAAGCCGGTTAAATGCGTCCCGCCATCTTTGTTCTTCACGTTGTTCGTGAAGCAGAAGATCGCTTCTTGATAAGAGCCAGTCCACTGCATCGCAACCTCGATCACGATGGGCGCAGCGGTCCCATCGATGGTCGTCTCCGCGTCCGCGACGAAATAAATCACGTCGGCATGAACGGGCTCCTTGGCCTCGGTGAGATGGTGCACGAACTCACTCACTCCGCCGCGGAACAAGAAGGTCTCTTCCGCGCCGGGAGGACGCTCGTCCGTCAGGTGAATTCGTAGTCCGGCATTCAAGAACGCAAGCTCACGAAGTCGATTCGCGAGAATGTCGAAGCTGAACTCCGTAAAGCTAAAAATTTCCGGATCCGGCTTGAACCGCACCTTCGTGCCCGTGCTCGTCGTCTCGCCCACGGCCTTGAGCGGGTACTTCGCTGCGCCCCGGCCGTACTCTTGCTGCCAGACGCGGCCCTCGCGCTTGATTTCGAGCTTGAGCCACTCGCTCGTTGCGTTGACGGCGCTGACGCCGACGCCATGCAGGCCGGCCGAGACCTTGTAGCTCTTGTTGTCGAATTTTCCGCCGGCGTGCAAGACCGTCATGACGACCTCCGCGGCGCTGACGCCTCGCGAATGCATGCCGACGGGGATCCCGCGACCATTGTCGGTGACGCTCACGGAGCCGTCGAAATGGATCGCGACCCAAATATCGGAGCAGTGCCCTGCGAGGTGCTCGTCGACCGCGTTGTCCACGGCCTCCCACACCAGGTGGTGAAGCCCCGAGCCATCGTGCACGTCGCCGATGTACATGCCGGGACGCTTGCGCACCGCCTCGAGCCCTTCGAGCGCGGTGATGCTCGCCGCGTTGTACTCGTCGACCGGGGCTTTTTCCGCCTGGCCGCCACCTGCAATGGGCCCCGTCTCGTCCGTGGGATCGGTCATCGTTTCGCGGGGCTCATGAAGGCTTCATCGGGTGCACAAATTTGCGAGGTTTCCCCCGGTTTCTAGCGGCCGGAGGCTACCACAGGGCGCCTCGCTCCGGCGCGCGATCACGGCGCTTTCTTTGGCGTCAAGAGCGCTCGCGGACAGCGCCGTCGGCAAGCTCGAACTCGCGGCGCGTCAGGGCAAGTCGCGGCTCGCTCAGGATGAGTTCGGGGCGCGTCGTCGTGAGGAAGAGTTGGCTCTCGGTGGTGCCGAGGAGTTCAAAAAGCGCGGCGGTCCTGTCCGGATCGAGCTCGCTCGAGACGTCATCGAGCAAGAGCATGGGAGAGAGACCGCTTGCCTGGCCGACCACCAGCAGCTCGGCCGTCTTGAGTGCGAGCGTGAGCGCCCGATGCTGACCCTGGGAGGCCACGACGCGCGCGGGATGCCCGTCGAGAGTCAACAACACCTCGTCGGACTGCGGACCCACGCTTGCCCGTTTTTTCTGAGCGTCAAGCCTCCTGGCGGCATGAAGGCGCGCACAGAGTTCGGCTCGATCGAGACCCCCGCCGGGGACGTAGCGAACCGCGAGCACCAGGCCGGGCGGCGCGATGGCCGCGAAGGCGTCTAACAACGGCGGGACGAGCGCCTCTACGGCTCGCTGTCGAGCGGCGGTGATATGCGCGCCGTGCTCCGCCAGGAGGGTCTCGAACGCATCCAGCTCCGGTCGCTGCTCCACACGGCTGCGATCCGCTAGCAAGAGCTGCCGCTCTTTCAGCGCGCGGCGATAACGAGCGCGGTGGGCGTGGACGGACGGCTCGGTATAGAGCGTTACCCGATCGAGCAAGGTCCGCCGTTCACTCGCAGGCCCCATCGTCATCGCCAGTTGCTTTGGCTCGAAGACGACCACGGGCGATCGTGTCGCGTAGTGGGCGACGGTGGCTGGCTCTGCCCCGTCGAGCTTTAGTGTCCGCGTGCCGTGGGCGAGGGTGGCGGACTGCTCACGCACGAGCGGCCCGGTCGGCCATTGTTCTGCGAAGCGGGCCGAGACACCCGCGCCGCTGGCCGCGTGGTTCACCAGCTCCTGCAATCGGCTCGTTCGAAAACTGCGGGAAGTCGCTGCAAAATAGATGGCCTCGAGGATGCTCGTCTTGCCGGCGCCATTGTTGCCACTGATGACGTTGACCCCAGGACAGGGCTCGATCCTCAAGCTGTCAAGGTTGCGAAACTGGGTGATCCGCAGTCGCGTCAACGCCAGCCGTCTCTGCACTTGATGGCTCACTCTCCCACTGGCTCACGCACGCGATGGCTCAGTCCGACCCGCACGGCTGCTGTTGGGCAATCCGTCCATTGGCCAATTGCACTGTTGGCCAGTTGCACTGTTGGCCAGTTGCGCTGTTGGCCAATTGCACTGTTGGCCAATTGCACTGTTGGCCAATTGCGCTGTTGGCCAATTGCACTGTTGGCCAGTTGCACTGTTGGCCAATTGCACTGTTGGCCAATTGCACTGTTGGCCAATTGCACTGTTGCACGGGAGGCCAATTGCTCAAATTCGGAG
>SHZB01000153.1 GCA_009692485.1 Myxococcales bacterium
AGGGCGAGGGTGTCCTCGAGCGCTATCCGCTCCAAGAGATCCACACGGACGTCGAGGGCCGCCTCAGCGCCATCGTCGGGACCGCGGGCGTACGGCTTGAGCTCGGTCTGCCGCCGTATCGCGCGAAGGCGCGGAAGGCGCGGCGCATTTTCAGCGAGCTGTCCGAGCGGCACGTGCGCGCGGAGCTGGTGTTCCTCGACAACGTCGCGCACCCCGAGCGGGTCATCGCGCGTCTGAGCGGCGAAGCCGTGGCGAGGGTCCGATGAGCATGCGTACAAACGCCAGTTTCTTCGGGTCGCAAAACTTGGCCGGTCCAAAGCCCGCATGCCAGCTTCGCGGAGGCTCCTACGAGCCATGTGGAACCGCCACACGAGCCAAAGAGAGAGCGCGACCATGAGCAGCGAAGAGACCAGCGAGATCGTCGTCGGGCTCGATATCGGCACGACGAAAGTGTCAGCAGTCGTCGGCGAGATCGACCGCGATGGCATCACCATCCTGGGCGTGGGGACGGCGGCATGCCGCGGCCTTCGCAAAGGCGTCGTCGCGAACATCGAGTGGACCACGCGCTCGATCGCCGAGGCCGTCGAGGCCGCGCAGACGATGGCCGGCGTCGAGATCCGCACCGTCTACGCGGGTGTGAGCGGTAGCCACATTCGCTGCCAGATCTCGGACGGCGTCGCCGCGATCGCCGCGCGCGAGGTGACGGGTGACGACGTGCAGCGTGTGCTCGAGGGCGCCCGCGCCATCCCGATCGACGCCGATCGGCAGATCCTTCACGTGCTGCCACACGAGTTCATCGTCGATAACCAAGACGGCATTCGCGATCCGATCGGCATGAACGGCGTGCGGCTCGGAGCGCGCGTAAACCTCATCACGGCGGCGTCCTCGCCCGTGCAGAACGTCGTGCGCTGCGCCGAGCGTTGCGGTCTCACCGTGGCCGACGTGGTGCTCGAGCCGCTCGCGAGCGCGGAGGCCGTCCTCAGCGACGACGAAAAAGAAATTGGGGTCGTCGTCATCGACATCGGCGGCGGCACCACCGACATGCTGCTCTACGTCGACGGCGGCATCGCCCACGTCGGCGTACTTCCGGTCGGCGGCAACAACGTCACTGCCGACATCGCCGCGGGCCTTCGCACGCCGATGCTCGAGGCCGAGCGCATCAAGCGAAGCGACGGCTGCGCGCTCGGGCGCAAGGTCGACGACGACGAGGACGTCGAGGTCCCCGGCGTGGGCGGGCACTCGGCGCGCAAGGTTCCTCGCCGCTTGTTGAGCGACATCATCGAGCCGCGCATCGAAGAGATCTTCGCGGTCATGCGGACGCGCATCGAGGCGACGGGCCTGCTCGAGCAACTGTCGGCGGGTGCCGTGCTCACCGGCGGCGCGGTCCTCATGGACGGCATGACCGAGCTCGCCGAGGAGATCCTCGGGATGCCCGTTCGCATGGGTGTGCCCGTCGGCGTGCGCGGCTTCGTGCAACTCTGCTCCGGTCCGCAGCACGCGACCGGCGTGGGGCTCGTTCAATACGCGGCCAGCGCGCTCGCGGATGCGCGGGGCACGCGGCGTCATCGAGTCCTCGCTACCGCTGCCTCCATCGAGGTGGCGCCGGTGAGCGACAGAATCCCCGTCAGCAAAGGCTCACGCGTCGTGACCTGGTTGAAGGCGGCTTTTTAGACCTGAACTTAGCGGCTCGAAGAGGAGAGGCGCCTCTCGAGCAGGCACGACAGACCGGCGCGTGGGCAGAGGCTTCCCACGACCGAACAGGCGGAGAAACAAGAGTCCCGGGAGAAGCACATGAGTTTTTCGATCCAGTTTGCTGACGATTCGAACCCTTCCTACGACGCGCGCATCAAGGTCATCGGAGTTGGCGGCTCCGGAGGCAACGCCGTCAACACGATGATCAACCTCGGGCTCGACGGGGTCGAGTTCATCGCCGTCAACACCGACGCGCAGGCGCTCGCACAGAGCCTCGCACCGACCAAGATTCAGATCGGCACCGCCATCACGCGCGGCCTCGGAGCCGGCGCAGATCCCGAGCGCGGTCGCAAGGCGGCGCTCGAGGACGTGCAGCGTCTCAAAGAGCTGCTCAGCGGCACCGACATGGTGTTCATCACCGCCGGCATGGGCGGTGGGACCGGCACCGGAGCCGCGCCCGTGATCGCCCAGCTCGCGCGCGAAGAGGACATCCTCGTCGTTGGCGTCGCCACCAAGCCCTTCAAGTTCGAGGGCCGCCAGCGCTCGCGGCGCGCCGAACAGGGGATATCCATCTTCAGCAAGAGCGTCGACACCCTCGTCACCATTCCGAACGAGAAGCTCCTCGCGCTCGGAGAGGACGACATCTCTTTCATCGAGGCCTTCCGCAAGGCGGACGAGGTCCTCTTTCAGGCCGTAAAGGGAATCAGCGATCTCATCACCCGCGGCGGCATGATCAACGTCGACTTCGCCGATGTGAAGACCGTCATGAGCAGCATGGGCCGGGCCTTGATGGGCACCGGCTGCGCCAAGGGTGAGGGCCGCGCGCGCTTCGCCGCCGAGCTTGCCATCAAGTCTCCGTTGCTCGACGACATCTCGGTCGAGGGCGCGACCGGCGTCCTCATCAACATCGTCGGCGGCAGCGACATGCTCTTGCGCGAGGTGAACGAGGCCGTGAGTCTCATCGAAGAGCAAGCGCACGAAGAGGCGGACATCATCTTCGGCGCCGCGATCGACGAGTCACTCGGGGATGCCATCAAGGTCACGGTCGTCGCCACCGGCTTCGATCGCTTCAGCTCTGGCGCGCAAGAAATCGAGGTCACCGTCGATCATGAGCCGAGCCGCGACGCCATGAGCGAGCTCGCCCGCCGCAGCTCCGTCAGCCGACCCGCGGCGCGCCCCGCTACGGTGCCGCAGCACTCCATCGCCGCCCACGCCGGTCCACGCAGCCGCCCGCAACCGCGCGTCGAGCGAGTCGAGCGCTACGACGAGCCCGCAGTTCCGTCGCGCCGATTGGTGCAAGAGCCGGCGCTCACCGTGCGCGCCGGCGCCCCCGCCGAGCGACACTTCCTCGCCGCGCGTGAAGACCACGACTGGGACACGCCCGCGTACATTCGCCGCGGCAGCTGACCCGTTCGGGATCGCAGCCGCTGCGGCAGCCGACAGCCAACGCTGCTCACACGACGCAGCCGGCAGCCGCTGCATTCGACGGCCGGCGCAGTTGAAAATTCCGCGACTCGCCGCATCGCGCTATTCTCCCCCATTCGCCAATCGTCCGGCGGCAGGAGGCTTCCGATGCGCGTGTTCGTAATTCCTATCCTTGGGTTGGTGGCGGCTTGCGGCTCCAACGTCGGGTTGTTCGGTCCGCAGCCGGACGACGGCGGTTCGGGGGGCGCAGGTGGCGCGGCCTCGACGACCTCGAGCCTCAGCGGTTCCAGCACGGCGGACGGCGGCGCTAGTGCCGCGGACACGAGCGCCAGCGTGGGCGGCGCGGGTGGCACGATGATAGCGACAGCGACATCGAGCGTGACGGCATCGAGCGTCACGGCATCGAGCGTCACGGCATCGAGCGTGACGGCCACGACCGCGACCGGCGGCGGACCGATGGTCTCGATCCCGTGCGGCAACGACACCTGCGTCACGGGTGAGGTCTGCTGTGTGGGCGTGTCCGGTCAAAACACGGTGGCGTGTGCGGCAGTCGGAGCCTGCGGGGTGGGCTCGATCTCGGTCGGGTGCAACAGCGCCGCGGACTGCGCCGTGGGCCAGGTGTGTTGCGGTGCCTACAGCAACGTGCAGCAACAGTATCAATCCGTGAAGTGCGCTGAACAATGCACCAGCAACAACCCCGGCATGCCCGCGTTCGTGATGTGCGCGGGCGACGCGGATTGCCCACCGAACGACCAATGCAAGGACTCCGTGAAGCTCCCCGACGGCTTTGGGTATTGCGACTGAGCGCCTCGCGTTCACGGGTCCGCGCAGCAGCGGAAGCCCGTTGAGTAGTCCCAGTGCAGCGTGTTGTGGGCCGTCGTCGCATAGAGACAGCCCGGTCCGTTGAGCTGCGTATCGACGTAAAATCCGCCGCGAAACGTGCCCGCGGGGTCGGCGGTCCACTCGTGCAGATTGCCCATCATGTCGAGCGCGCCCTCGGCCGTTTCACAGCCCGGCAGACTACCGGTTAGCGCCAGTGAAAGTGGCAATTGATTGAGGCAGGCATTGTCGAGCTGGGAGAATATCCACGAGTCGGTAGTGCCAAAGAGTTCGACCGCTGGGTGCACGGCGCGATGGTCATTGCAGAGCCCCAACAGGAGCTTATCTCCGTAGGGATAAGTGGTAGTCGCCGGGCCCTGGCAGGCACGCAGCCACTCGGCAGTTTCGCACAGACGCTTGCCTGAATTGAGGCACGCGTCCGACGCTTGCTCTTGATGGATGTACGCCTGCGGCACCGCGAAGGGGATGGCGACGGCCCGCACGCTCGCCATTTCTGGATTGAAGTACGGCGACACCGGACCACCGTCGGAAGTACGCACGAGCGCCGCCTCGACGCGGTCGATGCAGAACGTGGCGACCGGCACCATTCCGGCTGGGCAGCCCCCCACGCCCGGCGGCTCGACGAGGCCCAGGTTGGGCTGCGGCACCGTCTCCGGATGGCACGCTCCCGCGCCTAGCGCGGTACAACATTGGACATTCGCCGGTCCCTCGCAGAAGCCCGGCGTCGGGGCGTAGTCGCCCACGCAAACCTCGACATCGATGCACACGCCCACCGCGTCGCCGACCGCGCACGGCGGCCCGTCCGGCAGGCCCATGCCGCCCGTCCCGCCCACTTCTGAGCCGGAATTTCCGGCAATTCCAGCTTCGCCCGCGCCGCCGAAGCCGCCCGCGCCGCCCGCGCCGCCGTCGTCGGTGCCGGCGCCAGCTCCGCCTCCGCTGCCCGCTCTGGTCGGCACGCCGCTCTCCGAGCCGCACGCCGCCAACGCCGCCAAACTTGCGCCGAGGCCGACCGCGCCGCCAAGGATCTTTCCGGCCGCGATCATGGCTCGCAGCACGGCCGAGACCTCCGTGCACCGCTCACCCCACGACGCTCGCATCTCGCGCGAGCCTACAACACCGAGGCAGGAGGCGCCGGCCTCAAGGTGCATGCGTCTCGAAGTGCTCGCGACCATGAAGGCGCGCGAAGAGTGACGCGGAGCGGGACTTCTTGCTAAGAGCGACGCCATGAAGCGCAAGCCACCCGAGCGAGAGCGACGCGGCGGTCATCACACGCATCGCGGCCCAAGCGAGCGCACGGGCACGAAGCCGAGCGACGGTGTGCGGCCCGCGGTGAAGCCGAGCGACGGTGTGCGGCCCGCGGTGAAGCCGAGCGATGGCGTGCGCCCGGCGGTGAAGGCGAGCGACGGTGAGTACATCGAGATCGTGTATGGCCTGCGTGCGGGTCTCGCGACGCTCGCTCGGCGGCCCGCGGCGATCGTTCGTGCGGCGTGTTCGGTCGACGTCGCCAACCAGGTTCACGCGGAATTTACGGCGCTCGCGGGCCGCGGAATTCCCTGCGATGTGCTCGCGGACGAAGAGCTCGAGCGGATCAGCGGCTCGAATCATCACGAGGGTGTGGTCATCGCCGCGCGGCCGCGGACCTGGCTCACGCCGAAGGAGCTCTCCGCGCTCTTGCTCGCGAACAACGGCGTCGCGGTGGCGCTCGACCGGGTGCGAAACGCCTACAATGTTGGCGCGATCCTCCGCAGCGCGGCGTTCTTCGGCGTCGATGCCGTGCTGCTCGCCGGTATGGCGACGGGCCCCGATCTCGCGCGCAACGCGGTGCGTGTGGCCGAGGGTGGGGTCGAGCATCTCGCGCTCTCGCGAAGCTCCGATCTCGGCGAGACGCTCGCGCGCATGCGAGCCTCCGGGGTGCACGTGGTCGGTGCCGATTCGGTGGCGCCGACCAGCGCGCTGGACTTCCACTTTCAGCGCCCCACGATCCTCGTCCTCGGGCACGAGCGCGAGGGGCTCAGCGATCGCGTCCGCGCGAGCTGCGATGCCGTCGTGTCGATCCCGGGGGCGGGACGGGTCGACTCGCTCAACGTCGGCGTCGCAGCCGGCGTCCTCTTGGCGGCGCTGGTGCGAAGCTGAGTGCCAGACGGATTGGCAATCCGGGTGACCGACGGACTGCCATTCTGAGTGGCATCAGCGAAGGAACGCGCGGCACCGCGTGTTACCGTGAACGCGTGCGTCGCGCCTCCGTAGCTGTGTTCTTGGTGCTCGCGGGCTGCGCTCAGCTCCTTGCGCTCGACGACTTCATTCCGGCAGAAGGGCCGTGCTTTCTGGCGGACGGGCCGGCTCCGCATGGCAGCGAGTGTGGGGATGGGAAGGCTTGTGACGGCCAAGGCAACTGCCTCGTCGCGGCCGGCGAAGATTGCGCCGAGGCCGCGGCCTGCGTGAGCGGCGTATGCACCGAGTCGGTCTGCTGCGACACGGCATGCACAGCGACGTGTATGAGCTGCGTCGTAGCGGGAAAAGAGGGGACCTGCTCGCCCGTGAACGCCGGTGACCGCGACTCGACCGGCGAGCCACCGTGCAGCAATAGCGACGTGACGGTGTGCGATGGCGCTGGCCACTGCGTGTCCGGCAATGTCAAGGACGCTTGGCTTTCCAACAAACCCGGATTCGACGTCGGAACGGGGCTCGCGCGCACGGACGACGGCGGCCTCCTCGTCGTCGGCAACGGAGTCAGCCCTGCCTTCGGTGCGAAAAACGAAATGGTCAACATGATCGCAGTCGCGTTCACTGCCCCCAATGCGAAAGATCCCGAGCCGAAGTGGGCCGGGAAGTTCGCGTTCGGCGGGCAGTTCACCACCGTCGGCCATGGCGTCACGCATACCGGGAAGCGCGCGACGTTCGTCGGATGCAAGTGCACCAACGCCAGCAGCGACACCAGCAGCGACACCAGCAGCGACACCAGCAGCGACGTCGAAAATGGTACCTGCCCGGTGTCATGCTCTCCGCGCCCGGTCGTCGTGGAATTCGAAGCCGCGCGGACTAGCAAAGTGTGGGACACCGTGTTCACCGAATGGGCGACCGCGCTCGATATCGTTGAAATCCCTGCCGCGGCGAACAGCTCGAATGCCGCACCATGCCCTGGTGTGGTTGATTCACTTGCCGGTCACAGGCTGGTCGCCGGTGAGTCCCTCTCCGGAGCGTTTCTGTGGGATCTCGACGGGCGCCAAACCGCCGGCGCCCCCGCGTATTTCCCAAGCGTCGCCGCTAATCCACGCCTCGCCAGCGCCCGCTTTCGGCGGCTCGCGATCGCGCCCTGCGGCGGCCTCTTCGCGCTCGGAGACTTCGCCGGAACCATCGAGTTCGCCAAGGACGTGAAGGTCGTGTCGAATGGGGAGAGTGCTCGCGATCTGCTCCTCGTTCGCTTCGACGCGTCCCTGAAGCCGCTGTGGGCCAAAGCCTTCGGAGGGAAGGGGGAGGACATCGGCCACGACCTCGCCGTCACGACCGATGGCAACGTCGTGATCGTGGGTCGCTTTGCCGGCGAGCTCGGTTTCGGCGGCACCAAGCCACTCGACTCGGACGGCCGGATGGCAGGCTTCGCCGCCAAGTTGAGGGCCCAGGACGGCGAGCTCGTTTGGCAGCAAGCGATGCTAAGCAGCGGGGACGCGAGCGCGACTTCGGTGATCGAAGACGCGCTGGGCAATATCCTCGTCGCAGGTCAATTCGAGGGCACGCTCGTGCCGGGGACTTCGGGGGCGGTCGCAGACAAAATAGCGCTGTGCGGCTCGGACATCTTCTGGCGCAAATTTGGGAAGAACGGCGAGCCGCTCAACACCGTCGCGCATGGTGGATACGGAATGGACCGTGTCAATCGCATGCTGGCCGAGCCCGACGGCGGTGCCCTCACCGTCGGCGAATTCAATGGCGCGCACCCCGCAGGATGCGCGAGCAAGACCGGCTCGGACATCGTGCTCATCCGCACCGCGCCGTAGCCTCGCTATTGGCCAATAGGCACCGCGCCGAAGCCTCGCTATTGGCCAATAGGCACCGCGCCGTAGCCTCGCTATTGGCCAATGGGCACCGCGCTCGGGGACCTTCGCGCCGCAATCGGAGACGTCGCGCTGTTCGGCAGGGACGGTCGGGAGGCGAGCTGGCCCTGCATCACACGAGCTGCACCCAGTGCACGAGAGAGGACTCGAACCTCCATGCCTTGCGGCGCCGGAACCTAAACCCGGTGCGTATACCAATTCCGCCACTCGTGCGACGCCCGCGACTATCGCGGAAGCGGCGGCAGCCTGCCAGACGAAATTCGTGCTGGCGGCGCCATTCTCGGCGGATGCCGCGAGCCCTCCCGCGTCGCGTTTCAGCAGCGCTCGTGGGAGCGACAGCGGAGTTATGACGATAGTGGCTATCCGAATACGATAGGCGCTATCCGCGAGTTATGGCGATAGGCGCTATCTGCGAGTTGTGGCGATAGGCGCTATCCGAATAGGTTGCAGGCTATCCGCATAAGTCACACCCGCGCTCGGGCGAGCGGCATCGTCAGGCAGCGGCCGCCTCCGCGTGCACGGGACAGCTCACCGCTGGGGAAGCTGATGACCGCGCGGCGGGCGCGCATGGCGGCGGTCACGAGCTCGGCGCGTCGCTCGGGCGGCTCTACCATGTGGACGGCGAACTCCTCGAAGCCGTGCTCCGCGAGCGCAGCGATGGTGTGGACGTTGCGCGCGTAGAGCATGACGTGTCCGGGTGCGAGCGCGACCGCGTTGGCGCCGTCGGTCCATTGTTCGCGCTCCTGGTGCAGGGGCTCTGTCCCGCCGCAGGGGACGAGGCCGGTGTCGTGGCCAAGCTCGGCGCGCAAGATGTCCATGACGCTCGCACTGGGAAGGGCGACTGCGTCCTTGCCGCGCTCGAGCACGGCGAGCGGAAGGGCGGCGGCGTTGGTCGCGAGCGGCGCATATCCGAGGAAGAGTCGCTCGTCGAGCTGGGTCAAGATCGTGTCGAGGTGCATGACCGTGCGCGCCTCGGGCATCATCACCGCGTAGACGCGCTCGAGCTCAGGAAAGTGCGGAAATAGCGCGTCTTTGGCGAGCCGCTCGATAGTCTGGGCCGACGTGCGCTGCGAGCACCCGATGAAGATTTGCCGCGGCGAGAGGATCAGCACGTCGCCGCCTTCGAGCTTCTTATGGGGGCTCGAGCCGAGAGCACCCGACGGCAAGAATGCGAGCGGAGGCGCGGGCGCGAGCCCCGAGTGGGTCAGCGCGAAGCTCACGAGCAGCGGCTCACGGGCGCGGGCCAGCGTGGCCATGCAGCCGACGATGACGCGGTCGCCGACGACGATGCAGGGGTCGCGCATGAACATCAGGTTCGGCACCGGGGCGAGCGCGCGGGTGGTGCCGTCGAGCGCGTGGCGCAGCCGTCGCAGCGTGGTGGGCGTGGCATCGAGCTCGGCCCAGTCGACGCCGGCGATGAGGGCCCGGGCGAGCCGTACGTGCGGCCACGACCCGAGCATCGTGACCAAATCGAGCGCGCCCGCAAGCTCGCACGCGGAGTGGATGAGCTCGAGCCGCGCGTCGTCGGGTGCCTGGGCGAGCGCGTCTTCGAGCAGCGTCGCGAGCTCGTGGACGACGGCACCCGAGCTCGCGAGAATTTCGGTGAGCAGCCCGTGTTCGCGCAAGGTCTCGGCCGGCGCGAGGATGTCATCGAAGAGCAGATCGTCGAGCTCGCGATGGGTCATCTTCACGATCTCGTCGCCCGGGCGATGCACGAGCACGTGCCGCAGCTGGCCGATCTCGCCGGTGACCGCGATGTCGAAGGGGCCCGCGTCGCTCACGAGGAATGCGTATCACGTTGCACCGGGTCCGCAGCGCTCCGACCGCGCTCGAGCCAGGCCGCGACGATATCGATCGCGGGACCGGGGCTTCTTCGAAAGCAAGGTGGCAGATGGACCACGGGACCGGGACTTGCTCGAAAAAGTGGCAGATGGCGGTGCTCGCCGTCCTACCAAGTCAGCTATCATCCGCGCGATGCTTGTCTCAACTTTCAGCCTTGTTCGCCTCGCCTGCGTCACGACCCTCGTGTCCGGCGTAACTTTGATCGCGTGCGGTGGACCCACCTCGCCCGCGGGCACCACGAGCGGCACCGGCGGCGGCGCCACCACGGATCTTCCGTGCGCCATCCACGAGCTGCTCGCCGACCGCTGCGTGTCGTGCCACTCCTCGCCGGCAAAGTACGGCGCACCGATGCCGCTCGTGACGCGCGCGGATCTCGCTGCTCCGGTGTTCGGCGGACAGGGCAACGTGGCGGAGCTCTCGCTCGAGCGCATGCAGGCCGCCAAGCCCATGCCACCGCCGCCCAACGAGCGCGCCACCGACGCAGAAATCGCGGCATTTTCCGCGTGGATCGACGACGGGATGCCGGCCGGAGCGGTTGGACAGAGCTGTGGCGGAGGCGATGGTGCCGGAGCGGGCGGCGGGGGCGGGCTCCCGTGTGAGCCGGCTCTCGCGTTGAC
>SHZB01000154.1 GCA_009692485.1 Myxococcales bacterium
CGAGGCGGCTCGTTTGCTTGCCGTGTTACGGTCGCGCCGTGAATTGGCGGCGCGCGAGGGCTGTGACGCTCGGGGTCTGGTGGCTCGCCCTCACGCCGGTGGACGGCCACGCGAGCGTGTGGCCAAGCGCACAGCGGCGGCTCGTGTCCGCGCTCGAGTCAACGGACGTCATCGAGCGTCGTGGTGCCGCCGCGCGCCTGCTCGAGCTACCACCGAAGCTCGCGCGTGAGCTGGCCACGAAGTCTCTCCGCGATGACGACGTCGAGGTGCGGCTTCACGCGGCTCAATCGGCGGGCGCGCTGGGCATCGAGGGCGCGGCCTCCGATGTAGTCGAGTGGCTACAAGATCGCGATCCGCGCTTGCGTGAGGCGGCGTGCGTCTTGATAGGCAGCGTGCCCACGGCGTCGGCGGTGCAAGCGCTTGGGCGGGTATTGTCCGATGCCAAGCCCGAGGTGCGCGAGGCGGCCGCTACCGCGATGGGCAAGAGCGGAATCTCTGAAGCCGCCGCTCCTTTGGTGGGTCACCTCGACGATGCGGCGGTGCGGGTGCGGGTCGCGGTCGTGCGCGCGCTGGGCCGGCTCGGCTCAGACAAGAGCGTCGTTCCGCTGCTCAACAAGCTCCACGATCAAGACGCGGAGGTGCGGCGTGAGACTGCGCGCGCGCTCGGTGTCATCGGAGAGCGGCAGGCCGTCCCGACCCTGGTGCTCGCCCTTGAAGACAAATCGCCCGACGTTCGCATCGAGGCGCTCGAGGCCTTGGGCCGGCTCGGTGCCGAGGACGCTGTTAGCGCGATCACAGCCCAGCTCTCGCCGCTCTATCCAAGCGGTGTGAGCGCGTCGTCCACCGTGAGTGATCCCATCGTTCGTGAGGCCGCACTCACGGCGCTTGGCCGGCTGAAAAACGCGGCGGCGATCGCGGCGCTGACAGCGGAGCTCGAGGCCGAAGGGCCGGTCCCTTACGCGAGCGGTGCCTTCGCGGCCCCGGCACGTGCGGCGCTCTTGCTGGCGGGCGAGGTGGCGGCCGATGCGCTCTCCGAGGTGCTGAGATCGAGCGGCTCGGCGCGGCTTTCGTCGGCTGCGGCGCTGGCGCTCGGGCAGCACGGTGGTGAGCACGCGTCTGCGTCGATCATGCGCGCGACCGAGCGCGGTGGTGTTTCGCTCGCCGCGGCTCTGGATGCGCTTGACGCGCTCGGGGACGCCGAGGCCCTGCCCTTCGTGCTCGAACATTTCGAAGATCCAGATCTTGCGATTCGCGCGAGGGCGATCGATGTCGCCACGCGGCTGCTCGATCCCAAGGACCGTGACGGTCGCGCGGTGGACGTCGTGCGCGCGCGCGTGGTCGATCTATCGCTGCGCCCCGCCGAGCGCGTTCCGCTCGTGAGGCTGCTCGGGAAGACCGGTTCACCGCGGGCATTGCCGATCTTGCTGTCGCTCACGGGTTCGCGTTCGCTCGAGCTCCGGCACGCGGTCTTCGAGGCGCTTGGCGAGCTCGCGGTCGAGAGTGTCGAGGTCGATCGCGTGTTGCTCGAAGCCCTCGAGAGTCACCACGAGCGACTCCGTTCATCCGCGGCGAAGGCACTCGCGCGCGTGGGTCGTGCCGAGGCCGCGACGGTCCTCATCGAGCGCATTCGCAATGGCGCCGAAGCGGATCGTGACGCCGTGGGGCTGGCGATTTCGGGGGCGCTCGCAGGCAAGACGGACGCGGGCCTCGTTCTCGACGTAAGCGAGGCCTTGCCGACGCTCGCCGGGCGCGGCCGCGATGCGCTCATCGAGGGACTCGGCCGGATGGAATCGCCCGCTGCCGCCCGCTTGCTCGCTGAGCTCGCCAGCGCAAGCGACGTGAACGATCGCCGCAAGGTCGCCGAGGCGCTTGCCGGGCACGCCACCGCGACCGCGAGCGCCATGCTGCTGCTCGCGGATCGCGATCCAGCCGTGCGCGCGAATGCCGCGTGGTCACTCGCCACCATCGGCACGGAGGCCGCGATCGCACCGCTCAGGGCCGCGCTGCTCGACCCTGACGCGAGCGTAGCTGGAAACGCAACGGTCGCGCTTGCACGTGTCACCGCGCGCACGAAGGGCCCGGACGTGACCGTCGCCCTCGTTCGTGCGCTCGATGATCCTCGCAGCTACGTGCGCGCTGGTGCCATCGCCGGCCTGAGCATCGCCCGTTCGTCGTGTGAAGTCGAAGCGCTGAGCCGCGCGCTCCGAGCCGACCCTTCCTGGCGCGTTCGGCTCACCGCCGCGGCCGCACTCCACACCTGCAACGACAGGAGCTCGGCAGCCTCGGCGACGGCAGCCTCGGCGACGTCCGCTTCGTTGACGCAAGCTTCGGCGACGTCCGCTTCGTTGACGCAAGCTTCGGCGACGTCCGCTTCGGTGACGCAAGCTTCGGCGACGTCAGCTTCGTTGGACGTGGCGCGGGAGCTCCGGCGGCGTATTTCTGGCGCGCTCGCGCGGTGCTCCGTGGAAGAAACGAACGCGCGCGTTGCAGAGCGTTGCGCGGCGGCTCCTCATCGAGCTGCGGCCGCCGGTGTCGTCCATCCGGTGCTCGTCTACGTCGTGCCCGATACGGCCACGAACCCCGTCGCCGGTGCCGCCTTCGCGCTCGTGTTCGCGGATGGTGCGATGCGCCTCGGCGTTGCCGATCGCCGCGGCGCCGTGTTCGAACGCAGCGCCCCGACCGGTCGCCTCGAGCTCGCCGTCCCCGCCGCGCTCGCCCGTTGAGCCGCGCCCGTGGAACCGTTCAAGAGCACATCAGCAGGGCGCAACCTCCGCTTTCGGGACTAAATGGCGAGCCCGCGGTAGAGACCAGGTTCCCCATGACCGACCTCCTGAGCGCAGCCTTCCCAGACGTGGTTTTCGGCCACGACGTGCAGTGCATCGGCATCGGCAGCACGCGCATCGGACCGGGCAGCTGCATCGGCGACGGAGCCTGGCTCAATGTCTCTTTACGCGACGATTCGCCACGCTTGGTCATCGGCGACTGCGTGCTCGTCGGACGTCGCAGCGTGTTGTCGTCTGGCACGTATCTCGAGCTAGGGGCTCACAGCACCCTGGCGCCGAATGTCTATTTGGCGAGCGTCGAGCATCAGTACCGAGGCAATCACCTGCGACCCCTGCTGCACTGTGGCATTCGCGATCTTGGCCGGCTGATCGTCGAGGAGAACTGCTGGCTCGGCATGAACGCGGTCATCACCGGCGACATCACCATCGGTCGCGGCAGCGTCGTCGGCGCCAACTCGGTCGTCCGCACCTCCGTCCCGCCGTTCTCCGTAGTGGCCGGCGCCCCGGCGCGCATCGTACGCATGCTCAACTCCATCACCGAGCAGTGGGAGCCTGTGAACTCGGCTCACGATCGGGAGAGGCTCGAGGAAGCGCGCATCATTCGCCCGCTGCCCAATCGCGAGCAGTTTCACGCTCAACTCACCGCGGCAAATCAAGGCCAATCGGTGCTGCCGATCGTCGCAGGTCGCGGCGAGCACATGCTGTGATGCGCGCCATGGATACCAGCAATCTGAAGATCCTTACGCTCGAAGAGAACCCCGAAAGGCACGAGCGAATCATCGTGTCGCAGCAAGGCGACGGCACGCCCGCGGTTCGGGAGCTGCTCAGGAGCACCTACCTCGAAGCCGACCGCGCCGGCGCCTTCGAGCGCTTCGGCGACGGCCTCGAATTTCGCACCATTTGTCGCTTGCTCGGCACCTTCGCCGTCAGCCGAAACGCAACGCTCTGCGAGCTCGGCGGGGGCGCAGGGTTTCTCGCTTGGGCGCTCTGCCGCGCTGGCTTCGAAAACGTGGACCTGGTGGAGCCCAACGGACACTTCAATACCGGCACTGGCTACCTCCGCTCGCGTGCCGACTCCGCAAGCTTACGCATCCACAATGATTTGAAGGTTTGGCATGCCGGCCCGGGTGCCTACGACGTCGTCCTCACCAAGAACTGCATTCATCACTTCATGAACATCGCCCAGGCTGCTGCCTCCATCCGGCAGAAACTGAAGCCGGGCGCCCGCTGGTTCGCTTTCCGTGAGTGGTTCGCCGAGAGTCCGCGCGAGCTCTACACTCAGCTCGCCTCCCATCCCTACTGCCAACCGCACGGCCTCTATGAATGGCCTTATCCGGCGTGGCATTACGTGGAGGCCATCGAGATCGCCGGTTTCAGCCTCACGGCGGTCGTGCCTTCGGGTTACGCGAACAACGCGCTCGGACTCTACCAGGAAGACGAGGGCGGTCCCGACATGCGCCAGCTCACCGCCCAGATTGACTCCTTGTTGGCCAAGAAACCGCAGGCGACCGCACAGGCTTTTTGGGAAGAAATCCGCCGTAATCGCTTCGAAGGCGGCACGGCCAGGCTCTTCAGCCGACCGCAGTTGATGGTGTTCGATGTCAAGCCAATCTGAGGTGGGGCGTGCCCTCAAGCGCCATAGGCCTTGGCAGCAAAAGCATCCGCCTTGCCGTGGCGTTGGATGATGGTGGGGTGGCTTAGCGGGAAGAGCATCGGCATGGTCGCCACGTTGGTGTACGCGCCTGCTACTTTCGTGTGGGTCGCATCCGCGCCGAAGCCGATATTCGATACCAGGTTGACCTCTGGAATGACGGCCAGGGTGCCTTGGATCATCGCGGTCAGGAGCCATTGATAGTCCCAAGCATCGACGCGACCTTCGCGGACAGTGTCGAAGCATCGCGCCCAGAAGTCTCGTTCTCCGGCCGAGTGGGTCCACGCATCGAGCCAGCCGCCATCCCGGAATGCCGGCCAACCGCTCGCGTTTCGGTCGTAATGATTCCAAGCTCTTCGCCACGTCGCCCACCCCCAAATATGCCCGTAGCGAGAAAAGTAGTAACTGTGGGCAGTGCGGACAGTTCCAAACTGGAAATTATCTCCGCTGATCATCCCAATGCGCTCGTCGTCGCGGTACCGCTCCAGTGACTCTTCGCAAAATTGAAAAAAGGTCGGGTGGGGTAAACAATCATCTTCGAGAAGGATCGCCCTCTCGACCTCTCCGAAGACGAAGTCGAGGCCGCTCGTCATCCGGTTTCTGCAACCCATGTTGGTCTCGGAGAAGTTGGTGAGCACGTCGCAGTCCCAATCGATTCCGGAGATGACCGCCCGTGCTGCTGCCACCTTCTCAGCCTCGCCTTCGCGGTTTGCGCGGGCGCCGTCACCGATGACGATCAGCTGCTGCGGCTTGGCTCTGCGGATCTCGGCGAAGACGCGCGCGGTCGTGTCGGGCCGGTTGAAGATGAAGAAGGCGACGGGCGTCTTCAGCTCAAAGTCGGACATGCGCAGCTTTCTAGAATTGGCGACGCTGGATTGCAACAGATCGCACCGCTTGGCGCCACGCCCCGGAGCCGCCCCGAGCCGCCTCAGGCCGCCCGACGATCTCGCCGGCAGCGCATCCTTCGCGGTCTCGACACGCGTCGCGTTACCGCCGCGAGCCGTCCATGGGTTCGCGGAGCCGAAGCCTCGCTCGTCAAGGGCCGTGGCAATTGTTTCGGCTTTCCAAAGGCGCCGTGCTAATTCATGCGCCACACTAGGGGGGGAGGTCGCTGAATTGATGCATCCGCAGCCTGATGAGCTGCGCGTCAGGGTGGGACAACTCGTCGCCGAGGGCGAGGTGATCGGCCAGCTCTTGCCGGCCGAGCCCGATGCGCGTCGCGGGACCGTGCGAGCCCCCGGCTCTGCGCCGCCGCCCGCAACGACACGCACCCCCGGCTCCGTGCTGCCAGCCGGAACCACGCGGCCGAGCGGCTCCATTGCGGCACGCGGGACCACGCGCCCGAACAGTTCTTTGGCACCGCGTGGGTCCATGCGGCCCAGCAGCTCTTTGGCACCACGTGGTTCGGAGCGTGCGCGCAGGTCCGAGTTGCCGCCCGCCATGGGACCGTCTTCGCGTCGGGGGCCGTCACGGCCGACCGGGCGTCATCCGTCCAGCGTGCCGCCGAGCAGGCGTGGCAGCGATCCAGCGGGCGTCGGTCCCCTCGGGGGCCTCAACCGACATGACCACGGAATCGCTGTCCAGCCCGACGGGAAGATCGTGGCCACCGTCTATGGGCGGGTCGAATCCTCCGATATTCTGGAGGTTGTACCGCCCATCGCCCTCGCAGCAGACGCGATGAGCGCAACCTGCGATGTCGCTGCCGAGAGCGACAGCGGAGTGCCAACCACGGTAGAGATGTTGACTCGCGCGCTCGCGCACATGGGCATTACGAGCGGCGTCGAGCAGGCCGCGCTCGAGGCCGCGTTCGCCGAGGCGCTGCGGACACTACGAATCCAGCGCGACGTGGTCGTGGCGCGCGGAACGACGGCCGTCCGCGGATGCGACGCCGAGCTTGCGTACAAACTCGATCTCGAGAGTCGCGCGGGCACGGAGTTCGAGGCCGGGCGCATGGACTATCGCGAGCGCGACACGGTGCACTCGGTCACCGCGGGTGAGCTCGTGTGCGCGGTCGTCGCGGCGACGCACGGCGTTCCGCGCAGCGATGTGCTTGGCAAGGTCACCGAGCCCGTTCACGGTAAAGAGATCCCCTTCCATGCCGGCCACGGCGTCGAAGAGCGCGAGCCAGGACGGTTCTATGCGACGCGCGATGGCGTGGCCTGGGCGAGCGATGGCCGAATCGACGTCGTCGATCTCTTCACGCGCGATGGCGACGTGGACTACGAGTCCGGAAACTTACGGGCGGCGCATGGGGCGGTGCACGTGCGCGGCTCGGTCAGGACCGGTTTTCAGGTGCACGCCTCCGCGCATCTTCGCATCGACGGCGTGGTCGAGGACGCCAAGATCGAGGTAGGCGGCTCGGTCGAAGTCGGTGGCGGCATCATGCCGAGCGCGACCGGCAACGTCGAGGCCGGCGGTACCGTACGGGCGGCCTTCGCGCAGGAAACTCGCGTTCGCGCCAGTGGTGACATCGTGCTCCGAAACGCGGCGCTCAACTGCTTCTTGTGGGCAGGGGGTCGCGTGGTGATCGAGAATGGGCGGCTCATTGGCGGGACGACCCTCGCCGCGGGAGGCGTCGTCGTGCGGGAGCTCGGCTCCGACGCGAACGTCCGCACGCGCGTCGTCATCGGCGAGAGCGTCGGCAACGAGCAGTTCGGCAAGCTCCGCACCGAGGTCCAAGCCATTCAAGAACGCCTGAAGGCACTCGGTATCCCCGCCGGAATAGAAGACGCGCTGCTCGACCTCGTTGGGATGCCCGAGGAGAAGCGCGACGAAGTGTCACTCTTGCTCGAGGGGAAAAACCGCCTCCACATGGCCGCGAAGACGCTCGTCGGCCGCATGTCCGCGCTGGCCGACGAGCCAGAACGCATCGCCGTCACGGTGCACGGTTCGGTCTATCCGAACGTGATCATCCAGATCCGCGCGCACGTGTATCGCGTGGTCGAACGCGGGCACGGCATGAAGTTCATCCTCGACGCAGAGAAGCACCGCATCCTCGCGCTTCCGATCTGAGCGCGTCGCTGCTGCTAGCCGGCTCTCGGCTCTTTGAGCGTGGACGCGTCGCGTGGGGCCCGCTCGTGTTGCGGACCGGCGGAATCTCGACCTTATTGCGTGTGGACGCGTCGCGTTCGATGGCGCTCTATCGCTGCGGTATCACGGTGCCGCATCAGGTGTTGACCTCGGCATGGTCCCTGACGATGCTGCCGCGTGATGCGTGTCGCCATCGGCGCGGACCATGGCGGCTTCGAGCTGAAGCAGCACCTCGTGCGCTGGCTCGGCGCGCGTGGCCACGAGGTCATCGACTGCGGCACCCATGACACGAGTGCCGTCGATTACCCAGTGATCGCACGGGCGGTCGCGGCGAAGGTCGTCACCGGCGAGTGCACGCGCGGCATCGTCATCGACGGCGCGGGCATCGGCTCGTCGATGGCGGCGAACAAGGTCGCGGGAATTCGTGCGGCGCTCTGTTACGACCTGTCGTCGGCGAAGAACAGCCGCGAGCACAACGACGCCAACGTCCTCACGCTGGGCGCGCGCCTCATCGGACCGGGACTCGCCGAGCAGGTGGCCGACGTGTTTCTCACGACCGAGTGCACCGAAGAGCGGCACCAACAGCGCGTCGCCATGATCGAGTTGGCAGCAAGCTCGGCATGCACGGCGGGGACTGGATGTGCATGTGGCGCCGGCGGCTCGGGCGTCGCTGTGCCTGGCGCCGCGAGCGCGGGCGGCGGTCGGTCAGCGGTCGGCGAGAAGGCATCACAGCCATCGGCGAATGGCGCTTCTGGGTGCGCGGCGTGTGCGGCGCAGTCGGTGGGCGCGGCGCAGAAACAAACGCTTGCTGAGCGCGCGGCTCGGCACGATAGTGCGCCCGCTTACGACGGAGCGAACAAGGCATTTCGCGCGAGCTCCGCGGAGTGGTTAGCGGGCTCCGGTCGGGGCCCATCGGCGTCGCGCCCGAGCCTCGGACAAGTCTCCACGCCTCCTTCACCGATGACGCTCGCAGCACTCCATCCCGCCGATCTCGAACGCGTCGCGACTCGCCTTGCGGAGCTGCTCGCGTCCGCCGAGACGCGCCACGGGATGGTCTGCTTCGGCGACGTTTGCCTCGATGCAAGCGTCGCGAAACAGTGGATCGGCTTTGGAGTGAGCCGTCTCTCGACGAGCCTTGGCCAGGCCGGCGCCGTACGCGACGTGGGTAGTTACATCGATCACACCTTGCTCAAGCAGGATGCCACCGACGCGCAGGTGCGGCAGCTCTGCGCCGAGGCACGCGAGCACGGGTTCTTCTCCGTGTGCGTGAATCCCTGCTGGGTGAAGCTCTGCGCGGGGTTGCTCAACGGCGGTTCTGTCGCCAAGGGCCGCTCGCCTTCGAAGGGCGGGGGCGGCGTGAAGGTGTGCACCGTCGTGGGCTTTCCGCTCGGCGCAAATGTTCCAGAGCAGAAGGCCCTCGAGGCGCGGCGCGCGATCCGCGATGGCGCTGCCGAGATCGACATGGTGATCAACATCGGTGCCTTGAAGAGCGGTGACGACGCGCTCGTGTACAAGGACATTCGAGGCGTCATCGAGGCGTGCGACGACGGCGGAGCGCTCTCGAAAGTGATCATCGAGACGGCCCTGCTCACCGACGAAGAGAAGGTGCGTGCCTGCGTTCTCTCGAAGAGGGCGCGTGCGGACTTCGTGAAGACGAGTACCGGCTTCGCGGGCGGCGGCGCAACGGCCGCGGACGTCGCGCTGATGCACCGCGCGGTCGGTGGCACGCTCGGCGTGAAGGCCTCCGGCGGCGTCAAGAACTACGCTGATTTCGAGGCGATGGTGAGCGCCGGCGCGACCCGAGTCGGAGCGAGCGCGAGCATCAAGATCCTGAAGGAGGCGGCGGCACGCTGAGGTCGCCGAGGCCGTCGCCAGCGCCCTGTATTGTCACGAATTCTCCGCAAATCACAGCGCGAAACGAAGTTCGTCGCCCGCTGTGACAGCCGGCTCAACCCTTGCCAACCGAGCCGGCACAAGTTTCTGAAACCCCTACGCATAGCCAAGAAAAAAGGATGGGACACATGAGCGGTCAGACCGACGCCCTGGGCATGATCGAGTGCCGTAGCTTCGCAGCGATGGTGGAAGCATCGGATGCCATGGTCAAGGCGGCCAAGGTAGAACTAGTACGCTACGAGAAGACAGGCGGTGGCTACGTCACCGCGGTGGTTCGTGGCGATGTCGCCGCGGTGCGCGCGGCCACCGAGGCTGGCCAGATCGCGGCGGCTCGCGTCGGCGAGGTCGTCTCGGTGCACATCATCGCTCGGCCACACGGCAACGTGGACTCGGTGCTGCCGCTCGGTCGTGGCGGCGAGCCGGGTCGTGGCGGCGAGCCGGGTCGTGGCGGCGAGCCGGGTCGTGGCGGCGAGCATGGCTCCTGAGGAGGAGCTGCCGCGATGCTGATCGGAAAGGTCATCGGCACGGTTGTCGCGACCGAGAAGGACGCGAGCCTCGTGGGGCTCAAGCTCCTCGTCGTGCGGCCGCTCGACGAACATGGCGCGGCGGCGGGCACGGCGATCGTCGCTGCCGATGCCGTCGGCTGCGGTGTTGGCGAGATGGTGCTCTATGCGAGCGGGTCGAGCGCTCGGCAGACCGCGAGGACCGACAAGCGACCCGTGGACGCTGTCATCATGGCGATCGTCGACAGCTGGGAAGTCGGCGGCGAGCAGAAATATAAAAAGTAGCGAAGTAGCGAAAGGGTGCGGTCGTGAGCCGACTCAGCGACGGACAGATCGACGACATCGCGCGCCAGTTGCTTGAGCGCATGGCTAGCGGCGACGCGGCTCCGCGTTTGAGCGCCGGTGCTTCGGCCTCGGTGGCGAGGGGTGGTGCGCTGCCGTCGGGCGTGTTTCGGAGCATCGATGAGTGCGTCGCGGCGGCGAGGGCGGCGTTTCAAGCCTTCCAGAACGTCG
>SHZB01000155.1 GCA_009692485.1 Myxococcales bacterium
CTCGCCCCGTCGCCCTCGCGACTGGCACTTTGATTGGCACTTTGACTGGCAATTAGACTGGCAATTAGACTGGCACTTTGACTGGCAATTAGACTGGCAATTAGACTGGCAATTAGACTGGCACTTTCCGTCGAAAAGGGCTCGAATTTGCGACTTTTTCATTCGCCACGCTACACGGCTGACATCGGTGAGCACGTCATGCCGATGCGGAAGTTCAATCTCGTACGGGACGAGGTCGAGCGCCTCTCCTTGCCGGTGACGTTGTGCGAGCCCGAGCCCGCGAGCGACGAGGAGCTGTTGCGCGTGCACACGCCCGAGTACGTGCGCGCCGTCGCGACCGGCGAGCCGCGCGCCCTGGCGGAGTCGCAGAAATTTCCGTGGTCGGCGTCCCTGGCCGAGGCCGTGCGCTACACGAGCGGCGGCACCATCGCGGCGCTCACGGCGGCGCTCGACGAGGGCGTCGCGGGCAACATCGCCAGCGGTTTTCATCACGCGCATGCCGATCACGGCGAGGGCTTCTGCACCTTCAACGGCCTCGTCGTCGCCTATGAGCATGCGCGCCATCGCGGGCTCGTTCGCCGCGCGCTCGTTGTCGATCTCGATCTTCACTACGGCAACGGCACCGTGTCGCTCTGCGCGTCGCGCCCGGAGCTCTTCAATCTCAGCGTCTACGGCAACTACTACAAGGACAACCGCGCGCACCGCGACGTCGAGGCCGAGAGCGTGCCCGACACCGACAACGCGTGGTCGGTGCCGGTGCCGAACGGGGCGAGCGGCCCGCACTACGTTGAGCTGTGCCAGCGTGCGTTGGGTAGCGCGATCGAGCGTGCGCGGCCGGACGTGATCCTCTTTCAAGCCGGCGCGGATCCGTATCGCGAAGATCCGTACTCGCCCCTGGACGTGGGGCTCGAAGATCTCTTCGAGCGCGATCGCGGGGTCTTCGCGGCCTGCAAACAGGCGGGCATCCCGGTCGCGTGGGTGCTCGCCGGCGGCTACACCAAGGACCTCGGCAAGGTCGTCGCAGTGCATGTTGGCACCGTGCGCGCCGGTCTCGCGGTCTACGGCGCGTGACTGTGCGCGGCGCGATGGAACTCTGAACGGTGCGCTCAGGCAGGCAGCTGTGCTCTTTGCGGCGCAATGGGCGCGGGCTCTTCTGGGCGGTATTGCGCTCGCTGCTCGGCGCGCGCGGCATCGCAGTATTCATGCACGAAGCGCAGCACGCCGTCACGGTGCATGGCGATGTCGAAGTGCGCGCGAAACACCGCCTTGACGATGCGGTCCCGGCCAACGACGAAGGTGACGCGCTTGGCAAGTGGCAAGAGCAGCCACAGGACGCCGAAGCCCCGTGAAACGCTGCGGTCCGTGTCGCCCACCAACGGAAACGGCGTCTTGATGACGTCCGCAAACTTGCACTGCGTCTTGACGCTGTCCGTGCTGACGCCCACGAGCGACGCGCCCGCGAGGAGCAGCTCGTTGTAGTTGTCCCGAAAGACTTTTGCCTCGCGCGTGCAGTGCGGGGAAAACGCTTTCGGGTAGAAGTAGACGACGGTGCAGAGGCCCGGCTGCGCACTCAACACGAAGCGCTCGCCCGTCGTCGTGACGGCGTCGATCTCGGGCGCGGTGTCGCCGACCTTCAGCACGATGCGAGCCTAGTGCCTCGATGCCCTGGAATCGAGGGCCAAGAAGGACGGGCGCAGACTCAGATGATCTGCTCTTTGACGATGCCGGCGATGGAGCCGCCGTTGTAGTACTGCTGCACCGCGATCATGTCGCCTTGCGTCACCGCGTAGAGCACCGCGGCGCTCGCGGCACCCGAGGTCGCGCTGCTCGGCTGATTGGGCACGTCGGCGCCGGTCTTCGGATCGAAGCCGTCCACGCCACCACCCGCGCGCACGCCGCCGAACCAACCCGTCTTGAGGTAGCCGGCGCCGTAGGCATAGAGCCAGTTGCTGTTGTTGGGCGTGCCGTCGGGCCAGCCGCCGCGGTCCCTCGGATCTTTGGGCGTGTCGCCGTGGACCGTGATGACCGTCGTGTCCGCGAGGGATTTTCCGGCGCATGCGGGATCCGTCACGTTCTGGAGATCGACCATCAGTTCTTCGAACATCTTGCCGAGCGTCATCACCGTGCTGTTCAGATTGCCCATGTCGGCGAAGGCGCCGTGGGGGTCGTCGCGCATTGCCGGCAAGATCACGCTGTTGGTGAGGCCCATCTTGAAGGCTTTGACCGCCGTGATGAAGGCGTACGCGATGTCGCGCAGCTTGTTCGGCGTGCCGCCATCGACGCCGTAGCGCAGCAGATCTTCGCTGCTTGGCATGAGCTGCGACGCGAGGTTTTTTCCGAGGAAGTTTGCGCTCGCCTTGGTGATGCGAAGCTGCCGCTGGTAGGTGGGCCGCGAGGCTGCCCGGCCGAGGCTGAGGAATGCCTTGTAGTAGGCCTCGTAGCTCGAGGCGTCGGCGTTCGCGCTGAGGATCTGCTTCGAGGCGGCGCTGTTGAAGAGATCGACCATGGCGTCGGGGCTGCCCACGGTCGTGACCTGTGGCTGTCCGGGCGCGTTGCCAAAAGCGAAGGGCGTGATGCCGATGACGGGCAAGAGCGACGGCAGCGCGGAGTTGAGCGCCGCCGAGGCCGCGAGCATGTTGATGCCGCCGCCGATGTTCGTGGCGCTGGTGGGCTGCGCATCGTGCGTCTCGTTGTTACCCGCCATGTACGCGCTGATCCGGCGCAATCTGCTCATCGATTGCCACGGCGAATCGGGTGCGTAGACGAACGGCCGATCGGTGTCGGAGGCGTCCTTGGCTTGGCCGGGCGCGTGGAACGCGAAGTTGTCATTGCCGGCCTTCGCGATTTCCGTGTGCGGCCAGAGCAGCTGAAACCACGCGAAGCCGCCATTGCCCGCGACGACGTGGATCGTGCGGTTACGCTTGGCGCAGGCCGCTTCGTCCGCGAGCGCGTGGCCACCGCCGTCCGCGATGACGTTGAGCACCTCGCTGCGATCGAGCGTGAAGGCCGCGCCCACCGCCGAGGCAAACTTGAGGAAGCCGCGCCGCGAATTGCCGCTGAGATTCTTGATGCGTTGGTCGATCATGGTGGTGCTCCTCACTCGCAAGAATGGGCCGCGCTCAAGAGGCTGGCGACGGCGATGATTTTGCCTCTTTCGAGGTCGGTCGCGTTGCCGACCGCGTGATTGCAGATGGCGACGTGCTCTTTGCTTGCCGGCCGCCCGATGAGGCAGGTGATCGCCCGCTCTTGGCAGCGATTGCTAGCGTCGAACATCGTCACGCCGAGGCCGTCGACCATGCAGTGCTCGAGCGTGGGCATGGCCGCGATGATCTCGGACGCCGCCTGCACGAAGATGTCGTGGAGCTTGGTCGCGCCGGAGTTGCTCCACGTGATCGTCTCGCCAGTGCGTGCCGCGTAGGTGGCCTCGCCGAGCGCGTCGCGGCCCTTGCTGAAGAGCTCGCCGGCCGTGTCCGGGTTGCCGGTCTTGGCGAGATCTACGCCGAAATTCGTGAGCATTCGGCCGATCGCGGCGATCTGGGGCTTTTGGCAGCTGTGAAGGCGCGAGCGGATTTCCGGTGTGCCTTCTTCTTGCCGTTGCGCGAGGACCTCGAAGGGATCTTTGTGTCCGTCCGCGCCGAGGCCATCCATATGATCGAAGGTGTTGCCCTCCGCGCCGGCGAGTCCGCCTGGCTGCGCGGCGCTGTTGTCCGTCGGGTCGTCGTTGTCGTCTGCGTCGCCGACGTGGGCGCCATCGTCGTAGCCATCGGGGAAGGCGAGACCCTTCGGCAGCTCGCTCTCGCAGGCGGCGAGGCCGAACGCCGCGCCAAAGAGGGGAGCAAAGTAGCGGGTGAATTTGTTGAGGTTCATCGTCGTCTTGCTCCTTAGAACTTCACGAAGTCGTCGCTCTTGAACATGGAGCGCAGGGTTTCACGCAGGTTTTCACCGTTGTTTGCGAGCTCTCCGATATAGGGACCGATCACGTTGAGCGGCACCGTGGAGAGGTCGGTCACGATGTCTTCTTTCGACATGGTGTAGTTCCAGAGCCGCGCGACGATGCACTCGGTCACGTTGGGGTCGGCCGCGAGCGCCGCGCCGAGCGCCGGCAAGTCGGCGGCGGGCTGATCGACGCGCCATCCGGTGAGCTCACCCGCGGGCAACCAGTGCGACAGCTCTGTCTTCACGGGGTCGGGCACGAGCGGCGTCATGACCTGGCTGTCGTTCTGCCACATGCCGTCTTTGTCGAAGTTCGCGAACAGCGGCGCGAGGTGATTGATGGTCGTGTGGCAGTTGGCGCAGATGACGGATTTCGTGTCGTGGAAATCGATCGGCGTGTTCGAGATCGAATCGAATTCCCATGGCGAGGTGTAGCTGCCCGCGCCCATGGGCTTGGGCGTCTCGGAGTACTCGGTCGGGAACTTCGTGCAGGCGAAGACCTCTTGCACCCAGCGCACTCGGCGAAATGCCATGTTGGAGTAGAACTGCCGCATCGTCCCCGGATTGGTGAGCACGCCGGCGTGCTTCGGGACGTTGTTCGCGCAGTCACCATCGACGAACGCGTTCGCGTCGTTGTCGTAGCCGGGGCAGTTGTTCTCGGTCGCCGTGAACAGCTCTTTGAGCGGGCGGCCTTCGACGACGATGCGCGCGGCGAAGTGGG
Organism: Myxococcales bacterium; assembly: GCA_009692485.1. Classification (GTDB taxonomy): domain Bacteria; phylum Myxococcota_A; class Polyangia; order Polyangiales; family Polyangiaceae; genus SYFR01. The sequence continues at coordinate 4,655 of SHZB01000155.1, forward strand.
GCGCGGTGTCGAGCGCGGCGCTGCCACCTTGGCGGAACACGTCTTTGAAAAAGCGCACCATCCGGCGCTGGAAGGCCGGCGACTCGAGCAGCTCGTCGAGCGCGACCTCGTATTCGAGCTTCGGATCGTCGGCGTTCGCGATGCGCTCGATTTGCTGCAGCGTCGGCAGCCGATCGGTGAGCTTGAGCGACGCGGTCCGCAGTGCGTCGTTGTAGCTGACGACGCGCTCATCGAGCACGGTCGGCTCCTGGTGCTCGGTCGTGACGTTGCCGCCGAGCTTGTCTTCCGGATCGCCTTTCGTCCACGGAATGTCCGTGATGCTTGGGCCGGCGCCGTCGTCGGCACAGCCGCCGGTTGCGCCGAGGATTACGAACCCGAGCGCAGTGAGCGCCGAGCGTGCCTTCAGTTTGCTTCTGATTGAATCCATTTGGACACCGCGCTGACGAAGTTGTTGAAGTTGGTAGCGTTGCCGCCGAACTTGAACGGGTGGCTTGCGCCGCCCTGCGGATTGGTCGTGATGAAGAGCTGACTCTTGGGGGGGTCTTTGATGCTGATGCGATTCAAAATCTGTCCGCACGCCGCGCTCGTGTCGCTGTCGAGGTCGGACATGTCGACCGCGTTCGTCGCGGTGCCGTTGTTGCCGCCGTGGCAGTTGCGGCACGGGTTGAGCGCAGGCACCGCATCCGCAATGAACGACGCGAGGGCCTTGCAAGGACCGGTGTCGGCCGGGCCGCCGCCCTCTCCGCCACCGCCGGCCGCGGCATCGAAGGTGGTGAGCACGTCGAAGGCGAGGCCGAGCTTCGCGCCCTTTTTCCAGTTGCCGAGAATGAGAGTTCCGGGGCCGAGCGGTCCGGGCTTGCCGGCCGCGAGCTCGCCGGTGACGTTGGAGAAGCTGTCGATCGGATCGGGCTCGCCGTCGACGCTGCCGAGCCCATAGATGACGAAGAGCGGGTGCTCGTACTTGAGCCCGAGTTTCGGAGTCGGGTAGAGCTGAATTTCGGTGAGCGCGAGCGAGTTTGCCGTGAGCTCTTCGGCGTAGAAGGTGACTGCCATGCCGGTGAACTCCGCGCCGAGCGGATCGAGGTACACCGCGTTGAAGCCCATGATCGGCTTCTTCGGAGGGATGGTGGGTACGGCCGCGGTGGTCACGTCATCGACCGCGGTGGCCTCTTGCTCGAGCCACGCTTCGAGGCGCGGGCGGAGCGAGTCCGGGATCTGCCCGCCGCCGTGCGAGGTTGAGTCGGGCCAGGTGAGGAGCAGGCTCGCAGCCCAGTCTTTCACGATGAAGTCAGGCCAGCTCGTCATGACGTCGTAGGCGTCTGGCTCGCTCGAGTCGGGGTCGCCGAGAAACGGCGTGTCGGCGAGTCCGCCGAGCTCGTGGCAAGTGCCGCACTCTTTGACGAGGTCCGGTTTGAGCGCGGAGAACATCTCTTCACCGAGTCCAAGTGCGCCGGCCGCGCCGCCCGAAGCGCCGGTCGAGCTCGAGCTCGAGGTCGTGAGCGTGAGGCCAGAGGTGCCGCTGCCATCGTCGCAGCCGCCGCCGAAGCCCGATGCCAGCGCCGCGACCGCGACGAGCGCGAGTGCGAAGGTGGCACGAAAGGGCTTGGGAGAAGTTTGCACGAGGGTGTTTTCAGCGGGCGGTGCAAGCCGAATTGCACCATGCGTGCCACGCCGCTGCGAGGTCATGAGCCGAGAATCTTCCCAGCAAATCGCCAGAAAACACAGGAAAAACCAAGGAGCGGTGGCGTTGCGGCCTACATTGGAGCCGGACACGACACGATCCAAGCGCCCGCGAGAGTGGGCACGAAAGTGTCCATGCTGCCCGGGTAGACGCTCGACGCTCGACGCTTGACGCTCGACGCTTGACGCAGGCCGGGGCCATGCATGCGGCGCGTGCTAGCGTCGTCCGGCGATGCACGAAGATGCGACGGCGAGCGAGGCGGTCGACGAAACCGGGGACGCACCACGGGCGTCGCTCGAGGCCGGACCGGACCCCGTGCATGGGATGGCGCTCGGAGTCGCCGGGCTCGTGATCATGGCGACCGGCGGGGCCGCGAACTGGCACTACTTCTTCAACGTCGGCGAGGCGTTGCTGCTCGGCGGGGCGGCGGCGTTCATCGGCGCTGTGACGCTTTGCACGGCAAAAAAGCTCGATCTGCGCGCTCTCCTCCACGATCTCATCGAGCTAATGAGGCGGGTCGTCGCCGTCATAAAGCAAGCGCGCGCCGTCGCCCGTTTGCGAATGGGCCTGTGACTACGCGGGAGCCGAGTCGCGGGCGTGCTCAGGATCTTCGGTATTGCGCGAGGGGATCTCGCCATCTTCGATAGCGAGCGACGGGACCTCCGAGAGCGCGGCGATCTCGAGCGGCTCGATGACCTCGGGTGAGATGCCAAGTGCCATCGCGATCTCTGTGAGCGTGGCGTGCTCGGAGGGCTCGACGATGCCGTCCGCGGTGGCTTGGCTAGCGAGCAGGCGCATGAGCTGCATGCGCTCGCCGGCATCGCACAGGGATTTGATCTCGCGGTAACACACGTCGAGCTCTTCTTCGGAGAGGAGCGCAACGTGCTCGTTGAGGACGTCGCACAGCCCATCCACGCCCTCGGGAGCGATGCGGTCGATGTGCTGAAAAAGTGCGCGCAAATGGTCGCGCTCACAATCGAGGAAACGGCCATCGGCCTGCGCGACGCGGGTGAGGAGGACCGCGACCGTGACGATGTAGCGAAGCACGACCGGCTCGTCCGTCGGCAAGAGCGTCCGGATGCGCGCATGGATGGCGGTGAGGTGCTCGAGCCGCGCCTTGCCGCGCCTCAGTCCTAGCCACGCCAGCGGATCCATCGCCTGGGAAGCTAGCAGATCTCGCGCGATTTTCACGATGCGCGAGCTTGTGCTATGCGGACGGCCGCGATGAACAAGGTCGCTGTCGGCGTGCTGCTCGGATTCGTGACGCTCGGCGTTGCGGTGCTCGCGTTGCCGCGCGGTGATTATCGGGTGACGGGTGCGGCGGCCAGTGCGGTGGTGCCGAGTCTCGCGGCGGCGAGTGCGCCTTCGGCAAGCGCTGCGGAGTCGGCGGCGCAGGCAGGGTCGGCCCAGCCGGGCAACGTCGACCGGCCCGCAGGTGACGGTGTGGATGGCGTGCCGGGCGCGCCCGCCGGGCAACGCGCAAACGACGGAACTGCGGATGCGGCGACGGCGGCGACCGAGGGCTCGGCGAGTCCAAGCGACCTGAGCGGCGCGCCGAAGAGCCTGAGATTCGGCGTCGTGCTGGTGCGGTACGCGGGGGCGCAGGGTGCTCCGGCGGGGTCGAGAAGCAAGGCGGCGGCGGCGACGCTTGCGGGCGAGCTGGCCGAGGCGGCGAAGGGTGATTTTGCGGCGGCGGTGAAGCGCGGGGATAGCGGCTCGACCGAGGACGCCGGAAAAATGTTTCGCGGGATCTTGGAGCCGCACATCGAGCACGCGGTGTTCAGCCTCGAGAAGGCGCAGGTGAGCGAAGCGGTGGATACGCCGCGTGGGTTTTGGATCGTGCGGCGAATTCAATAAGCGGGTACGGTCCCGGTCATCATGGCGACCATCGAAATCAGCCGTTCACATGCGCTCGGAATCGAAGATGCAAAGAAGCGTGCCGAGCAGCTTGCCAAAGATCTCGAGGGCAAGCTCGGCATCACCTGGAGCTGGGAGGGCGAACAGATCCGTTTCCGCGCGGACAGCGGCGCGGCCAAAGGGGCGAACGGCGTCGTGAAGGTCTCGGCGAGCACCGTGCGGGTCGAGATCGATCTCCCATTCTTGCTGCGCGCGATGAAGGGGATGATCTCCGGCAAGGTCGAAGAGAGGCTCAACACTCTGCTTGCGTAGTCGGCGCGGGCGGTTGATTGACGTTTCGCGCCAGCGTGAGTCGCGGGCCACGGGGCGCCTGAAAAGCGGATGACTGTCCACGACTCTGGAGATCGAATCGACGCGACGATCGCGCGTCTTCAGGGCGAAGCGGCGCTCGCGAGCGACGGCGCGTGCACGGCGATCTTGCGCCACGAAATGGGCGTGCTCGAGGCTGCGCGCGGCGATGTCGAAGCTGCCGAGCGCGAGTATTTTGCGGCGTTCACGAGCGAGCGGAGCTTTCGTGAGCCGCTCGAGGCGTTGATTCATTCCATCGTTCAGCGCGGCGGCGATCCGAGCCTCGGAGTGCGGCTCGAGCAACGCGTCGGGACGGCACAGGGCGCGGCCGAGACGACGCGGGCGCTGTTCGAGCTTGCGAGCTACCGCGCGGATGTTGTGGGCGATGCCGACAGCGCGCGGGACGCTCTCGAAGAAGCGGCGCGGCGCGATCCAACGAGCGCGGATGCGTGGCTGGGGCTCGAGCTCGATGCCGTTCGGCGTGGTGACCGCAAGGCGCAGGCGCGTGCCATCGAGGCTCGCGTCGGATTGGCGGTGGACAGCGCAGTCAAAGCGACGCTGATGACCGAGCTGGCGGAGCTCTGCGTCGCGGACGCTGCGGTTTCGGGGTCGGCGGACGGCGCGGTTTCGGGGTCGGCGAACGGCGCGGTTTCGGCGGCGCTGGAGCTGCTCGAGGAGGCGGCAAAGCTGCCGGGGCGCGGGCGTTTTCCGGCGCGGCTCGCGCTCGAACGTGTCGCGCGAAAATTCGGAAATGACGAGGCGCTTGCGCGTGCGCTCGAGGCGCAGGCGGAGCTGATCGCGGGTTGTCTCGATGCGCCGGAAAGCGCGGAGGGCACGGGCGTTCCGAGTCCGGTCCGCACGCCGGCGTACGCAGCCGAGGCGTGGGTGCGCGCGGCCGACCTGCGCCGTGAGATGGGGGATGCGGCGGGTGCGGCAGACGCGTTGGCGTGCGCGGCAGAGTGCATGCCGGACTCGCAGTTTGTGGCGCGGCTGCGTATCGCCGCATGCGATGCGGTCGGCGACGTCGAGGGAGCAGTGGAGTGCGCGCGGGCTCAGCTCGCGGCGGGAGCGGCGGGCGCGGTTGGCGCGGCGATGTGGGTGCGCGTCGCGCTCGCGGAAGAAGCAGCGGGGCGCATCGACGAGGCGATCGACGCGTATGGCAACGCGGTCAGGCTCGATTCGCGGGCCCTCGTCGCGGAGACGCTGCGGCTCGAGTTGCTGGCGCGGGACGACGGTGGCGCGCGGCTCGACGGTGGCGCGCAGCTCGCCGGTGCGCTCGAGGCTGCGGCCGATCGTGTCCATGCGCAAGAGCGGCCGCGGCTGTGGTTGTGCGCGGCGTTCGTGTGGGCGCTGCGCGTGCGGGATATGGAAGCGTCGCGGCGGGCGCTTGCGGGGGCGGTCGCGAGCGGCGTCGATGCCACGACAATCGCGCGGGTCGAGCGCATGCTCGCGGCGGCGTCCGGCGATGCCGCGGCGTACGAGGCGGCGACGCGGGCGTTGATCGATGCGCGCGACGTCGACGATGCACAGCGTGCGGCGCTGTCGGTCGAGCTTGGTCGCGTGCACCTCGAGCGCGGCGAAGAACCCGAGGCGATGGCGCTCTTCGACCGCGTCGGCAGCGGCGACGTGAACGCGCGCTGGATGGGCCGCGCGCTCGGAGCCTTCGCGCTGGGAACGCTCGCGCCGGGAGCCTGCGCGGTTGGGGCGGGCGACGACCTGCACTTGCAAGAGCTGCGCGGCATCGACCGTGCGACGAAGCTCCACGGCCTCGCCACGGTCGAGCGCAATACGCCAATTGGGCTTGAGCCTGAGCTTGAACT
>SHZB01000156.1 GCA_009692485.1 Myxococcales bacterium
ATTGGTGCACCGCCGATGTCGGCTGGGTCACCGGTCACAGCTACGTCGTCTATGGCCCACTCTCGGTCGGCGCGACCTGCCTGATGTACGAAGGTGCACCGAATGAGCCTGATTGGGGGCGCTTTTGGCACATCATCGAGCGTCACGGCGTCACCATTTTGTACACCGCACCAACTGCGATTCGAGCCTTCATGCGTGCCGGTCGAGAGTGGCCCGAGCGCTACGATCTCTCGAGCTTGCGCCTGCTCGGCACGGTCGGCGAGCCCATCAATCCGGAGGCATGGATCTGGTATCGGGAGGTGATCGGCCAAAGCGCGTGCCCGATCGTGGACACGTGGTGGCAGACCGAGACCGGCTCGATCATGATGGTGACGCTCCCGGGCGCCGCGGACATGAAGCCCGGCTCCACGGGTCTACCGTTCTTCGGGGTGGAGGCGGCCGTGGTGGACAAGTCCGGCGCAGAGGTCCCACCGGGCGCGGGCGGCATGCTCGTCTTGCGGCGTCCGTGGCCATCGATGCTTCGCACCGTGTGGGGCGACGAAGAACGCTTTTCGCGGCAGTATTTCGGGGAAATCGACGGCGTTTATTTCACGGGTGACGGCGCTCGGAAGGACGACGACGGGTATTACTGGGTAGTCGGTCGCATCGACGATGTGCTCAACGTCGCCGGACATCGCATCGGCACCGCCGAGATCGAGAGCGCCCTGGTCGCGCATCGCGATGTCGTCGAGGCCGCCGCCGTGGGCCGTCCGGACGAGCTCAAGGGCCAAGCCCTCGTCGTGTTTGTGACGCTTCGGCAGGGGGTCCCATCGACGCCCGAGCTCGCCGCGGAGCTCGCCGTGCACGTCGGAGAGCGGCTCGGAAAATTCGCGCGGCCCGACTCCGTTCGTTTCGCCGAGGCTCTGCCAAAGACGCGCAGCGGCAAGATCATGCGACGGTTGTTGAAGGACATCGCGGCAGGGCGTGAGCTGACGGGCGACCTGTCGACGCTCGAAGATTTCGCGACCCTCGCAAAGCTGCGCGAGTCCGAACAATGATCGCTTTCCGCCGCAAGTCTTTCTTCGCGTCGCCACATCGGGCTAACGTGGCGGGCATGCCTCCGTCAGGTTCTCGTCACCCGTTGCTAACAACCCTGCTCGCTCTCGTGCTGCTGCTCGCGCTCGCGCCATCGGCATACGCGTCGGCCTGCCCCGACCCGAAGCCGAATCCCTCGCCGGCTGACGTCAACGCGGCGCGCGATCACATGAAAGCCGGTTCGGCTTTCGCGAAAGATCCCGACGGCGCCCAGTACGAAGAGGCCTATCCAGAGTTCCGCAAGGCCTACGTACTCTCCGGCTCGCTCAACGCGCTCCAAAATTTGGGCACCTGCGCGATGAAGCTCGAGCTCGACGGCGAGGCCATCGGCTGCTTCCAGCGCTTCCTCGAGAAGAAGGGCGCAACCATCGATGCGGCCGACCAGGCGCAGGTGGACGCCGATCTCGCTGCGCTCGCGTCATCCGTCGCGTGGGTCACGTTCTCCAGCGATCGACCGGTCGTCAAGCTCGTCGACGTGCGGACGACGCGAAGCGGAAAGACGATTCGCAACATGTACCAGATCGGCATCGTGACGCAGTCCTTCGGATTGCACCCCGGGAGCCATGACCTCGTCGCCTCGGTGAACGGATTGCCCGAGCAGAAGTGGACGATCGAAATCAGCAACGGCTCCAAGCACAACAAAGAGTTCGTTTTCGACCCGGGCTTGGCGCCGACGCCGCTTGGCCCGGACACGCCCGACCCCGTAAAGGACCCAACGGCGGAGCCCACGAAGGACCCCGTTAAGACCCCGACCGGCACGGACAAGCCCCCGCCGCCCACGGGCGAACCCAAGGACGCGGCCGAGGGCTCGACGCGGCCGGTGCCGATGTACGTCTGGATTGCAGGCGGCGCGAGTCTGGCCGTGGGCGCAGGTGCAGGCGCTTTCGGCGCGATGGCGCTGTCGCAGAAGAGCGACTACGACACGAACATTCTCGGCAAGGCGTCGCTTGCAGAACAAGAGGCGACGCGCGAAAAGGTCGCCTCCAAAGGTCTCATCACCGACGTGCTCGCGGGTGCTGCGATCGCCGGTGGCGTGACGACCCTGGTGCTGTTCCTCACTCGGCCCGAGGTCCCCGCGAAGACATCGGGCGCGCGTCGAACGCCGGCCTCGGTGACGCACGACGACGCTGCGCTCGCAGGCTTCGGGCGCGACTGGACGCTCGCGCCGGCCTTCGATGAACACGGCGGCAGCGTCTCTCTCTTCGCTACGTTTTGAGCATCGCCGAGGGAGGCGCAGAACACGGTGTCGCTCGAGCCAGGCACACTCGTCGCGACCCATTACCGGGTCTTGAGACAGCTCGGCAAGGGGGGCATGGGCGAGGTCTTTGCGGCCGAGAACCTGAGAACGGGCCGACACGTCGCGATCAAGCTCTTGCGCGCGGAGGCCAAGCAAAAGCTCACGGCGATCGAGCGCTCGCGACGCGAGGCGCGTGCTGCCGGCGCAATCCGCAGCCCCTTCGTAACCGAGGTCTACGACGTCGAAGATGATCCCGAGCACGGCATCGTCCTCGTGTTCGAGCTGCTCGAAGGAGAGTCGCTGGTCGAACGCCTCAAGCGCACCGGGCCCATTCCTTTTCCGGAGGTGTGGACGACCGTAGAGGCCGTTTGGGCCGGTCTCGCCGACGCGCACGCCGCCGGAATCATCCACCGCGATCTGAAGCCTTCGAACGTTTTCCTCGATTATTCGAGCGGCACTGTGGCCGTAAAAATCGTCGACTTTGGAATCTCGAAGCTCCCGCGGGCGCTCAGCGGCGACAGCTTGACGCAAGCAGGCCAGAGCCTCGGAACCTTCTCCTTCATGCCTCCCGAGCAGGTTGGCAAGGCGAAGAGCGTCGATCAACGCGCCGACATCTATGCGTGCGCGACGCTCGTGTTTCAATCGCTGACCGGTAGGCTCCCGTTCGCCGCAAAAAACAGCGTGGCCATGATGGAGCTCAAGCTCAAGCACGACGCGCGCTCGATGTCCGAAGCATCCGGGGCCGTGTTCGATGAACGCCTCGAAGCCTTCGTTCGCAAGGGCCTCGCGCGCGATCCGGGCGATCGATTCCAGACAGCGCTCGAGGCTCTCAGCGAATGGCGAAGACTGCGACCCGAAGGAGCCCCGTCGCTGACGAACGCGTGGGTCCCGCCAGTGGAACGCAGTGAGCGGAACGGGTTACCAGGCGATGCGTCGCCCCGACGATCGAAGGCTGCAGCTCAGAACGATGCCGCGCCATCGACGTTCCTCCCGTCGAGCACGATTCCGGTGCCGCAATACGACGCTGTCGTGATCGAGCACGTAGACAGTTCGGGCCGCCGCCCGGTCAAGCGAGCAGGCTCCGGAACCCACCCAATGACGTCCGTCGATTCTCCTCCGGCATCCGCGCCACCCGAAGTGAGCTTCGCAACGAGCGCAACGCCGGCGCAGGACTCCGGCCAAAGCTCCGCCAATGCGCGGGCTCTGAGCATCGCCGCGGCGGAATTCCCAACAGTTGGAGGCGCGCCCGCATCGGCGCATCCCCTCGCCATTTCGGCGACAGACTCGCTCGACAGCCGCACCACCGTTCGGCGCGGGGCGTCCACTGCGCTGCGGAAGCGCCCTCCAGAATGGGCGGCGCGGCTACGTGTGATTCTGCTCGGCGCGGCGTTGATGCTGTTCGGCTTCGGCTGCGTCGTCGCGATAATGAAATACCTCCGCTGAAACGGCGGCTCTTCCGCTGAAACGGCGGCTCTGCGGGCGCGGACGAATTCAGTTGCAACGGCGGACCTGCGGGCGCGGACGAGCTCAGCCGCTCGCACGCGGCTCGGTCTCACACGCCTTCGCCACGAGCTCGAAGAGATCGATCGCGGCCACTCCGCGCGACCGAAAACGGCGCAGGCTCTCGGCGCATCCGGTGACGAGGGTGCCAGCGCCGCGACGCTCGTGCTCCGCGATCAACTCATCGGCGATCTGACGCGACGCCTCTGGGCGAGCGACCGGCAAGAGGGCACCGGCGCCGCTGCATCCGGCGTGCTCGCGCTCGCGCAAGAATCCCTCTGGCGGGGCGCCGAGTAAGCGCGCCAGCACACTGCGAGGCTCGTCATAGCGGCCGAGGCCGCGCCCAAGTTGACAGGGGTCCGTCCAACGCAGCCTCTGCCCTTCCAAGACACGCGCCGGAATTTTGTCGAGCTCGCGATACACGACGTCGATGAACGGCACGACCGGCGCAGAACGGACTCCAAGCCTTGGGTACACTTGGCTCATCGCCACCGCGCAACCCGGATCGATCACGACGATGCGCTCGACACCCTCGCACTGAGCTGCCGTTCGCTGTGCGTTGGCGACGAAGGTCGCGTGATCGCCCGCATGATAAGAGGGCAGTCCGCAGCAGCTCTGAACGAGGCGAAACCCTGTGCCGAGAAGCCGCGTGGCGAGCCGCAAGATCGACCGCGCGACGTCGGGATGATGCCGCGCATACGAGCAGCCGAGGACCACGGCCGTGTGCGCGTTGGCGGTGGGATTGGGATCGAGCTCCGACAGCGCACGCTCGTACTCCACGTCGCGCGACCGACTATCGCGGGCGATTCGAGTCACCGCCTCGGGCGCTACTCCGAGGGCGAAGGCCTCGGCGCGCACATCGAACAACACCGTCGCCACCTCGTTCTTGTGCTCGCAGCGTTCACGGCAGCCGTAGCACCCACTGCATGCCCACGCGGTCTCTAGATGCTCGGCGTCACTCGGCACGTCACCGCGCGCGGCGAAGTAGGCGATCGACATTTTTCCCCACGGCGAGAGCGTCTCCGATGCCTCGACGTTCGACACGGGGCAGCTCGCACGCGAGAGCTTTGGGCAGTACACGCAGCGCTCGAGCGTGGCCTCGTGAGGCGCAAGAAGTGGGAGCGCGCGCAGTTTCACGGGTTTCTCGATGACGGCGGGCGGCGGCTCAGGAGATTGCCACGCGGCAGGACGATGCTGAAAGTGGTGCCCTTCGACGATGTGCTCACGCTCACGGTCCCGTCGTGTTCTTCAACGATCTTGCGCGCATTGTAGAGCCCGAGCCCGGTGCCTTCGGGCTTTCCTTTGGTGACGAAGGGTTCGAACAATCGGCTGGCGATCTCGGCCGGGAGGCCCGGTCCGGTGTCCGACACATCGATGATGAGCCGGTCGCCATCGCGTCGCGTGCGAAGTGACAAAGAACCGCCGGAGTCCGCCATCGCCTCCACGGCGTTGTGCATCAGATTCAACAAGGCGCGCGCGAGCTTGCCGGCGTCGAAACTGGCACTGCCGCCCTCGGACAGCTCGAGCTCTATCCGCACGCCCACCCGCGTCGCCTCGGCCCGCACTTGCTCACAGAGCGCCTCGAGGAAGGGGCGGAGCTCGGTCGAGCGCATCAACAGGTGCGCTTCTCCGCGCGCATACGCGAGCAGATCGTGTTGCATGTCACGGATGACCGCGAACTGCTCGGTGACGACGCGACCATGTTCACGACGGCGCCTCGGATCGTCGCACAGCTCCATCAGCTGCGTGTTTCCGCGGATTACGGTGAGCGGCGTGCGAAGGTCGTGCATCACGCCCGATAAGAGGTGCCCGATCGTCTCGAGCCTTCGTGCGCGTTCGCGAGCACCGCGTGCCTCCAAGAGTTCGAACTGCGTTGCAACGTTGGCCGAGACAAGGCGCAGCAGCTCTTGGTCCTCGACTCCAAACCGCTTCGTGCCCGCGCCATACACGGCGATCGCACCGCCGCCGCAATCTCCACAGAGAGGCTCCGCGATCGCCGCGCCGATGTGCAGCCCGAGGCGGGTGCCAAAGCGCCTGGGCTCGGCCGGGGCCTTTCCTTCCGATGCCTGACTTCTGCGCTCCGCGTGTGCGCGAGCGGCGATGCCGTCGCCGGGCCGAATCGACAAGATGAGGACGTCGTTCGGTCGCGCGACGTTCGCGAGATACTGGACGAGCCTCCCCTCATGCGTCGCATGCAGCACCGCCCCGCCGCTCGCGCCGCAAGCCGTGGCCACCTTCGCGATCACGCAGCGGGCCAGGTCCTCCATGGAATCTGCGCGGCTCATCGCCGTCTCCAGCTCGTACAGCAGCGCAAAATCGCGGAGGCTGCGCTCCAGTCGCTCGGTCGTCGAAGTCATGCGTGCAAACAGCTGCGCCTTGTCGATGGAGACCGCGGCCTGGGCGGCGAGCGCGCGCAAGATCTCGGTGTCGTAGCGCGTGAACGGCAACGTCGCTCCGTCCGCGCCCACTTTGTTCAGCACCTGCAGCACGCCCACGGTCGCGCCCGCGTAATCGTTGATCGGCACCGCGAGCATCGATCGCGTTTGAAAACCGCTCGCCTGGTCCCAGCTCGGATCGAATCGGGGGTGTGCGGGCGCGTCTCGGATTCGCTCGACGCGTCCGGTCTTCGCCACGTGCCCGGCGATGCCATGTCCAAGTGGAACGCGGATCGCGCGGGCCGCATCTCCAATCTTCACGCGTGACACGAGCTGATCGCCTTCTCGCAGATACAGAGTGGCCCGCTCTCCATGGAGCACTTGCGTGGTCACTTCCACGATCAGCGTGAGCAGCTCATCGAGCTCGCCCGTCGCCCCGACCGCCATGCCTACGCGCCGCAGCCCCTCGCTCGCCTCGCGCGCTCGCTCGAGTGCATTCTCGAGCTCGAGGACGCGACTGTCACGTCCGCGTGCTTTCACGCGCTTGGGCACGCGAGCACCCTACGCCGAACCCCGCGACGCAACACGCGCAAACCCGATATAGTCCCGCGCGGCGGCGCCTTTCGTTCACTGCCACTCTCACGGTCGCGGTCACTGGCGCGGTCACGGTCGCGATCAGAATCACTGGCACGGACACTCGCACCATCGGCCACAAGCCCAATTCGTAAGTCTCTCGCATCGACGGACCTGAGCGTTCACTCGGGAACATGGGCGGCACGCTCGACCGTTTCACTCCCATCATGGCGTGGTCCCCCAAAACGACGGCTCTCGGTGCACTGTTGCTCGCGCTAACGCCTGCGCTTGCGACTGCTGGTGATCCCGCACGAGAAGCCGCCGCGTCCGCTGTCGCCCCTTCGCCAGAGCTGCCGCTGCCGACGCTCTCTGTCCTGGCGCCCATCGCCAAACCGCTGGCGAAACCAGCTCAGCTTGCGAGCCTCGACGCGCGACTCGAACAGCTGCTGGGGATGCGCGTGACGGACCCGCTCGAGCCTTCCGCCGATTTCGGATTTCTCACCGTGGACCTCGAACCGGAGATCGTGCCGGCGATCGTCCATGAGCTGATGGCGCTCCGCGATCGACTCGATGGCAAGAGCGCCATGCTGGTGCTCGAACGCGCCCGCCGAGACGGCGCGAGAGCGATCGAGCGTCGCGACAAATCAATCAAGGGTAGGGCTCGGGTGCCAACCCGCACGGGCTCCGCAACGAAACGGAAAGCGGCCACCGGCGAGGACGCCGAGTCGCGCGAAAGTGACGGCAATTGGCTGCAATTCGTGCTCGCTCAGCGTAAATCCGGCGACGCAACTTGGGAGGGCCTCGCGCGCCTCTACGGAATGCTCCGAGTCCTCGAGAGCCGCGGCACCACCGACGCCGCCCGCGCGATGATCGATGCCTATGCCTATTTCGGCGAGCTGGTTCGCATCGATCTACAGCGGGCACTCGCACGCATGAAAGATCACGCGGTCGCGGCGCTCATCGAAGCCAAGGAGCATGAGGCGCGCAAGGTACGCGAGTGGGCACGCCGCCGCCTCGATGCCATGAGCAAGGCCATCGCGGGCGAGGCCGTCTCCACGACCGACCCGGAAGCGCTCGCCGAGATTCTGCGCGCGTTCGGACGCATCAAAGATCTCGACGCCGCACGCGTCATTCTCAGCTACACGAACAGCGACCGCGTGCAGGTGCGCGTCGCCGCACGCGAAGCTGTCTTCGCCCTCGGAGAGCCTGCGCTCTGGCAGCTCAAGGACGCCTACGAGAGCCTCGCGGGTCAGAAGCCGTCTCGGTCGTGGGATCACAAGCGCGTCCTGCAAGAGCTCTTTCGACTTCACGATCAGGGGCGATTGCAGGGTGTTTACGCCGCGTTCTTCGATGGCGAAAAGGCTGCCGCGAACGGCGATGTTGCCGCCGCCGTCGGCGCTTTCGATCAAGTGTTGGCGCGCACACCGCTCTTCGAGCGTCGAGCCATCATGGCGCCCTCGTACGCGCTCCATGCCCGAGAACTCGAGCGAGCTGGCAAGGACGAAGCAGCCGAATTCGCGTACCGAAAGGCCTTGCGACTCGCTCCGGACAGCAAAGACCGAGCGCGCATCGAGTCGCGTCTGGCCTATCTCGAAGGCAAGGCCCTCGCCGCTCGCGGCACCTTGGACCCCGTCATCCTGCGAACCGCCATCGAGCTCGATCCCGACAACGCCGAGGCTCGCGCGCTGCTCGACGTGCTCGAGGCGGACGTCGCCTCCCACGAGACGCGAGCTTGGCGCTACCTGGTCGCGCTCGCGGCCGCCCTCGTCGCACTCATCGGAACCGTCCTGCTAGCGCGCCGACCCAGGTCCCTGCCCACGCCGCCGTCACGCCTTCGCGAAGGCGCGGACTAGCTCACCGAATCCATTGACTCGGACGCTGCTCTCGACTTACCCCCCGACGCGACTGAATCGAGCGACGAACTCATCCCTCTTCGGCAGCAGCAGAAGAAGGAGCCTCGGCCTCTTCGGCTTCGATCGGCTGCACCGGCGGCGCGTCCACGAACTCGATGATCGACATCGACGCCCCATCACCGCGGCGCGGTCCGAGCTTGATGATCCGGGTGTAGCCACCGGGACGGGTCGCCATTCGCTGGCTGAGCTCGATCATGAGCTTCTCGACGAGATCGCGCTTCGCACCGTCGCGCTGCACGCCCCACCGAGGCAAGAAGGCACCGACCTCACGTGACACGGCGAGTCGCCGCGCCTGGGCACGTGCATCGAGCTTCTCCGCGGGCGTATGCGCCGTCGCACCAAGGCGCTTCACCTTGGTGATGAGACGATCCGCCACACGTCGAACCTCTTTGGCCTTCGCGTCACTCGTGATGATTCGCTCGTGATTCACGAGATTCGCCGCGAGATTCCTGAACATCGCTCGCCTGTGCGAGGTGTTCCTATTGAATTGCCTGCCGTCTTTCCCGTGTCGCATGTGCGCGCTCCAAGCTCTCTAAATTCGTGTCACCGAGGGGCAACGCGCGATCTATGGATTCCGACCGGCCTGCCAGCGCTCGAGCAACAGCGTCCAGCTTTCGACCTTCATTCCGAGGCTGAGCCCCATGCTCGTGAGGATCTCTTTGATTTCTTTCAGGGACTTGCGACCAAAATTCTTGGTCTTGAGCATGTCCTGTTCGCTGCGTTGAACCAGCTCGCCGATCAGCTGAATGTTGGCGTTCTGGAGGCAATTCGCCGAACGCACGCTCAGCTCAAGCTCGTCGACCGACCGGAAGAGGTTCTCGTTCAACGGCTCCGCTTCACCACCGATGGCGTGGTAGACCTCCTCGGTCTCCTCGAAGTTGATCCAGATATTGAGCTGTTCTTTGAGGATCTTGGCGGCGAAGGCCACGGCGTTCGCCGGGGACACCGAGCCGTTCGTCCAGACCTCGAGCGTCAGCTTGTCGTAATCGGTGATCTGACCTACGCGCGCGTTGGTCACGGCGTAATTGACCTTACGAACCGGCGAGAAGAGCGCGTCGATCGCGATCGTTCCAATGGCCATCATCGGCGTCTTGTTGCGCTCGGCGATGACGTATCCGCGATTCACGGTGACCGTAAGCTCCGCGCAGAACGGCCCCTTCTTGTCGAGGACGCAGATGAGGTGGTCGGGATTGAGCACCTCGAGTCCGTCCACGAGCTCTACGTCGCCGGCGAGGAGCGGCCCGGGGCCGGTCTTGTTGATGCGAACCGTATAGGTCTTCGACTCGCGGGCGCGGAAGACGATTTCTTTGATGTTCAGGATGATGTCGCTGACGTCCTCAACGATGTCGGGGATCGTCGTAAACTCATGGAGAGCACCCGTGATTTGCACGGCGCTGACCGCCGCACCCTGAAGCGAGGAGAGCAGCACGCGACGCAGGGCGTTGCCAATGGTCGTTCCGTAACCGCGCTCGAGTGGTTCGCAAACGAACTTTCCATAGGTGTCCGTCGCACTGTCGGACTCCAGCACGACTCCGCGCGGACGGATGAGATCGCGCCAATTCCTGGAAATCAACTCTTTGCTCATGTCACTCATGCGATGCTCACTCTCTCTTGCAGTCCATTTGCGCGTAGGTCCCGCTCCGGGCCCCGCACTCGAAGCACCGGAGCC
>SHZB01000157.1 GCA_009692485.1 Myxococcales bacterium
GCCACCGGTGCCCGCGCCGACTGCCGCGGCCGCGACCCCAACGCCCATGAGCGCCAACCCGACGGGGACTTGGTGCGGGAACAATCCGGCGGACGGCGCGGACGGCTTCTTGCTTGGTGTGCGTTCTTCCGTTTCGGCGTCTTCGGCCTCTTTTTCAGCAGCCCTTTTCTTGGCTTCTTCTGCCGCTGCGTCGTCTTCGGCTTCTTTGTCGTCGGGGTCCTTCTTGGGCCGGCGTCGCTCTTCGTCGTCTCCGCGTTTCGACTCGGCTTCTTCGTCGTCGTCGATCTTCCGCGTGACCTTGTCGATCGGCTTTGCCTTCGAAATACCGGGGGTCAACGTCAGCGTCGACGGGCCTGCTACGACGTCGTGCAAGGAATCGAGCGTCTCGCGATTCTTGGCCTCGACGACGAAGCGATGCGAGCCGACGTTGAGACGCAGGGTTTGCGGTAACTCGCGCGCACCGCCGCCGTCGACGCGCACCGTCGCTATCGGGACAGCGGCCTTGATGGTGACCGTGGCGACGTGCGAGAGGACGTCCTTGAGCTGGTCTTCTGCATCCTCGGCGTCGGCCGGCATGAGCGGCTTGAGCTCGTTCTTGAGCGCGCCTTCGATCGACTCTGCCGCCTCGACCCAGCGCTGCATGCCGACGAGCGCGTAGCCCTTCATCCGCAACACTTGCGCGGTCGGGTAGTGCGTCTCGGCCTCCTCGAATTTCACCAGGGCTTCTTTGAACTTGTTCGCCTGATAGAGAGTCAGCCCTTCGACGGCGAGTTCCTTTCCGCGATCTTCGGGAGACTTCTTGCTGGGTTGCGCCACGGCCGTGGACGTTGCCAAAAGGAGCAGCGCCGCCAGCAGCCACCCAAGCGTTGAACTCGCGCGGACGTGCCACGCACCCATCGATCGGAGATCGCTCATACGAGCCAGATCATCGCACGGGCGCCATCTCCAACGCCGAGTTTCTCGCGATCTCCTAGAAGCTGATGCGATTGACCTTCGGCGGACCGGCCGGCGGCTTCTTCGAACTCGCGCGCGCGGTGGCGCTCCCTTTCGCTGGGCTCGCAGGCGCCCAAGCGTTACCAAAACGAGGCGCGGTGGCGACCGGTGGAGCCGATCCCGACGTTGCCGATGCCGTGGGCGGCGAAGGTGGCGACGTGGCCGACGTCTTCGCGGTAGATGCCATGGGCGGCGAAGTTGGCGACGCGGCCGTGGCGCTGCCCGACGCTGTTCGTTCCAACGTCGACGCTGCTGCCGAAGCCGCTGCCGATGCTGCTGCCGATGCCGACGCCGCAGCAGCTGCCGAATCCGCGGACGGTGCCGTGTTCCGTGCGTCGGTGGGCGCCTCGGATGGCTGGTTCGTTGCGACCGCTGCGGTCGTCCCAGCTGCGGCGATGGATGGCACCGCGGAGGTGCCGATCGCGGTCGAACCCGCTCTGCCTGGGCCCTGCATCACCAGGAAAATTCCGGCGCCGCCTGCCGCGAGCAGGCATGCGCCCACGACACCGAGCATGACCGCAAAAGTTGACTGCGATGCTTTCTGGGACGCGGGTCGAGCCGTGGCGACCTGCATCGGCGCATTCGTCGTGGCACCGAAGGACGCTTGTGCAGCGGCTCCGTTTAGACCGAGGTGAGTGCCCGGGATCGAGCTGCCGCCAGGGGGCGTCATCTGGATCTGCATCTGCAACGACACGTCCGCGGAATGCACCCGATGGCTGCCGGTCGTGACGCCCGAGACGTTCACGCCGAGCGCCGCGGCGAGCTGCTCGAGCATTTCCCCCGAGGAGCCGAAGCGTTCTGCGGGTGAGCGGTGGCATGCGCGTGCGAACCACAAGTCGAAGAGCGGGCCCAGGTGCGGCGCAAGCTCGGTCGGCGCGCGCATCGGCTCGTAACAGATCTGGCCGATCAGACCGGCCATGCTGTCCGCCGACCAGTAGTTGCGACCCGTGAGGAGCTGAAACGCGATCAGCCCGAGCGCCCAACGATCGGATGCCGGCCCCACGAGATCGGCTGCACCACGCGCCTGCTCGGGCGCCATGTACCACGGCGTGCCGAACACCTGACCCGCCACGGTCAACTCTTGCGCCGCTTCGTCTGTGAGCTTGGCGATACCGAAGTCGAGCACCTTGACGAGCGGAGCGCCGTCCTCGCGGCGAGTGAGGTAGAGATTCGCCGGCTTCAGATCGCGGTGAACGATCCCCTTCTGATGCGCCTTGTCGAGAGCCCGTGCAACTTGGCGGAGGTAGAGGACTGCCTCGCCCGCCGGGATCGCGCCGCGCCGCTTGAGCTCCGCGCGAAGGTCGTGCCCTTCGAGCCGCTCCATGACGATGAACGGCACGCCGAGTTTGGGGCAGACATCGGCATCGACGACGCGCACGACGTGTTCACTGCCGATTCGGACCGGGGCGCGCGCTTCGATGCGGAAGCGCTCAACCGTCTCGGCGTTTTCAGCGAGCGCCGGGTGGAGGAGCTTCAGTGCAAGCGTCTCCCCGGTGTTGGCGTGCGAGACCGAGTAGACAATTCCCATGCCGCCGCGACCGATGAGACCGTCGACACGGTAGCGACCGGCGACAGTAAAGCCTGTCTTCAGCGCGACCATGTGAGCCTCGCTCGGCTCTTCCGCGCCACGAGCAGACGCGGGTGAGGGTGCCGCGTACGAGTCGCGCGGCGCCGGCGGTGGCGCGCTGTGCTGCGGCGGTGGTGCTGCGTAGGAGTTGCGCGGAGGCGGCGGTGGTGGTGCGCTGTGCTGCGGCGGTGGTGCTGCGTAGGAGTTGCGCGGCGGCGGCGGTGGTGGCGCGCTGTGCTGCGGCGGTGGTGCTGCGTACGAGTTGCGCGGAGGCGGCGGCGGTGGTGGCGCCCCGCGCTGCGACGGTGAGCTGGCGCGGTCCATGGTGGCGAGGTCCACGCGTGCCGCAACGAGCTCAGGCGTGCGCGCGGGATCGAGCGTCACGGTCCTTGCTTGAAGGTCGTGTCCAACGAGTGCCTCGCTGCTAGAAGCACGTCGCGGCGGCGGTGGAAGCTTGGCCACGGTTAGTCGCGGGAGGGCGTCCGGGCCGGCCACCTCGGAGCGGCGCACGGAACACTCTCAGGCTACCGGGCCGCGGTTGTCGCCGCAAGCGGTAGGAAAGACATCTGTAGGAAAGACATCGTGAACGGCGAGGATCTCGAGCGCGCGTGGGACGCTCTGCGCAAGCCAGCGGGCATAGAGGCGGCGGCGCTCGATCGGCGTGTGGTCACCCGCTCGCCCGCTGGTCGCGAAAGCAAGGAGCGTCGCGGCGCTCACGCTGACGTTGAGGCTCTCGACGAAGCCGCGCATGGGGATGCGAACGTGCTCGCGGCATGCCGAGCGCAAAGCATCGCAGATCCCGTCGCGTTCGTTTCCCATCACGAGCGCGAGCCGTTCGAAGCGTGAAAGATCTTCGGGCAGCAGCGCACCATTCGGATCGGTTCCGACGAGTGTGAACCCCTCCGCTTCGAGGTGCCCCGCCGCGCTCGCGACGTCGGCGTGGTGCACGATATCGACCCACCGCTCGGAGCCTTTCGACACGTCCGCCCGCGCACGAAACACCTCGGCGCGCTCGACGACGTGGACGCGTTGAACGCCGAACGCATCGCAGGAGCGAAGCACCGCCGCGCCGTTATGCGGATCGTGCGGCGCATCCATCACCACCGTGACCGATCGAAGCCGATGCGCGGCGACGCTTGCCAGGCGCGCCCGTCGCTCGTCGGTCGTGAGCGGCTCGAGCACCGCGATCACCGATTCAGGATCGCTCGTTGCGAGCGCGCGTCTCAGCACATCGAAGGCGCTCTTCGGGCCGTCGATGACCGCGAGCGGCACGCCGTCATCGATTCGCGCTGCGCTCCGCGGGCCCGCGGCAGAGCGCAGCGACCGTGGCGATCGCTGCCTCACCTTGCTGCGATCGAATCGGTCCACGCGTGCCTCACTTTGCTGCGATCGAATCGGTCCACGAGTGCGTCACCTTGCTGCGATCGAATCGGTCCACGAGTGCGTCACCTTGCTGCGATCGAATCGGTCCACGAGTGCGTCACCTTGCTGCGATCGAATCCGTACACCTAGTCCCCGTCGTTGGCTGCGCGCGGCGGTGCTGGGTGGCCGCGGAAGCTGTCCGTTGCGTCGTCGAAGGGCGCGACCGCGAGCAGCTCGTGATCGTGCGCGCTCGAGGTCTCTACGGACCCATGCTCGGAACTGGCGGGCCAGCGGGAGGGTCGAGGCGAGGCGACGTCGTCGTTGGGAGCCGCGGCATGGGCGGACCTTCGGGTCGTAAGCACGGCGGCGATCTTGCGCATGGAGTCGCGCGCGCGCCGTCGCCTTCCATCCGCCGCGAGCGCCACGATGCGCTTCACGCCGGATTCGAAATTGCGCTGTTCGCCTGCCGTGAGTGGCGACTCTCCGAAGCGCGCGGCCAAGTAGCGCTCGGTGAGGCCCAGCACGTCGGCGGAATGCGGGTGGCCACCCTCCGCGAGCGAGAGCGCGTGTCGCAGAGGCGGCAGCGAGGCTGCGCGTCCGATCCCGGCGGAGGCCATGGCGCGGTCGAGCATCCGATAGAGGCGCGCTGCTGTCGCCGCATGTTCGGGCTCGTCCTGCTTGCCTGCTTCGGCTTTCTTCTGCGCTCGCTTGCGCTTCAGCAAATAGTAAGCGCTCAGCATCGCGACAGCGACGCCAAGGCTCACGCCGAACACGCGCTTCTTCGGCGCATCGAGGAGGCGAGTCACCGGCCATGCGTGAGGGCGGACCGCGTCGAGCAGGCCCGCTTGCTGGTCGAGATCGTAACCGAGCACGTGGTGATCCCACCGTTGGCTGGCGGCCTCGAAAAAATCGCGCAGACCCGCGAGCGTGCCCTCGATGGCGCTCTGCGGCATGGCGCTCCCGGGGGGCGTCGCATCGAGCGTGAGCCAGCCTTTCCCATCGATGAAGACCTCGACCCACGAGTGCGCGTCACCTTGCCGAACGGCATAAAATTCGCCGTATTTGTTGTAGGTCCCGCCGACGAATCCGGTAACGGCGCGCGTCGGAATGTCGAGCGTCCGAAGCATCACCGCGAGGGCGGTCGAAAAAAACTCGCAGTGTCCGCGACGGCTCACGAACAAGAAGTCGTCAAGCGGCTGCGGCGATGCCCCCGACGGCGAGTTCAGGTCATATCCGTAATCGGAACGGAGGTTGTGGGCGATGGTCTGCGCGCGCTCGAGGTCGGTCGTTTTTCCAGCGACCCAGCTTGCGGCAAGCTCGCCGATGCGCGCCGGTAGATCGCGCGGAAGCGCCTGATACCGGGGCCGCTCGTTCGGTCGAAGGCGCGTGAAGGTCGGCTCCGCGGCGTCCGCGATGTGCAGGTCGTAGTGGACGCCACGCTCGCCGCCGGCCTGGTAGCGCAGCTCCCCCTCAGGCCCGGATGCGAGACTCAGCCCGTTGCCCGTCGTGAGCGTTCCGGGTCTCGCGAGGCGCACCGCGCGGGTGTGCGGCGGCAGGAACAAGACGGGCGGCTCGAAAGCCTCGAGCTCGACTTTCCAGATGTGTTCGTTTTCACGGCCCGCGTTTCTGAGCGGCACGAGCTCGCCGGCTTGGGCGATCGTGTGCGACGTCTCGAGCGACTGTGACCATGCCCGGCCGTCGTAGTGATCGAGGGCCGTTCCGCGCAGGTGCATCGCGAGTCGTGGTGGCGGCGGGCCTTGCGGGTTCTTGATTCGAACGCGAAGCGCGATCGTCGGATCGGAGCGAAGCGTGCCGATTTGCCCGAGATCAACGCGATTCGAGAATCCGATCACGCGCTCGGTGCGTGGGCGACTCAACAGCAGCAGCGATAGTCCGACGCGTGGAAAGATCAAAAACAGGACGGATGTGAAGATGAGGATCGGCACCGACAACAAGCCGGTGACGAGGAGAAGCTGCTTGCCGACGACGCGCTTGCTCCGAAGGATGCGTGGCACGTCCACGGGCAGGCCGGTGCGATCGCGCGCGCCTTGGCGGTAGTTGCCTTCGACCTCGCGGCGGAGGTGGCTGAGCACGAGCGCACCCGGCGCCACGACCATGACGCCGACGAAGCACAGGCCGTAGCCGAGACCACCGCCGACGACCGTGCCCGCGATGAGATGAAGCAAAGCGAGGACGATGATCTGCTGATCGTGAGCGGCGCCGTTGCGGGTCGCGACGCGAATGATCTGCAAGCCAACCGCGAACTCGATGATGAGGTCGAGAACGCTCGCCTTGGTGACGAGGCCGCGCCCAAGCTGCACGACGATCAGCAGTGCCGTCAGGCCGAAATCCACATGGCGCTCGGATGCCCGCTGGCGCCAGCTCTCGCGTAGCGACACGGCCACGACGAGGACGACGAGGGTCACGAGGGACAGCTCACTGGCGAACTGGCCGCTCACGACGAGCGCGAGAACGCCCAAGAGCGCGAGCGCGTCGGTGAACAAGCGGTGCACGAGGCCGAACCTCACCGCGCCCCCTCCATGACGCTGCTGCTCTTCGAGGCGCGAGGCGTGCCGATGTTCCCGCTGAGCAGAGGGCCCTTGGGCGCCTCGTCCGTCTGTTCGAGCAAGGCGAGGAACCGGAGCAGCGGATCGAGTCCACGCCCGCGCTCGGCCATGACGCGGTAGCGTGATTTCGTCACCACCAAGACACGATCTCCGCGTCGAACGTGAGCGGTCGCGAGCGAGGCGACTTCGCGAATGTGCCGCTCGAAGTCGTCCGCCGCGCGGGTGTCCTCCGGAGCTCTCCGAAGGTCGTCGATCACGAGCTCCACGGATTCTTCGAGGTGTCGCGCGCGCTCGCGAACGACCATGACGCCGGGCACCGTGCTCTTGCGCCAGTAGATATCGCGCGCTTCGTCTCCGTCGCGCATGGGACGCACGGCTTGGATTTCTTCCCCGCCGCCGCGCCCAAGCGAGGGAGCGTCACCCATCGTCGTGCCGCGCTCACGTCGCGGAAGCCGTACCGGATCGACCGCCGGGTAGATGATGAGTTCGTCCTCCGCGAACACCTCGCGCGATTTTTCGAAGAGGCCGAAGGGAAAGCGCGTGGCGATGCGAAAGCCCGTGTGCCGCTCGAGTCCGCGGCGCTGCGGAGTGCGTCGATACGCCGCGACTTGCGCTGAATCCGGGCTGATTTTCAGGAAAAAACAGCGTTTGTCGGCGGGCTGTCCGGCACGCAGATCTTCGACCTCGATGGCGTACGAGGGGGCGCGCTTCTTGTCGTTGATGACCTCGATTTCGACCAGGTGGGCGCGGCCAACGTGCGCTCGCGCAGGCAGGCGGCGTCGCACCGTCAGCGTGCGGAGTGAGACCTCGCTCATGACGCCCGAGACAATGATCAGCGAGAGCATCGTGCCGAGGAGCAGATAGAGCGGATTGTTGCCGGTGTTGATCGCGGCGAACCCGACGCCGAGCGTGATCCCGAGAAAGTACTTTCCTTCACGCGTGAATTTTAACTTGCGCGGCCACTCACTCCGCTTGGGCCGGGGTGGCGCAGGCGGGTTTTTCTGGTGAGGCGCCTTGCGGGCGATTCCGAGCAGCGCGCGGGGCGCGGGCTCGGCTGCGGGCGCGGTCGTCAGAGCGGCACCGGGACGCGCGCGACCAGATCACGCACGGTGGCCTCCGCCTCTTCGTACGTGGGCATGTAGCCCTCTGCCTGCGCCGCGAGCCGAATGCGGTGGGACAGCACAGGCACGGCCAGATCGTGGATATCGTCCGCGATGCAATAATCGCGACCCCGCACCTTCGCGCGAGCCCGCGCAGCCCGCGCCAGGTTGATCGCCGCCCGCGGCGATGCGCCGATCGCCACCAAGGGCGAGACCCTCGATGCGGCCACGACGGCGTGCAGGTAGGTCGCGAGCGAGGGATCGAATTTGACGCGATCGACCTCACGTTGGAGCAAGACCAGTCGCTGCGGATCGAGCACCTGCGGCACGTCTGCGGTGCGGTCGAGGCTTCCGGCCAGAAGCAGCCGTTGCTCAACATGGCCCGGCGGATAGCCGATGTGGATTCGCATCATGAATCGGTCGAGCTGCGACTCCGGGAGCGGATACGTTCCGGCGAAATCCTCGGGATTCTGCGTGGCGATGACGAAGAAGGGCTCGGGCAGCGGCAAGGTCTGGCCGTCGAGCGAAACCTGGCCTTCGTTCATGGCTTCAAGCAGCGCCGACTGGGTACGCGGGCTCGCGCGATTGAGCTCGTCCGCCAGCAGCATGTTCGCGAACACCGGGCCTTGGCGGAGCACGAACGCCTGCGTGCGCTGATCGAAGATGGAGACCCCCAGCACATCGCTGGGAAGCAGATCGCTCGTGAACTGGATTCGCCGCAGATCGCCCCCGACGGCTCGCGCCAGCGCCCGCGCCAAGGTCGTCTTGCCCACGCCCGGGACGTCCTCGATCAGCAGATGTCCGCGCGCCAGCAGGCACACGATTCCAAGCTCGACTGCGTCCGGCTTGCCTTCGAGCGCACCCTCGATGGCGGCACGAAGGCGCGCAAGGATAGGGCGCGCGTCGTCGTCCAAAGTCGCCGCCGACGTCATCGGGCCGATGGTAGCAGCTGAGTTGTGCCGGTCACAATTATCTTTGAGGAATCACAGGCTTGTGCAACACGAGCGCTTGAGCTGCCGGGTCCTTCATTCGCGCCCGCATTGCCAGCAATGACCAAGACGCTCGCGAGCAAGCGGGACTCCTCGGAGCCCGTGCCGTCCGGCAATTCGCGTTCGAACAAATCGCCATCGAGCGACGCGCCATCGAGCGACGCGCCATCGAGCGATGCGCCATCGAGCTTTGGCGTCGCGGCCTCGCCGGCGGGTGCGTGGCGGACCGTGAGGGGCGTCGTTCGGACGATGCGGCCGCACCAATGGGTCAAGAACCTGTTCGTGCTCGCCCCGGTCGTGTTCGCAAAGCACCTCACCGACGCGGCCATCATTGTCGCCGCGCTCGCTGCCTTCGCCGTGTTCTGCATGCTCGCGTCCGCCATTTACACGCTCAATGATTTGCTCGATGCGGACGTCGATCGCGTTCACCCGGTGAAGCGCCATCGGCCCATCGCCGCTCGGGTCGTCTCGCACCGGGCGGCCAAGGCGATGGTGATCGCGTTGTTGATCGTCTCGCTCGGCGCGGCTGCCCTGGGACCGTCTTCGTTCTTCTTGATCGCGTGCTCCTACTTCGTGCTCAACACCGCGTACTCGCTGCGCTTGAAGCGGGTCGCTTACCTCGACGTCGCCTGCATCGCGATGGGCTTCGTCTTGCGCGTGCTCGCGGGTGGCGCAGCGACGTCGACCCCGGTCTCCGGCTACATGCTCGCGTGCACCGCGCTCCTTGCGCTGTTTCTCGGATTCGGCAAGCGGCAACACGAGATCGGCGGCGCCACGGCCAAGAAGCAGCGCGCGGCCCTCGAGGGATATTCGCCGCGGGTGTTGCTCGGCGCGATGATGCTCACTGGCCTCCTGAGCGTCGTCGCCTACGTTGGCTACGCCCTCGATCCCCACACGCGAACGTTCTTTCGTTCGGAATGGCTTTGGCTCACGAGCCTTCACCCGGTGCTCGGCGTCTTGCGTTTCGTACAGCTCGTTCGCACACGGCCGCGCGCCGAATCGCCGACGCAAGAGATGCTTCGCGACACGCTCTTCGTGCTCAATCTGAGCGTGTGGATCGGCGAGCTCATCTTCATCCTGTACCGACTCCGGCCGACATGAGCGAGCCACGCGCAGAAGACCCTGGCTTGTTCGAGGCGTTTCGAAGCAACGCATGGACGGATCTGGCGCTGACGCTTCCGGTGTTCATTGGCTATCACCTCGGTGTCGTCATGCTCAACGTGCGTAACGCCGCGGACTTTTTTACTTCTGAGCTGATCGCGTTCGCCGACAAGAACCTGTTGGTCTACTGGGGGCTCGTCGTCGGCATCGGGATGGCGATGATCGTCCTTTTTGCGACGCTCGGGCGCGGGGCGGCCTTTGATTGGCGCCGCTTCTTCGTCGTCTTGCTCGAAGGCGCCGTGTACGCCGTCCTCATGCGCGGTGCCGCGGTGGCCGCGATCGGTTCGTTACCGCTCGCCGCGACGGCGATCGCCCCTGCCGCCGACGCGCGCTCGGTCGGGCTGATCATGTCGCTTGGAGCTGGTTTCTATGAAGAGGTGGCGTTCCGTGTGGGCTTGTTCGGCCTCGGCACCGTCGCGGTGCGTGCGTTCTTCGGGGGCGTGGCGAAATGGACGCTCGTCCTCGGCTGGGGTGTCGTCGCGGCGGCGGTATTCTCGGGGTGGCACTACGTCGGTCCGCTCGGCGACGCCTTCGAGCTCCGGAG
>SHZB01000158.1 GCA_009692485.1 Myxococcales bacterium
AATAGAGTCCCTTGATCCGACCTGTGAGCGCCTGGCTCGTGATCTCTGTCACGGTGAGGCCCGGATTGGGGTCGAGCGGCACGCCCCACGCCGCCTCGAATTTCGCGCGAATGCCGTCGTCGTCCACGCGTTGGTAGTCGGGGTACATCATCGGGATGAGGCCAGCGTCGCTGGCGCCCTGCACGTTGTTCTGACCACGCAGCGGGTGCAGGCCCGTGCCGGGACGCCCGCAATTTCCGGTCAATAACGCGAGCGCGATGAGGCAGCGCGCGTTGTCGGTGCCGTGCGTGTGTTGGCTCACGCCCATGCCCCAGAAGGTGATCGCGGCCTTGGCCGAGCCGTAGATGTGCGCGATCTCTTCGATGCTGTGCGCCGGCACTCCGCAGAGCTTTTCGGCGACGCTGGGTGGGTAATTCGCCACGACCTCACGGAGGGCCTCGAACCCGGTCGTGTGCTCGCGGACGTAGGGTTCGCGGACGAGCCCGTCCCTCACGATGACGTGCATGACGCCGTTGTAGAACGCGACGTCGCTGCCGGGCTTGATGCGCGCGTAGCGGTAGGCGTGCTGCGCCAGATCGGGGCGTCGCGGATCGACGACGATGAGCTTCGTGCCACGCTGGCTTGCGGCTTTGAAGAAGGTCGCCGCCACCGGATGATTCGCGGTCGTGTTCGTTCCGGCGAAGAGGGCGACGTCCGCCTCGGCGACGCCGGCGAAGGTGTTGGTGACCGCGCCCGAGCCGATCCCCTCGAGCAGCGCCGCGACGCTCGACGCATGGCAGAGCCGCGTGCAGTGATCGACGTTGTTGGTGCCGAACGCGACGCGCACGAGTTTCTGGAAGACGTACGCCTCCTCGATGGAACACTTGGCCGAACCGAAGCCGGCGAGCGCACCCGGGCCGCTCTCTCGCTTGATGCGGCCGAGCCGTTCGCTGATGAGCGTGAGCGCTTCGTCCCAGCTCGCCTCGCGAAAAGCCGGCAAGACCTCGTCGTAGTCGACGAGTCCGGTGCGTCGGCGGCCTTCGCGCTCCTCGCCTGCGGTCTCCGGTGAGAGGGCACGCTTCGGGTATGCGTCGCTCCTTCGAATCAGCGGCTTCGTGAGTCGCTGCGGGTGGGTGGCGTAGTCGAAACCGTAACGGCCCTTTACGCACAAACGCCCGTGATTTACGGGACTTTCTCGCCCTTCGGCGCGCACGATGGCGTTCTTTTCGCGGTCCACCCAATAGGTCAACGAGCAGCCGACGCCGCAGTACGGACACACGCTATCCACGGCTTCGAGCGTGGACTTTGGCGCCATCGGCAGGTGCAGCGCCTTGTTCGTCAACGCGCCGGTCGGGCACACGCTCATGCACTCTCCGCACGAGACGCAGCTCGAGTCGCCCATGCCCTGATCGAGGTCGAACGCGATCGTCGTCCCGTAGCCCTTGCCCGAGCGACCGATGACATCGTTGTGCTGAAGCTCGTCGCAGCCGCGGATGCAGCGATCGCAGAGGATGCACGCTTGATGATCGACGGCGATGACCTTCGAAGTGAGGTCGGTCTTGCGGCCGGATCCGCGTGGCAGCGTCGTGCCGTCGACTTCGTAGCGACGCGCGAGCGCATGCAGCTCGCTGTCCTTGGAGGTGCTCTCTTTGGCGCAACTCTCGGGCTGATCGCTCATCAACAGCTCGGTCAACATCCGGCGATGCCCCTCGACGGCGTCGCCCGTGGTCGTGACCTTCATGCCCGATTCGCAGGGCCGCACGCACGCGGCTGCGAGCACGCGACCGCCGACATCGACGACACACATCCGGCAGACGCCGACCGGACGCAGGCGCTCGGTGTGACACAAGACCGGAATGTCGATGCCGAGGCCGCGGGCCGCGTCCCACACCGTGGTGCCGGCGGGCACGGTGGTGGAGCGACCGTCAATCTGCAGCGTGACGGCGCTCATCGGGCGGATTGTCGCACGGGCTCGCGGCGCGCGGGGCGCACGATTCGTGGACCTCGTTGGACGGGCGCGGGGCGCACGATTCGGGGAGCTCCCTCTTTGCTGGGGGCTCTTCGATCAAGCTCGCCGGAACGTGCCGCCACGACGCGGATCGCCGGCGCCGCTCAAGGTGCCATCGGCCGCTCGCTGAACGATGTGCACCCCGCCGAAATAGAGGTTCCGCTCCGGAAATGGAACGAAACCGTGGGCGGGGATCGACGCGAGATCGGCGCGTTTTCCGGCTGTTTCGTGCGCGAACAGCTCCGCCTTGAGGACGCCATTCTCGTAGTGGAGCCGGGGCGCGGCGACGGCGTCGTCGGGGTCGTATCCGCGGTCGGCGAGCAAGGCGATGGTCTGCACGAGCGCGGTGCGGATGCGGTTTGCGCCGCCAGTACCGAGCACCGTGATGGCGCCGTCCTCATGCACGAGGAGACTCGGAGACATCATCGTCGAGAGGCGCGTCCCCGCGGGCGAGTTGCCGAATCCATTCGGATGGAGATCTTCTTCGCCCATCAGGTTGTTCATCATGATCCCCGTGCCCGCGAGCACGTGGCCATTGCCTTCGCCGAAGCTGAAGGTGATCGCGGCCGCGTTGCCCGCCTCGTCGAGGACGCTGACGTGCGTCGTGGAGGCGGGACCTCCCGGTCCGGTCGGTGCGCTTGGTCGGCCTGAGCACACCAGCGTCGCATGTCGCGCGCGCCAATGTTCGAAGCGAGCGCCGAGCGCAGCGACGCCCTCGAGTCGTGCCTCATCCGCGACGGCCATGGCGCAGCACAGCTCGCGCGCATATTCGCGGCTCTCGATCGGGTGGCGTCGCGCGTTCGCCTCGTCGAGCAGGCGCAGCATGACCGCGATCATCGTACCGCCCGCGCCCGGCGGCGGATTCGTGAGCAGCGTCGCCTTGCCGTATCGCACTTGAAGCGGCGCTCGCATCGCCACGCGATAGCCGTCGAGATCGGCCCTCGTGATGAGACCGCCATGCTCGGGAGCGAACTCGGCCAAGATCGCGCGCCCCACGACGTCGCGATAAAAGTCCTCCCAGCCGTGCTTGGCCATCGCCTCGAGCGTGTCGGCGAGCGCAGGTGAACGAAAGACATCACCCGCCGCGAGCGGTCGGCCCTGCGTCGCGAACACTGCGCGCGCGCCTGCCGTGTGCGTGAGGATCGACGCGAGCATGCTGCACGCGAACCCTTGGAATTCGTCGACGCGGACGCCCTCGCGCAGCGCACGGCACGCGGGCTTCACGACCTCTGCGAGCGGCATCGAGCCCCAGCGATCGAGCGCCGCACACAAGCCCGGGATCACGCCTGGCACCGCCGCCGCGCCGCGTCCGATATGGAATCGCTGCGTCGTCGGCCCGAAGTCGAGATCGACGCCGACGAAGTCGTGGCCAGGCACATCGAGTGGTCGTGCCCGGGGCGCATCCGCGAAAAAATCGCAGATGGTCACTTCTCCCGTGCGGCCATCGCGGTGGATCATCACGCCGCCGCCGGCGAGGCTCGTCAGCGTGGGCTCGCCAGCCGAGGTCGCGAAGCACGCCCCGACCGCGGCATCCACGGCATTGCCGCCGCTCGCCAAAATCTCCGCTCCCGCAGCTGCGGTCGTCGTCGAGCCGGCCGCGATGACTCCACGCATTGCCGCGCACTCTAGTGATTTACGCATCGATTCCAATGAATCGACGTGCTCGTCCTTCGACTGCTTCGAGTCGATTGCTCCAATAGCGGTCTCAGCCCGCGCCCCATGACGCGGATACGCTCGCGGCAACGACCCGGGTTTTCACGGCTCCGCCTCAGCGGCAAAACCCGAACGTGGTGGCGGTGACGGGATCGCTTTCCCACGAATTCGAGCGCGTGTTAGTAGTCCCGGCGGTCGAATCCGCGCCATGCCGCCGCTCAAATATTTCGTACCCAACACCTTCACCGCGCTCTCTTTGTTGCTCGGGCTCGCGTCCGTCACGATGAGCGCGAAAGGCAATTTCGAGCTCGCTGCTTGGATGATCCTTTGGGGCACCTTGCTCGACAAGGCCGATGGCACGGCGGCGCGGCTCTGCAAGGCCACCAGCGAGTTCGGCGTGCAGTTCGACTCGTTCGCGGACTTCGTGTCCTTCGGCATCGCACCGGCCGCGCTCTATTACTATCGCGTCGGCGCGCTCCACCAAGGCGAGACCCCACCGGTCGTCGCCGCGGCGGCGGGCCTCTATGCGCTGGCGCTCGCGGTGCGGCTTGCACGTTTCAACATCACGGTCACGGATGAGCCCATCTTTCTCGGGATTCCTGGCACGCTCATGGGCGCCTTGCTTGCATCCGGGTATCTGACCTGGAGCAAATACGCGCTGCCACCGACCTTGCTCGCTGCGGCCCCGGCCATCCTCGTCGGGGCGAGCGCGCTGATGATCAGCTCGATCCGCATCCCGAAGCTGAAGCTCCGCAAGAACAAGGCGATGAATTTATTTCAGCTCGCGAACGTCGCTGCGGGCTACGTGCTCGCGCCGCTCATGATCTTTCCCGAGTATCTGTTCGGGATCGGCGTCGTGTATGCAGTCGGCGGTGTCGCTTGGGGCCTCTTCTACCGCCCCGCCCCCGGCGAAGCCGAGCCCGAATCGCCCGAAGAACTCGCCGCGTAATTCCGTCCGCGCGTGCTCACTAGCGGGTCGATTCTTCAGAATCGAAGAGGCTAGCGGTGCCGCTCGAAGAGGCTAGCGGTGCCGCTCGAAGAGGCTAGCGGTGCCGCTCGAAAAGGCTAGCGGTGCCGCTCGAAGAGGCTAGCGGTGCCGCTCGAAAAGCCTAGCGGTGCCGCTCGAAGAGGACAGTCTGGCGCGTGCGTAGACTCACCTCGCGTCCGCGAATGAACAGCGCCTGGACGCGACTCGACAGCTCGAAGGGGTCGTCCGTCCAGAGCGCGAGGTTGGCGAGTCGTCCAACGGTGGGCGAGCCATGGGTCGCGTCAAGTCCGAAGATGCGCGCCGGGGCGTCGGTCACGGCATCGAGCGCGGCCGGCCAGGGCAGTCCAGCGCGGACGGCATTCCCCGCTTCTTGGCGCAATTTGCGGGCGTTGTGGCTCTCGCCCGTCGCGAGGGCGATGGTGACTCCAGCGGCGTGAAGCATGGCCGCGTTGTCCTCGCGCGCACCGAGGGCCGTGAAGTTTCGCGGGCCGTCATCGAGCGGGTAAACGATGCACGGGACATCCGCGTCGGCGAGCGCATCGCGCACCTTCCAGCCCTCTGCGACGGACGCGAGCACGAGCGCCAGTCCGTTGTCTTTCGCGAGCGCGAGCACGTTGAGAATGTCGGCCGCGCGATCGACGTGGACGACGACCCGGAGCTTGCCCTCCAGCGCACGAACGACGACCTCGAGATCGCGCTTGCCGACGCCGACCTCGCTGTTCGCAGCGCGGTGATACCCGGCCCTGTTGTTCCGGTACGTGCGGGCATCCTCGAGCAGCGCGCGCAGCCGGTACAGCGCCGACGCACGGTTGAGTCCTGAATCGCCGAGCGTCGGGTCGTCGAGCAAAACGTGAAGCGCGAGACTCTTTTGCGCGAGCGCCTGCTCGGGTGTGTCACCGATCAGATCGGCCCATGCGCTTTGGCCCATGACGAGCCCGCCGGTCGGGGTTACGCCGACGGACGTGAGGCCCTCGCGCCGCGCCACTGCGATGAGCGCCGATGCCGGGTTGTAGCCGTCGGCCACCGCGAAGGCCGCACGCATCGCGTTTTTCGTGACGAGCGCGTCGTCGTGCGAGCCGTCCTCCAGATCGATCTCGGCGACCCCGATGCGCGTCAGCGGATCGACGAGCCCGGCCGTGAGGATCTTGCCGGTGCCGTCGATGACGCGATCGCTACTCGTCTGTGTGAAGTCCGCGCGCTCCGCGATCTGCACGATCCGCTCGCCGGCCAAGACGACGACGCTGTGCTCGAGCGGTGGGTGCCCCGCGCGATGGAGGGTCGCATCCACGATCGCGATGCGCGCGACCGCGAGCCGAGGTGCCGCGGTCACCGTCGCGCCTACGGCCATCAATGCCTGTCGGCGTGAGAGCTCGCTCATGGTGTCGCCTCGAAGTCGCTGCGTGGGCGCCCGGGTGCTCCGCGCTGATGCCTCTCGAGCCCGTCGACGAACACGCGCTCTGCATGGGCATAGACACTGAAGGGGTCGCGGTCCCACACGACGAGATCGGCGTCCTTCCCGACCGCGAGGCTGCCAACCCAGGCATCGATTCCGAGCGCCCAGGCGGGGTTCATCGTGACCCACCGGATTGCCTCCGCGTCCGTGATCCCGAGCCCCGCGTGCCGCCCGCTCCACATCGCCTTGCTCGCCTCCTGATTCATGCGGCGCACGCC
The DNA here is from genome assembly GCA_009692485.1 of Myxococcales bacterium. GTDB lineage: Bacteria > Myxococcota_A > Polyangia > Polyangiales > Polyangiaceae > SYFR01. The sequence goes on from SHZB01000158.1 coordinate 6,300, forward strand.
TTCGTCCGAGTCCGTGTGAAGGATCGGGATCCCGCCGGACGCGTGGATCAGCGCGAGATTCTCGGGGATCCCGTCCCACGCCTCGAGCTTGAAGCCCCACCAGTCGGCCCACGTCGACACGCTGATCCGCCTCTTCGCGAGCACGTCGCGGATCTTGTAGGCATCGAGCGCGTGGTGAAACGAGCGGATCGAAAACGCCATCTCGTCGGCGAGCGCCATCATCCGCGTCATGTCGTCGGCGCGATAGCAATGCACGTGTACGAGCACGCGCCCTTCGATCGCGGCGGCGAGCGTCTCGGCGCCAAGATCCCGATCCGGCGGCAAGCGCGGCTCGAGCGGCTCGGGCGGCTTGGGGGATTCTTTCGCGAAGCTCGCCTCCCATTGCCGGCAATCTCGCGCCCGGGCAGTCTTCTGAGCGCACGCGGCACGCTTGGTTTCGCGATCTTTGGTCTCCGCCGCGAAGCGTTGCGTGGCATCGCGGTGCTGCGTTTGTCGCTGCAGCTCGGTCACGCGAAACTGCTCCCACTGCGCGATGAGTTTCTTCGCCGCAAGGAACGCCGTGCGTTGGCCGGCGAGGTTGCCCATGCGGGTCATCGGCGCCTGCGTGCGATTGCCGTAGACGCGCTTCGGGTTCTCGCCGCACGCCATCTTCAGGCCGTCGGGGGCGCCCTTGAAGTGCATCCCCTCGGCGGTGTTCGACGGCACGAGCTTGAGCGTGGTCGCGCGGCCGCCGATGAGATTCGCCGACCCTGGCAGCACCTGAACCGTGGTCGTGCCGCCGGCGAGCGCTCGCTGAAACGCGGGGTCGTGCGCCCACACGGCGTCGATCGCGCGGACGGCTGCCGTGGTGCTCGCGGTCATTTCGTTGCCGTCGCGATGTGCCGCCGCCGCCGGCATCGGAAAGACGCCCATGTGCGAGTGCGTGTCGATGAGCCCGGGTGTGATGGTCTTGCCGCTGACGTCGAGCACGCGCGCGCCAGCCGGGGCTTCGCCGGGACCCTCGCCCACGGCCGTGATGCGCCCTCGCACGACGACGACGTGACCGACAGGGATCTCGGTCCCATCGCCAACGAGCAGGCGGGCGCCGCGAAAAATGATCGCGGGCGCTCCGTCGATCGACGCGGGGTGTTGTTCGAGCGCCTCTGTTCGCCACGGCGCGTCGGCGACTTCGACCTTGGTGAGCAACGTGGGGGCCGCGGCATCCGCTGCGCTTCGAGCCGGCCCGAACGCCACGTTGTCCGGCACGCATCCACACGCGAGCGCCACGGCAAGGCCCGCCCGAGTGGCCTCGGTCACGAAGGCGCGCACGTTCATTCGGGCTCTTTAACGCATGGCGCGCTCCGCGAACAACAACCGTTCATCACCCATTCATCACGCGTTCATCACCCGATCAGTCACGGGTCGCGAGCACCGAGAGCGGCCCAACTCACAAGCCCGAAAATTCGCGCGGAGATTCGCCCGAAGATTCGCCTTTCGCCGACGGCACGATGTCCGGTAGGGTGCCGATCCAGGTAGTTTGACGATCCACCCCGGAGACCTGCTGGCGGACTATCGCGTGACGCGGCTACTTGGGCGCGGCGGCATGGGGGAGGTGTGGGCGGCGCTCGATCCGCACGGCGCTGAGGTCGCGGTCAAGGTGCTGCTGGCGACGGCCAAGCTCAAGCCGGACATCGTCACTCGTTTCGAGCGCGAGGCGCTCCTCGTCGGCGCGATCGACAGCCCCTTCGTGTGCAAGTTGCTCGGCCACGCCAACGACCAGAGCGGGGCGCTCATCCTCGTGTTCGAGAAGCTCGAGGGAGAGTCTCTCAGCGAGCGTTTGGCGCGGGAAAAATACCTCCCGTTCGCGGAAGTCGGACCGCTCGTGGATGACATGCTCGAGGGGCTCGCTGCCGCCCACCGCGCGAGCGTGATCCACCGCGATCTCAAGCCCGCCAATGTCTTCCTTACGCGGACGGGGGATCCGGGGCGTCCAGAGCGCGCGCAGCTGCTCGATTTCGGGATCTCGAAGCTTGCGCGGAAACCCGTCGACGGCATCAGGGATGAGCCGAGCCTCACGGATTTCGACTCGACGCTCGGCTCCTTTGCGTACATGGCGCCCGAACAAGTGCGCAACCCGGCGCGCGTCGACCATCGCGCCGATCTGTACTCCGTTGGAGCCGTCGCCTTCGCCGCGCTCGCGGGCAGGTTGCCCTTCGAGGGGAAGAACGCCGCGTCCGTGATCGCCCTCAAGATGGAACGGGCGGCACCGACGCTGGAAATCGCGACCGGCGAACGATGGCCGAGCGCCCTCGAGCGCTTTCTCTCCCGTGCGCTCGACCGCGAGCCGAATCTCCGCTTCGAATCTGCCGAAGATGCCCTCGCCGAGTGGCGCGCGTGTCTACCGGTCGCGCTCGTTCGTCGTGCAGCCCCGCCGCCGGCGCGCGTCACGAGCGGGTACGCGAATGAGCCGCCGACCGCCGCCGATACGGGGTACACGGCGACCGAAACTGGCGATGCCTGGGGCACCATCGCCGTCCTGGCCGAGGCAGAAAAAGCCTGACAAACCCAGTAAGCGCACCGGCAAGCTGAGCTCGGCCGTGTCGCCAACGTACGCGCCGCAAACGACGAGGAACGACAAAGCATGGGTCGATTGGATGTCACCGTAGGTTCACGAAACCGCGTTCACCTGCGCGGCGGGCGCATTCGCATTGGCAACGACGAGACCTGGTTCGAGATCGGCCGCGACCCGGTCATCCTCGGGCGCAATCCGGCGTGCCAGATCGTCGTCGACGACGCGAAGGTGAGCGCCGTTCACGTCGAGTTCATGGCCACCGAAGACGGCGTGCGCGTGCGCGATCTCGGCAGCCGCAATGGCACCTTCGTAGGCGCCGTTCGCCTTGGCGACGTGACCGTGGGCGGCCCCTGCGTCGTGCGCGCGGGGGCGACGAACTTGCAATATGAGCCGCTGCGCCCCGAGACGGTCAATGTGTCGACGGTGCCGGCCTTTGGTCCACTCGTCGGCCATAGCGCGATGATGCGATCGATCTTCGACCGCCTCCTCAAGATCGCCGGGACCGATCTCACTCTGCTTATTTGCGGCGAGACCGGCACTGGCAAAGAGCTCGCCGCCCAGAGTGTCCACATGGCCAGCAAGCGGGCGAACAAACCCTTCGTCGTCGTGGACTGCGGCTCGATCCCGGCGAGCCTCGCCGAAGCCACCTTGTTCGGGCACGAGCGCGGCGCCTTCACGGGTGCGATCGATCGACACCAGTCGCCATTTCAAGAGGCCGATGGCGGCACCATTTTCCTCGACGAGCTTGGTGAGTTGCCGCTCGACGTTCAACCGAAGCTCTTGCGGGCTCTCTCCGAACGGCGGGTCAAGAGTGTGGGCGGCTCGGCCTACAAACCCTTCGACGTGCGGGTCATCGCTGCGACGCGACGCGATCTCGTGCGTGCCGTGAATCAAGGCGGATTTCGAAGCGATCTCTATTTCCGCGTGGCGCAAGTGAAGATCGAGTTGCCGCCCTTGCGAGTGCGCGTCGAGGACCTGCCAAGCCTCGTCCGGAGCATGCTGAAAGATCTCGGCGATGAGGCCGCATTCGAGCGTGTCTCGAACGTCCAGCTCGAGCGGCTGATGCGCTACGACTATCCAGGCAACGTCCGCGAGCTACGCAACGCCGTGCAGGTAGGCTTCGCGTTGAGTGACCCCCACGGCGAGATCGACATCGCCGGGCATCTGGGCGCGCTCGTGGAGGGCGGCGTGCCGCGCGAAGACGTCACTGGCGGCGGTGGCGACGGCAACTCCTATCTTCAGTTTTCGAAGCTGCCATTCCAGGACGCGAAGCGCGAAGTGCTCGCCCGCTTTTCACAAAACTAC
>SHZB01000159.1 GCA_009692485.1 Myxococcales bacterium
CATGGCTTACAACCCCGTCGTCACCACCGGCGTGCAGGGGGTGAGCCGCGCCATCAGCGCCGCCCCCGCGGAAGACCGGGCCGCCACAACGCGCCGCGCGCTCGCCACGCAGGCGGGTGCCGTCGTCCCCCTCGCGCTCGCATTTTTCTTCGCAGCGCCATCGATCACCCGGGCGATGAACGCGCCGCATCTCACCTTGGCGATGCGGATTGCGACGGGCGTGCTGTTTTTCTACGGCCTCTACACGCCGCTTGTGGGGGTCTTGAATGGCGAGCGCCGATTCATCGCGCAGGCCGCGATCGACGCCCTTTTCGCGACGCTTCGAACCGTCGCGCTGCTCCTTGGCGCATGGTGGTTCAAGGCCAGTGGCGCCGGCGTCGAGGGCGCGCTTGGAGCCTTCGTCGCCGCAGCCGGGCTCGTGCTCTTCATCGCTCTGCCGCTCGCCGGAACCGGAAAACGCGGCCGCGGCGGTGTCAGCGTGCGCGCGCATCTCGCCTTCCTCGCTCCCTTGTTCTTCGGGCAAGTGGCGTTGAACCTGCTCTTGCAGAGCGACCTCCAATTGCTCGGACGCTTCGCCGCCGACGCCGCCGAAGCCGCAGGTCACGACGCACGCGACGCCGACAAACTCACCGGTGCGTACCGCGCCGCGCAGCTCTTCTGCTTCTTGCCGTATCAGCTGCTCTTGAGCGTCACCTTCGTGTTGTTTCCGCTGCTCGCTTCCGCCGCGCGCGACGGCGATCGGGCGGCCGTTGGACGCTACGTCACGACCGGCGTCCGGCTCGCGCTCGTGTTTGGTGGTCTCGTCGTGAGCGTGAACGCGGCGATCCCCGCCAAGCTCCTCGCGCTGGTTTTTCGGCTTGAATTCGCTGATCTTGGTGCGCGGGCGATGTTCGTGCTCGCCATCGGTCTCGGCGCCTTCGCGCTCTTCGGCATCCTCGCCTCCGTGCTCACGAGCCTCGGTCGCGAACGGCAAAGCGCCGCACTCACGGTGGCCGCACTCGCGCTCGTCGTCGCGCTCTCTTTCGCCTTCGTTCGTGGCGAGCCCTTCGGCGAGGGCATGGTGCTGCGGACCGCGCTCGCAACCTCCGCCAGCCTCGTCATCGCGACCGTGTGCGCAGCGGTCGCCGTGCATCGGGCCGCCGGTCAGGTCGTCCGTCTCCGCACGCTCGTCCGCGTCGCCCTCGCCCTCGCCGTCGCGATCGCAACAGGCCGCGCTGCAGACGCATTCTTTGGCGCATCGCCCGCCCTCGCCGTTCCCCTCGCGGCGCTCGTCGGCCTCGCCTATGTCGGCACGCTCATCGCGACGCGCGAGCTAGCGGAGGGCGACATCGCGAGCCTCAGGCGGGTGCTGAAGCGCGGCGATTCCAGTGCCTGAACGCGGCGTACCGAGGGTGCTGAAGCGCGGCGATTCCAGTGCCTGAACGCGGCGCGGCGAAGGAGTTCGCATTATTTCAGGGCGAGCCTCAAGTTCATGCTCTCCGCGACCGTTCACGTATGCGTAGGACTCTGTCCGCGCCATGAACCTCCCTTCCGTCGTCGACCGTAGGCTGCCGCCGGCCTTCTTGCCCGGGCAGTCTGCGCGCGTTCGCGGCGGCGAAGAGCGGCGCGGCAACGACACCGAAGCGGCATCGACGGTCCGCGTTTCCCCGGTCGCCCGACAGCTCCGCGGCGACGAACAGGATCCGACCCTCGATGCGGCACGCCGGCGCAGCGCCGAACCGACCAAGCAAGTCGCCGACGAGCTTCGCAAGCGGCTGGCACGTTTAGCGGGCCTCGCGCCTGAGCCGGAGGGCGTGCTCGATCCCGTCCTCGCGCGCGCCTCCTCGTTGGCCGAGGAGCTGCGGCCCCACTCGGCGCGACCCGGCTCAGCGCAGCCCAACCCGGCGCGGCCCGATGCAGCGCAGCCCGATGCAGCGCAGCCCGATGCCGGGACCTTCGCCGGCGATGAAGGTGAAGGCGGCCCGCGCAGAGACCGCCCCGAAACCAGCGGCGAACCCTCGACGGGCGGGCGAACGCCACGCCGCGCGGGGACGGCCTCGCTCGAGCTTTCGCAAGAAGACGCACGCCGCGTGAATGAGCTTCGCGCGCGCGATCGCGAGGTGCGCTCCCACGAGCAGGCGCACATTTCCGCTGCGAATGGCCTCGCCGGTTCGCCGAAATTCGAGCTCAAGTCCGGCCCCGACGGTCGCCAGTACGCCGTCAACGGAGAGGTCTCCATCGACGTCTCGCCGGGTCGCACTCCGCAAGAGACGCTCAAGCGCGCTGCCACGATCCGCGCCGCAGCCAGCGCCCCGGCACAGCCTTCCGGGCAAGACCAAAACATCGCCGCGCGCGCCGCGCAGATGGCCGCCGACGCTCGCGTCGAGCTCGCACGAAAAGAAGCCGAAGCACGGGCGCCGCGTGAATCCTCGGGCGCGCCCGCTCCATCCGAGCCCCCCGCGGAGGTCCCGGACACCACCAACTCACGGCGGCGTGAGGATGTCGCGATCGCCGCGGATGCACAGCGCCGCGAAGAGCTTCGAACGGCCGCGGACACCTTCCGTCGTGATGAGACCGTCCGCGCCACGGACGCACGCCGTCGCGAGAAATTCGCCGCAACGACGGAGACCTTCCGTCGCGAAGAGGCCGCCCGCGCCACCGACGCCCTCCGCCGCGAGGAGATCGCCGCCGCCACGGACGCACGCCGCCGTGAGGAGATCGCCGCCGCCACGGACGCGAACAGTCGCGAGTTTCGCGAGCAGCAAGCGGCCAAGATCCTGGGCGGTTCGCGCGGACTCACGCGAGACGGCGCGCCCGATGACACCGCATCGCGCACCGCGTTCGAGCCGCTCGAGGCACGCTCCCGACGGGCCGCAGCGCCGCCGCCCGAAGCTGGCTCAAACACCTCGTCAGCGCCGTCGTCACAAGTCCGAGCCGCCACCTCGCCAGCGCCCCGGCCGGAGCCGCCGCCCGAGCCAAGCGCTCCACGAAATACCGAATCGCGTCGCACCGCGCCGGACGCGAACGAGCTGGCCGAAGCACGCGCGCGCCGCACGCCGAAAGAACCGCTCGGCGCCGATCCCCGAGAAACTGAGCGCGCACGCGACACGGCGGCGAACGCCAGCGCCACGCCGGCCGAGTTGACCTTTCGCCCCGGCGGCGTGAGCGGCGGCCACATGCACGCGACCTTGCAATGCTCGTTCTGCTCGGCGGGGATTGCGGCGTATCGTGGTCGCGTCGGATGACCCAGCGCCCGCCACCTTCAAACACCGGACCCAGCACCAGCGCGCCGAACGCCACGCGCGCTCCGGTGGCGACTGCTGCGCGTGCATCGACCGCGGCGCCGCCCTCGACACCGAACGTCGCCACTCGGACGAACCCGTCCGACAAGGCCCCGAAATCCTCGTCTCCGTCCACGCGCCGCTCCCCCAATGACGGCGTTCGCACGCTCACGATGAGCACCGACGATCGCGCGTCGTTGCTCGAGAATTCGCGCTGGTTTCAGAGCGTGGCGTTCACCCATGTGCGCGGGCTCGCCGAGTTCTTGACGCCGATCAGCGTCGCGCCGGGGACGTACATTTTCGAAGAGGGGGACGCGGACGTCTACATGGGGATCGTCGTGTCCGGCGCGATCGAGATCGTGAAGGCCGACAAGACCGACGAGCTCAAGTCCCTCGGCAGCGTCGGGCCGGGTCGCTCCTTCGGCGAGATGTCCCTCATCGACGGCGCGCCTCGTTCTGCCTCCGCCTTCGCGAAGAGCGCATCCATGGTGCTGGTGCTCTCGAAGGCCTCATTCCTCCGCTTGCTCGACGAGCGGCCGAACCTCGGCGTGCAGCTCTTGCTCGCCCTCTGCAAGATCACGAGTCAGCGCCTGCGCCAAACGAGCGGGCGCCTCGTCGATTTTCTCGAGAGCTAGCGCGCGCGGGCTGTCAGCACGACAACGCAAGCTCGCAGCGAGACCACGCCGGCTCTTCGCAATACAACGCAAGCTCGCAGCGAGAGCGCGACCGCGTCGCAAACACCGCGCAGCGGACGCACGCATTTGCCATGTGAGCCCACCGCGACTAAGCCCTGCCGCGCGGCTCCGTCCGGGGTCAGCGCGCGAGGAGTTTCAAGGTGGCTCAGTACGTTTTCACGATGTCGCAGGTGCGCAAGGTGCACCCGCCCAACAAAGAGGTTCTGAAGGGCCTCTCGCTCTCGTTCATGCACGGCGCCAAGATCGGTGTGCTCGGCCACAACGGCGCTGGCAAGAGCACCTTGCTGCGGATCATGGCGGGCGTGGATACCGATTATCTCGGCGAGGCGCGCGCGGCCGACGGCACCCGCATCGGCTATTTGCGGCAAGAGCCGCAGCTGAATCCCGATAAGAACGTGCGCGAACACGTCGAGCTCGCGGTCTCCGAAACCCGCGGCCTGCTGACGCGCTTCGAAGAGCTGGGCGCGCTCATGGCAGAAGAGCTGCCTGCCGATAAAATGGAGAAGCTCTTCGAGGAGTACGGCGAGCTCCAAAACAAGATCGACGCCGTGGATGCGTGGGACATCGACCGCACGGTCGAGCGCGCGATGGATGCGCTGCGACTGCCACCCGGAGACGCCGACGTCACCAAGCTCTCAGGCGGCGAGCGGCGCCGCGTCGCCTTGTGCCAGCTCTTGCTCTCGCGGCCCGACATGCTGCTGCTCGACGAGCCCACGAACCATCTCGATGCCGAGAGCGTCGCGTGGCTCGAGCGCTTCCTCGAAGAGTACCCGGGCACGGTCGTCGCCGTGACGCACGATCGCTACTTCCTCGACAACGTCGCGGGCTGGATCCTCGAGCTCGAGAATGGCCACGGCTTCCCTTACGAAGGCAACTACACCGGCTGGCTCGAACAAAAGCAGAAGCGCCTCGCCTCCGAAGAGAAGGTCAAAAGTTCACGCCAACGTACGCTCGAGCGCGAGCTCGAATGGGTGAAGCTTGCGCCGCGCGCGCGACAGGCGAAGGGCAAGGCACGCCTCGCCGCATACGAGCAGCTCATGGTCGAGGACGCCGCCGCCGACAAGCGCATCGAGGCCGGCAAGATCTACATTCCGCCAGGCCCGCGCCTCGGTGACAACGTCATCGAAGCGAAGAACGTTCGCAAATCTTTCGGCGACACCGTGCTCATGGAGGACCTCTCCTTCCGCCTTCCGCGCGGCGGCATCGTCGGCGTGATCGGCGCGAACGGCGCTGGAAAAACCACGCTTTTTCGCATGATCGTCGGCGAAGAAAAACCCGACTCCGGCGATCTCCTCATCGGCGACACGGTGAAGCTGGCCTACGTCGATCAGTCGCGCGACAGCCTCGCCCCGAACAAGACCGTATGGGAAGAGATCTCCGGCGGCGCCGAGACGCTCATGCTCGGGCGGCGCGAAATCAAATCACGTACGTACGTGTCCAGCTTTGCCTTCGCGGGCAGCGATCAGCAAAAGAAAGTAGGCGAGCTCTCCGGCGGCGAGCGCAACCGCGTCCACCTCGCGAAGCTGCTCACGACCGGCGGCAATCTGCTCTTGCTCGACGAGCCGACCAACGACATCGACGTCGAGACCCTGCGCGCGCTCGAGGACGGGCTCACCTCGTTCCCCGGGTGCGTCGTCGTGATCAGCCACGATCGCTGGTTCCTCGATCGGCTCGCGACCCACATCCTCGCCTTCGAAGGCGACAGCCACGTCGAGTGGTTCGAAGGCAACTACGCCGACTACGAGGTGGACAAGAAACGCCGCCTGGGTGAGGACGCGGCCAAGCCCACCCGCCTGCGTTTCCGTCGCCTCACCGAGAGCTGACCGGTCGCGGCTCGAGCGCGCTGAGGGCATCCCAAAAACAAACCAAGCGCGACCTTCGGCAGCGTCGGGCGTGGCGCGTTTTGCGGCTCCGCGTGACCCGGCTCTCGCGGCAATCGCGTCAGTTGCAGGTCTGACCGCAGAGCGTGTTTTTTTGGCTCACGCATGCCGCGTCCCAGAAATTTTGACAGCAGAACGGGTCGGCTTGGCACACCTTGTTGACGCAGGTGCTGCCGAGGTCGTGGTTGCAGCCGAGGAACATTGGCGCCCCCGTCACGCAGCCGCCGTGGGGGCACTTGTTGCCGCAGGCGGCGCTGTTGCAAATGACTGAATCGACGACGTGGCCGACGCAGAGGTCATCCCAATCCATCGTGCAGCAGAATGGATCTGCCACGCAGATCGCCGCGACGCAGGTGTCGCAGCCTGGCGTCAGCGGAGCCCCAGTCGTGCACTTGGAGTGCGGGCAGCAGCTCGCCGTATCGGCAGCGTCGGCGGTTCCGTCGCAGTCGTTGTCGATGCCGTCTTGGCATTTCGAAGGCTGCTCGTTCGACGCGAAGATCACTTGATTGCAGGCGAGCCCGCCGTTCTTGCACTCTGTTTGGCCGGGCGCGCAAGCACCCTTGAGACCGGTATTGCAGGCCGCGCCGCCGCCGGGATTGCCGTCGTCGTTGGTGCCGTCGCAGTCGTCGTCTTTGCCATTGCAGAGCTCGTTGGCCGCCTGGGAATTCTGATTGCAGAGAACATTGCCGTTCGTGCAGGCGCTCGTCCCGGGCGCGCAAATCCCGAGCTTTCCGGTGTTGCACGCCACGTTGCCGCCGGGATTGCCGTCGTCATTGGCGCCGTCGCAGTCGTCGTCTTTGCCGTTGCAGGTCTCGGCCACCGCTTTGGCGTTTTGATTGCAAGCGAGACTCCCATTCATGCACGCCGTCGTGCCGACCGCGCAGATCCCAAGATTGCCGGTGTTGCACGCCACGTTGCCGCCGGGATTTCCGTCGTCGTTCGTGCCGTCGCAGTCGTCGTCTTTGGCATTGCAGGTCTCGGCCTGCGCCTGAGCGTTTTGGTCGCACGCGATATTGCCATTCGTGCAATTCGTTGTGCCGGGCTTGCACACGCCTAACTTGCCGGTGTCGCAGGTCTGCCCGCCGCCGGGATTGCCGTCGTCGTTGGTGCCGTCGCAGTCGTCGTCTTTGGCATTGCAGGTCTCGGCCGCCATCATCGACGTTTGCTGGCACACGAGCTTGCCGCCCGTGCAGGCCTCGACGCCGGGGGCGCAAATACCAAGCTGGCCGGTCAGGCACGCGCCGCCCGCGTCGGGATTGCCGTCGTCGTTGGTGCCGTCGCAGTCGTCGTCCGCGCCGTTGCACTTCTCTACTTTGGCGAACACCGTTTGCGTGCACACGACCTTGCCGCCCTTGCACTCGAACACGCCCGGTTTGCAGCTGCCGAGCAACCCGGTGTCGCAGGTGCCGCCGCCACCGGGGTTGTTCTCGTCCGTAGCGCCGTCGCAGTTGTTGTCCTTGCCATCGCAGAGGTCGGCGCTTGGCTGCGTCGATTGCGTACACGCGAGCTTGCCGGCTTCGCAGTGCTCGACACCCGCGGCGCACACGCCAAGCTTGCCGGTGCCGCACGCCGCGCCGCCATCGGGATCGCCCTCGTCGGTGTTGCCGTCACAGTCGTCGTCGACGCCGTTGCATCCCTCGGCGCTGGGCGTGACGTCTCCGCTGCACGCATTCCACTGACCGAGGACGCAGCTCTGCGAGCCGTCTTTGCACGCGCCCACGCTCTGGGTCGCAGGCGCGCCGGTGTAGCAACTTTGCACCTCCCCGTTGATGCAGCTGCAGCCCTCGTCGACCTCACCGTCGCAGTCGTCGTCGAAGCCGTCGCAGCTTTCTCCCTCGGGGTTGGGAGCGCCAGGGATGCAAGGATGGAAGGTCCCTTCGGTGCATTCGTCGACGGTGACTTTGCAGATCCCGAGCCCGCAGGTCACCGCTCCGAAGCCCTCGTCCGTCTCCATGTCGCAGTCGTCGTCGAGCGCGTTGCATTCTTCCGCGCCGGGCACGACCTCACCCACGCAATCGCCCCACGCGCCGTGCTGATCGCAGGCCTGCTCGCCGCCCTTGCAAGCGCCGACAGCGAGCAACTCGGGTGCACCGCTGAAGCACGACTGCGTGTCGCCCTCGATGCACGCGCATCCCTCGTCGACGTGACCCTCACAGCTATTGTCGAGCCCATCGCAGAGTTCTTCGGTCGGCACGCACGCGCCCGCGCCGCCGGTGCCCAACGACGATGCTCCGCCCGCGGCACCTGGCACGTCGACGGTGCCGTCTCCGGCGCAGCCCGCCGCGGCGCCGGCGTAGGCGAGGGACAGCGATGCGAGCGCGCCGAGAAGGGACTGGAGACCGCTCGACCGCGGACGAAGTTGATTGAGAGTCTTCAAGAAAGTTTTCGACATTTCGGCCTCGAGAGCTCCGATACCAAGCGAATAACAGGGTCCGCCGCATGGCCTGCCGGGCGGCCGAGCTGCGGCCATACCCGACCTCCCGACCGACCGACCGCCTGCCACATGGCGTGGCGTTTGGCAATGACCGCTGAAGTGTCGCAGCTTCTCGGGCCCGCGGCAACCCGAGCCGCCGCCCGAGCCGCCGCCAGTGTTGCACGCCAGTGTTGCACGCCAAGATGCCGGCTCAGCCGCGCAGTCGGGCCCGAAACCGGCGCAGGTAAACTCCCGCTGAGACCGCGAGCAACGACGCGCAGGCCGCGAGCGCAAGCTCTTGAATGCCTCCGCCCTTCGCAAACAGGAACGCGCCGCGCCCCGCAAGCCCCACGGCGAGGACGCCCGCCAGAGTGATCACGAGCTGATGAACCGTCGCGAGCTTCACGGAGCGATCACGAGCGTGCGGGGAAGCAACAGAGCGCGGAAAAGCAACAGAGTCGGGTGGACCAAAGGGGGATCGAACCCCTGACCTCCGCATTGCGAACGCGGCGCTCTCCCAGCTGAGCTATTGGCCCGAACGGACGCGCACGGTAGTTCGCGGTCCGATAGCGTCAAGCTCTTTCTTCCCCAGTTTCGCCTGCATTTTCCTTACTTTCGCGGACTGGGCGGGCGATCGCAATGGGCGAGGAGTAGCCCGATATTCGCGGGCTGGGCGGGCGATCGCAGTTGGCGAGGCGGAGCCCGATATCGCCACGGTGGGGCGGCGGCCTGCGCGCATCGAACCATGGTAAACCGAGCCCCGTGGCGGCGCCTGCAAACCCCCTCGCAAACGTCGAAAAGTACCGCCCGATCCGTGAGCTTGGGCGTGGCGGCATGGGGGTCGTCTACCTCTGCGAGCACGCGCTGCTCGGCACCAAGGTCGTGGTCAAGATCCTCTTGGCAGAGTTGGTCCACAAGTCGACGCTCGTCGATCGCATGCGGCTCGAGGCTCAGGCGCTCGCGCAGCTGCGGCACCCCAATCTCGTTCGCGTGACCGACTTCGACACGACGCCCGAGGGACAACCGTACTTCGTGATGGAGTACCTGCCTGGCACGTCGCTCAAGGACGTCGTGACCGAGCGCGGAGGCTCGCTGCCCGTCGTCGAGGCCGTTGCATACGCGCGACAGGCGCTCGAGGGACTCTCCTTCGCGCACGAGCAGGGCCTGGTGCATCGGGACATCAAGCTCGACAACTTGTTTCTTTGCGACGCCGTCGGCGAGCACGGCCACCGGCTCGTGAAGATCCTCGATTTCGGCGTGGCGAAGCTCCTGCATGGCGGCGAGAACGCACCGGCGCCGCTCGCGAATCCAACCGGCACCGGGATGGTGGTCGGCACGCCGCGCTTCTTTGCGCCCGAGCAGGCGCGCGGCAAGAAGCTCGATCACCGCGCGGACCTTTACTCGATGGGGCTGTGCCTCTACGTGATGTTAGCTGGGCGCGGACCCTTCGACGACTGCCGCACGCTCATCGAGGTCGCCAAGGCCCACGTCGGGCGCGTGCCCGAGCCACCCTCGAAGCTCGCGCGCCAGCCCGTGCCGCCTGAGCTCGATGCCCTCGTCTTGGCGTGTCTCGCAAAGCTGCCCGAGGGGCGGCCAGCCTCGGCGCGCGTAGTGGCCGACACACTCGGGGCTATCGCGGCTCGCCTGACAGGCCCGAAGCATGCGGGCGCGCCCATCGAGTCGCAGAAGACGGAGGCGATCAGCGAAGAACTGCTCGCGGCGCTGAAGTCGACGGCGCACACCGCCGCGCGACGCGACGCGATGCCAAGCCGCGCGCAACAACCTTACGGATCGCAGCAAGGCGGCGCGCAACAACCTTACGGATCGCAGCAAGGCGGCGCGCAACAACCTTACGGATCGCAGCAAGGCGGCGCGCAACAACC
>SHZB01000160.1 GCA_009692485.1 Myxococcales bacterium
ATGACGGCGTGCGGTGGTGGCTCGAACGACGCGCAGAGTGCAGCGTCCCGGTGCAAGTCGGCGCGCGCAGTCTTCAGCAGAGGGAGCGGGCGGCGCTCGTGCACGGCACGCTGGTGACCGTAGGTGCGATGCGCGCGAGCTTCGTCGATCGGCGTTATGTGTCGCGCGCGGTGCCTTCGGGCGCGGTCGATGCGGCCAGCGGGCTGTTGGCGCGAGCGGGCCTCGAGCAGGAGGTCGCGACGACGCTGCAGCAGCGCGAAGGGGCGGGCCTCGTCTTGCTCCTCGTGGCACCCGATGGTGGCGATGCACCCGCGTCGGTGCGCGCTGCCGTGGCGCTTCACCGCCGCTGGCCGATCGAGGTGGTGGCGCGCTGCGAGGACGCGATCTGCCTCGTCGTTCGCGGCGGCGCCGATGTCTTGCGCGACCACGCCCGGGAGGCCTGCAAGCTCGCCGATGCGCTCGGCGTGCGTGTGTTAGGCGCCGGAATTTGGCCGCTCGAGGGAGATCCGGCGCACGCGGGCACGGAGCTCGAGCTCGCTTTCAATGCGCTCGATGAGGCAGCGGGCCCCGGCGCGCAAGGCACGGGCGAGATCGTCGAGCTTCGCGAGCGCAGCCGCGGCCGCGCGGCCACCTCACCCGCCGAGCTCTTCGAAAAAGCGGTCAACAAAAAATGCCAGCTCGTGCTGTTCGGGATCGAGGAACAGGCCGCGCTCGCCGGGGTTGGCGGCCAGGTCGTGCCCGCGCTCGAGCGTGAGCTCGCGGCCATGATCGCGACCCTCGCGGGTCCCGGTGCGGTCGTCGCTCGCGTCGCCGAGGGCGTCGTCGGCGCGTGTGTGGCGCGCAAGCTCGACGCAGCGACGTTCGCGGCGCAGGTGCAGTGCGAGTGGCACGGCCGCGCGCCGATCACCGACGGAAAGCTGGAGCTGCCGCGCACGGTGTCGTGGGAAGACGTCGCGCTCGAGCGGGCCCCGGCGCGCGCCCTGGAACTGTCGGCGGAGTGTGGCGATCCGCACGGGGTGTTGAGCTCGCTCGCGGGTGGGCTGCCGTATCCGATCGCCGGACGCGTGCACGCGGCGCTCAGCTCGTCGAGCGCGGTCGAGCGCGTCAAGATGCTCTTCGATGTGCTCGAGGGCGCGTGGCGCTTCATCGCGATCGTGCTCTTGAGCGCGTATTTCGCGAAGGCCGGGGAGGGCGACCACGCCGCGATGCGCGCGCTCTACGAACGACACAAGACGCGCGCCGGTCTGCCGCTTGGAGTTTGGCGTGAGCTGGCACGCGTGGCCATGAACGCCTTCGACGGAAAAGACGATCCGATGGGCACGCTCGCCCGGCAGCTCTTGGACGTGAAGATCGGCGAGAACCAAACCTTCGACGCGCTCAGCAACTTGATGCACGCCGAGCGCAACGCCTTCGCGCATGGGCACTACAGCGAGGCGCGCGCCGCGGCGGATGTGCAAGAATTCGAGCAAATGACGCGCTCTTTCTTGCGTGCGTTGCGTCCGCTGTGTGCCTGGACCCTCGTGACGGTGCAGCGTACCGAGCCCGATCTGTTCGGCGAATCGCAGACAGTGGAGTTCTTCGATCACACCGGGCCTCATGCTGGCGGGGCGCGTCGCCGACTCGGCTTTGCGAGCACGATCCGGCTCGCGAGCGTCGTCTATCTGGCACGCTGGCGCGACGGCCTGGTGTTGCCGCTCGAGCCATTTTTGCGGCGCGTCCCGACCGATGGGCGCTTCGAGCTTTGCTGGCTCGATCACTTGCCGCGCCCCGGGCAGCTGATGGCGAGCGCGGTCGTCACGGGTGCTCTTGTCGAGACTTTGTGTGAGGCGCGCCGCTTGCCTCCGCTCTTGCGCGAGCTCGCGGCGCCCGTGCCGCCCGGCGCTCCGAGTCGACCTTGAGAGCCGCGTGACCGAGCGATGAGCGAAGAGGTTTCGGGTGACTGGTTCGCGTCGGGCCTGGCGTTTCGGTGCACGGGTTGCGGCGACTGCTGCACGGGCGCGCCGGGCTTCGTGTGGGTGAACAGCGAGGAGGTGGCGCAGCTCGCGGCGCAGCTTGGTGTCGAGCCCGCGGAGGTCGAGCGACGCTACGTCCGCCGCGTCGGGAGCCGGCGCTCGCTCATGGAGCGCACGAACGGCGATTGCATTTTCTTCGACCACGAGGCGCGCACTTGCAGCGTGTACGAGGCGCGTCCGACGCAGTGTCGGAGCTACCCGTTTTGGGACGCGCTCATCGAGACGCCCGAGGCGTGGCAGGCGATGACCGGCGAATGCGAGGGCGCCCGCGAACCCGGGCCGCTCATCACCGTCGAAGCCATCCGCGCACGCGCTCGCGAGCACCGCACCGCGCGCGACTTACCCCTCGTTTCGATGGATGCAGGGGACTAGTCTCACCCCTCGGAATGGCGGGCGTGCAGCATACGGCGGGCGATGTCCTCGGCGAGCGTTACTTGCTCGTCGCGCGTCGCGGGCACGGCGGCTTCGGCGACGTGTGGGAGGCTGAAGAGCTGTTGCCCGACCGCAAGCCCCTTCGCACGGTGGCGCTGAAGCTGCTGCGCGCGGAGCTTGCCGAGACGGGAGATTGGGCAGAGGAGGCGCGGCTGATCGCGTCGCTGCGACACCCGGCGCTCGTCACGATCTACGCTGCCGGCATTCTGGATGCGGAGCGCGGTGCGAGACGGCATCCCTTCGTGGCGATGGAGCTGCTCCGCGGAGAAGATCTCTCGCAGGTCGTGGCGCGCGGTCGGCGGGTGGCGTGGCGACGCGTGCTCTCGTGGGCGTGCGAGGCGGCGGCTGCGCTCGATGTGATCCATCGGGCTGGCGTCGTGCACCTCGATTTCAAACCGGCGAACCTGTTCATCACGGAAGAGGGCACGCTCAAGGTGCTCGACTTCGGGATCGCACGCCGTGGACTCCCGCGCCTCTCGGATATGGAGATCCCGGCGGGCGCGGCGGCAGAAGGCCAGTCGACGGCGGCCTTTCTCGTGCACCGGGAATCGCTCGGCTACGAAGCGACGCGGCCCGACGCTCCAACCTCATCGGGTGCCGCTATCGTGCTCGGAACGCCGGGATTCATGGCACCCGAGGTGCTCGAGGGTCTCGAGGCGACGCCTGCCGCCGACGCTTACGCGCTCGCCGCGTGCATCGTGCAGCTCGTGACCGGAGCCTTGCCTCAAGACATTCGCGAGCGGCCGGCGCGCGACCTTGGCGCGGAGCTCGGCGTGTGGCTCTCGGAGGTGCAGGACGCCACGGTGCGGGGGCGCTTGCGGCCTGGGACGACGTGGCAAATGCCTGCGGGTTTGCGTGCGCTCTTGGAGCGGTGGCTTCACATCGATCCGCTCGCGCGCGGCGTCACGGCGGGCACGCTCGCGTCCGAGCTCGAGCGCGTGTGGGCCCGGCCGCATGGGCTGCCGCGCATTCCATTTTGCGGTCTCGATGCGCTCGGTGAAGAGCACGAGGGCAATGTCTATGGTCGCGGCGAGCTGTGCCCGCGATTGGCGCGCGAGCTTCTGCGGGAGCCGTATCTCTTGCTCGAGTCGGGGCGCGGAAGCGGGCTCACGTCGCTCGTCACGGCCGGGCTCGTGCCGGAGCTTGCGAAGACCTTCGCCGACGGGCGCGACAACTGGTTGTGCTTGAGCCTTCAGGTCCGTTCGCCGCCCGGTCGAAGCGCGCCGGACGATGCGCCGCAACGAAGCCTCGAGCAGCTTGCACTACAGCTCCACGAGTGGCGGCTCGGCGGTGCTTCCTTGCCGCGCGCGGGCGCATTCGCGGTCGCTCAAGACCGTCTCGCGAAAGAGTTGGCAGAGCTGAGCTGTGAGCTCGAGGCGGGCAATCTCGGGGCGGTCCTCGTCTTCGACGGCGCCGCAGGTGCGCTCGACGTTAGCCTCCTCCGCGAGCTGGTGGACGCGCTCGTCGAAACGCGAACCGATGGGCGCACGCAAGCGGTGAGGGGCTTGCGCTTGGTGATGTTGCTCGACATCGAGCGGCCCGAAGAATGGCTCCCTCGCGAGCTCGCCGAGCGGCTGCGGCCGTGGCTTCGTTTCGTGCCGGCGATAGCTGCGAGTGCGGCGAGCGAGCTCATCCGAGAGCCAGCGTTGGCGGCAGGCGTTGCGCTCGACGGGATCGATGCCGTCGTCCTCGACATCAAGTCGACCCTCGGTCTCGACGCGGGCATCGCCGCGGTGTCGCTGGCGCTCGCTCACTGGTGGCAGGCGGCGGCGCGGACCGGCACGCCGGGCAGCCGTGGTGACGTGGCGAGTGCGCCGAATGTGTCGAATGCATCGAGCGCCGCAAGTGCGCCGAGTGCGCCTCGTGCGCCGAATGCGTCGAATGCGTCGAGCGCCGCAAATGCACCGAATGCGCCGAGTGCACCGAATGCGCCGAGTGCCGAAAACGCTGGAAATGCCGTAAAAGCCGCTGTTTCCGGAAGCGGTCGTGAACTTGCCGCGTGCTTGACAGCGTCCGCTTGGCAGGCGCAGCGCGGCGTCGTCGGGCCCTTCGCCGCACATGCCGAGGCGGTGCTCCGCGGACTCGAGGTCGGCCGCGTCGAGGTCGCCGAGGCGCTGCTCTCGCGACTGCTCCGCGCCGACGGTGCGCTCGTGGACGTGGCCGCGGCCGAGCTCGTGGCCACCGTGGAGGACCCCGCCGACGCGAGCAAGCTCCTCGGAATTCTCGAGCGCGCACGCGTCGTCACCACGCGCAAGGGGTGCTATCGGCTGGCGCTTCCGGCGCTCGCAGAACACTGGCAGCGCCTGCACGAACGGCGCTTGCGCGATCTCGACTGGCGCGGCTTTGTCGAAGAGCTCTCGGATGCGGCCGACCGCTGGCGCGCAGGTGCTCGCGCGGCCGAGGGCCTGTGGACGAGCGAGCGACTCGCGGAAGTGGACCGCCGACTTGCGCTCGTCGAGGCTGAGCTAGGGCCGGGCGAGCGCGAATTTCTCGTCGCCTCGCAGCGTCTACGCCGTCGTCGCCGGATGCTCCGAATGCTCGCGATCGGCGCGATTTCGCTCGCCGTCGCTGTCGTCGTAGGGATCGGTCGAGCCGAGCGCCGGCACGAGCTCGCGCAGGCCACGCTCCTCGCGGCGGCCGAGCGTGCAGCCGCCGCGGCGTCGATGGTCACGCGCTCGCGCCGCACGATCGATCCGTACATGCGGGTCGCGTTTCTCGCCGGTGCGCTCGACGCGGGCTCGACCGATCCGCTCGTGTCCTTCGAGCTGTTGGCGGCGGCGCGCGGTCTCGTCGCGGCCCGATTTTTGACGCTCGAGCCGCTCGCGGAGCAATCGTTTCCGTGGGGGCCGCGCTACTTCCTGGGCGGCACGCGATCGCACACGACGCTTATCGATTTTCTTCCCGACGAAGGGGCTGCGTGGGCGCCCGTGCCGGTCCGATTTCGGCCGCATGCCGAGGGCGTCTACGATCTCGTGCCGGTGCCCTTCGACGAGTCGTTCGTGACGCGCGGGATCGATGGACGCCTCAAGGTCTGGCGCATGCGCGAGAACCGCGAGGTCGCTCTCGCCGCCGTGTCGCCGATGACGTGCTTGCTCGGTTTGAGCCGCGTGCTCGTCGCGGAGCGGGCGCCGGTCGTCGCGTGCGCCACGAGCGCTGGCCTCGCGCGATGGGACCTTCGGGAGCCGACGCGCTTCGACTCCGACTCGTGGCAAGGCCGCGCCCTCGATGTCTCGCCCGACGGCGAGTGGATCGCGGCAGCCCGCCAAAAACAGCTGTTTTTGTGGCGTTCAAGCAAACACTCTCGCACCGACGTCGCGCTCGACGCACCCGCTGTGGTGGCGCGCTTCTCTCCGAAGGACGAGCTACTCGCCGTCGCCTCGCCGCGTTCGATTTCGCTCGTGTCTCTCGCCGGCGACACTCCCGCGCTGATGGAAGAGGGCGCGGCTCTTCGCGAGCCCGGCGACGTCGCGCGCCCACCACGCCCCTGGCTCCTTGCCCACGACCTCGCTGAACCGCGTGAGCTGTGCTTCGCTCCCGGCGGACTCGATCTCGCGATCTGTGACAGCGAAGGGTACGGCTCGTGGCGCTACCTTCGACCGGGTCGGCGGGCCCTCGAAGACGGTCCAGCCCCAGACGGCGCGTGGCCTTGTCGCGCCGATGCAGCAACGTGGCCACGACGGATCGCAGGCGGACCCACGTCGGGAACGAGCAGCCGTGGCTCCGGGCTCGCGTCCGTCGGGCCGGGCGGGCTCGCGTCCGTCGGGCCGAGCGATCACGGCGCACGCGGGCAAGGCGCACGCGGACTAGGCGCACGCGGGCTAGGCGCACGCGGGCTAGGCGCAACAGCGAAGAGTCTTGGACCGCGGCAATTCGAGGGCGGCTGGCAGCTCGAGGACGAGCGGCTCCTCACCGCCGATCTGGTGCTCTTCGATCCGAAGGACGAGCGTCTCGCGGAGCTGCTCGCGATCTCCGACACGGGTGGCTCGGCACTGGCCGACGGCAGCGCGGTCGCGTCGGTCGCCCGCGAGCAGGACGAGGTTTCGCTCGAGGTTGGCGGAGCGGTGGTCGTGCTCAACGTCGCCACCGGTAAGCGCCGCGTGGACCGGGCTGGCCATCTCTTGGCGCGCTGCCCGGACGGACGCCTGCTCGCATGGCGCACGCAAAGCGACGTGGAGTGGCAGCTCTTTGGCGCGAGACACGATGTCCTTTATGCGCGCGTAGCCCGTACACCTGGCTTCGTGGTCGGCGCGGATCCGGAGTGCCGCCATGTGTTTTTTCAAGACCTCGAGGGCCACATCGCTTCGGTGGCGCTCGACGGCGCGCGGCCCGACGTCGTGACCGAGCCCACCCGGGTCGTGCCGGCCGGCGGCGGCTTCGTGCTCGACGGTTATGTGTTCGACGTGCGCGCGAGTCGGGCCGCCCGCGTCGGCGAGCGCGGCACCGAGGCGGGGCTGTGGCTCGCGTTCGGCTCGGGTGCGATCGTGCGCGCTGACGGCAAGCTCGGCACGCTCATGCCTTACGGTCATGCCATGCCACGCGCGTCCGCGATGGCGGATGGGCCGCTGCCCGGCGATCTCTTATTCGCCGACGAGACCGGCGTCTTACTGCGGCGAGCGGGCGAACCCGACGCCCGCCTGCTCGGCCCCTACGCCGATCGCGAGTGGAGTGATCTCGCGCCGCTGCCCGGTGGTCGCCACGTCGCGCTCGCGTGGGCGCACGGCGTCGCGGTGCTGGACTCTGAGCGCGGGGAGATCGTCGGTGAGCTCGAGCTCGCGGCGCGCGGACGCTTCGCCCGCTGGGACGAGGATGGCTCGCTGCTTCTATGGTCAAGCGATTTTGCGGGCGCACTCGAGGCCGAGGTCATCCCCATCGGTCCGAGCCTCGCGCGTCGCGTGGGTCTCGCGGCCTCGAACCTGCGCGCGGTGCTCGATCAAGCCGGTCGCCCGCTCTTGCGCCTCGACTGAATCAGCGAGAATTCCGGGCTCCCGTGCGATCCGAGCGGCCAAGGAGCGGGCGCGATCGCAATGGCCAATAGGCGGGCGCGCACGGTATGGCCAATAGGCGTGAGCGGAGCGCAATGGCCAATAGGCGTGAGCGGAGCGCAATGGCCAATAGGCGTGAGCGGAGCGCAATGGCCAATGGACGTCAGCGGATCGGAATGGCCAATCGGCGGCACCTGGTGGCAATGGCCAATATGCGGCACCGGGTGGCAATGGCCAATGGACGTCAGCGGATCGGAATGGCCAATCGGCGCCTGAATGGACGGCAATGGTCAATTGGCGCCGGAATGGACGGCAATGGTCAATTGGCGCTCGGGCGGCGTATTGGCGATATGCGGCGTATTGGCAATAGGCGGTCGCGTGCGTCCTTGACGGATCGCAGCGCGCCGTGACAGAACGCTAGCGATGGTTGGTGATCGCGGTATCTCTCGCCCCCCGGAGCTGCAAGCTGGGCGAGCCGCGTGCTTGGCCCTCCACGTGCTCGCACCCGCCGCGATCGTCGCCGCCGGGCTCGTCGCCGCCGGGAGCGTCGTCGCCGGCTGCGCAAAGCGCGACAAGTCATCGCCGGCCCCGGCCGAGCCCGACGTCACAACTCCGCTCGCGCCTGGCTCGTCCGCCGCCGAGCACCCGGTTCAGGAGCGCCCAATGCCGGCAGCGCTCAGCGAGCTACTCGGCAAAACACCGAGCGCGAGGCCACCCACGACAGGACCGAACGGAACCACCCTCGTCGGCACCGAGGCGACGGCCGCAGCTTCGGCAAGCTCCGGCAATGCAATCTCCGTGAATCCCGCCTCCGTGAATGCCGCCTCTGCGAATGCCGCCTCCGCGAATGCCGCCTCCGCGAATGCCGCTGCTGCCACTGCCGCCGCTGCTGCCACTGCTGCCACCGACGAGGGCGCGACGCCGACGCCAGCGCCCAACCGCAGCACGCGCCCGCTTGCACCCACTGCCGGCTCCGGCCCAGGCGCGGCGCCGCTCAGCAAGTTCGCCATCGAGCGCGCTGCCCGCGAGCAGATCTACTGGCGTCTCGGACGCGAGTGCCGCACCGACGCGGGACAGCTCCCGCCGCCGGGTGCCGTGACGCTCTCCTTCATGCTGCGACCGGACGGCAGCGTCTCGGCGGCGAGCGTGCGGGCCAGCGCCGCGCGTGCCGAGCACGACGGGATCGCGAGCTGCGTCGAGCGTACCTTTGGTGCCTCCGCCTTTCGCGGGCCCGCCGCCGGGCGCGGAAGCTCAGCCGACGTGTCGCTCGCGTGGCCATCGGTAGACTGACCCGCGTACCCGAGGGGCGAGCTTGCCGCCAAGCTCCGCCGCCCGCATTCGACACCAGGCATCACGACCCGCGCCGCGCTCGCGCCCCTTGATTGACATGCCGGCTCGCCTCGCGGAAGACTCGCCGCCGGTGCTTCCGCACATCGCCATCGAGCTTGCCTCGGCAGTCCTCCGTTCGGTCCAGGCGATCGCCGCATTCGCCGCTCAGCCGGTGCGGCGAGGCCCGCGCCCCTGGGAAGAGCACACGGCATCGGGCCTGCTCGCGGCAGCCCGGCTCGCGTCGCACATCGAGCCCGGCTCGCGCGTCCTCGACGTCGGTTGCGGTAGCGCTCACTGGTTACGAAAGCTCCGGTTATTCCGGGAGATCGACGCGGTCGGTGTCGATCTCGCGCCGCCGCCAAGTTCGGACGGAATCACGCTCTTGCGCTACGACGGACAATCGTTGCCATTCCCGGACAAGTCGTTCGACGTGACGCTGTTCGGCTATGTCCTTCACCACGTCGGTCGCGAACACGCGCGCCGGCTCGTCGACGAAGCCGTGCGCGTGACGCGGCGCCGAGTGCTGCTGCTCGAGGACAGCATGCCGGAGTTCGACTTCTGGTATCGCCTACGCAACCGCTGCCACCGCCTGGAGACGGAGCTCGTCTATGCAGCACAGGCAGACGCCTACGTCCCGCCCGATGGCGACGCGATGTTTCTGACGCACGCACAATGGCACGCATTCCTGAGTGCCATTCCGGGCATCGCGTCGGTAGCGGTCGTGCCCCTCGCGGAGCTGTTCCGCAATGCCCACCACACCCTCGTCGTCGCCGAGCTCGCCACCGCCGGGGATTGAGCTCTCCCTCGTGCCCCGGACGCCGACAGCAGAGTCGTTGCAATTGGCAAGTTGCAATTGGCAAGTTGCAATTGGCAAGTTGCAATTGGCAAGTTGCAATTGGCAACTAGCGCTTCGAGTCTCGCTGACGAGTTCCGCTGGGCTTGGCCCACACTTCACTGACTTGAAAGCGTGGCGTAGGTCATTCATACTCATCCCATGAGTGAGCGGCTTCAGGTGTTGTTGGACGAGCGCGAGCTGCGCGAGATCCGGCGCGTCGCGAAGAGTCACAACGTGACCGTTGTCCGAATGGGTACGTCTGAAGCTACGCGAGGCGGCAACCAATGAGCGAGGCGGCGGCGATTCAGATGGCAAGATGGCCGCGCTACGGGACGCCTTGAGACACCGTTTTCCCGCGCCAGACATCGATCCAATGCTCGGCGAAATCGAGCGTGGCTATCTCGGATCGTGATCTTCATCGACTCCAATGTGCCGATGTACGTGGTTGGCGCGCGTCATCGGCACAAGGACGATGCCGAGAG